>NZ_JBSHAQ010000026.1:0-144838 GCF_053611585.1 Streptomyces sp. NPDC054794 | reverse complement strand
CCTATGGTCGGTGGCCCCTGGCCGCCCCAGCAGGAATACTGCTCGGGCGGCGCGGGTCACTTCGACGGTGGCGGGCCAGGCAGGTCCCCCAGGGGGCTGCTCCGCGACAGCCGGATCTCCGGGACTCGGCGAACGTCTCCTCCGCCTCATCGAGACCGAGCCAGTGCCCTGTCAGCGGCGACCAGAACTTGTAGACGGACTCCTCGGCACTGAACAGCAGCCGGTCCCAGTGCACTTCGGCCCGGGCTGTGGCGGGCGGCAGCGGCTCCCCGACGCGCCGGGCCGGCGTGTTCATGCCGGTACGGCCTCCAGCGCCTGCCGCGCGACGTCGGCCACGGTCCCCCAGTGCCCGCTCACGAAGAAGTGGTCGCCCGGGAGCACTCGCACCCGGCAGGGCCCCATGGTGTGCGGGGCCCAGGCGCGGGCATCGGCGAGCGGGGTCAGGGGGTCGGCATCGCCGACAAGGACGGTCACGGGGCAGCCGAGCCCCTGGCCCTCGCGTTGCCGGTAGGTTTCGCTCGCACGGTAGTCACCACGGATGACCGGCAGGACGAGCTCCCTCAGTTCCGGATGGTCCAGCAACTCCACCTCGGTGCCGCCGAGTTCGACGACCTGCTCCAGGAGGGCGTCGTCGGACAGCAGATGGGCGTGCGTGTCGCGGATGCGGGAGGGAGCGGGGCGGCCCGCGGCGATGAGGTGCACGGGGCCCGCGTCGCCGAGGCGCAGCGCCGTCTCGTACGCGACGATCGCGCCCATGCTGTGCCCGAAGAACACCCGCGGGATGCCGGCGTCCGCTGCGGCAAGCTGCTGCGCGACGGCATCGGCGAGAGCGTGCAGATCAGTGACGACGGGCTCGGCGATGCGGTCCTGGCGGCCGGGGTACTGGACGCCGGTGACCGCGACGCGCCCCGCGAGGACGGCGGCCAGTGGCCGGTGGGCGACCGCGGAACCGCCCGCGTGCGGGAAGCAGATCAGCTCAGCGCCCGCGTCGAGGGGCGGGCCGAGCCGCCGCAGCCAAGGGCTGGTAACGGTCATGATGGCTCTCTCTTCTCGCGGGGCGATGCCGTAGCGGGCGGCGATGCCCCTGCCATGGTGCATTACGGAGTGGGTGGTGCCGCCGGGCGCCATGGGGCGCGCCCGGCGGCGGTGTCACTCTTGGGAGACCGGAAAGACCGGCGGGATCGGCGAGATCGGCGAGATCGGCAGGTCAGGAAGCCACGGGTTCCCGCTGGGCCAGGCGCAGCGCGATCCCGGCATGATGCAGGTCGTCCTCCTCGCGCGGCACGTCGAGAATCAGCGCGGTGATCCCGAGGTCGAGGTACTGGCCCATGAGTCCCGCCACCTCCACGTAGCTGCCCACCAGATACGGGCAGAACGTCTTGTAGGCGCGGAACGGGTAGAGCCAGTAGCCGTCCCTCGGCGCCGCCGAGCGCTGGGCGTCGGCAGAGAGGTTCTGGTGCCAGCGGGACTCCACCTGCCCGGCCGCCACGTCGTGCAGCCTTTCCCCCAACTGATCCTGGGGGAAGCGCTCATGTGCGATGCGCCACGCCTCCTCCGCGGTCTCACGGGCGATGATGCCGAGCCGGATGCCGTTGCCGCGCAGCGCGCCGGGGGTTTCGGCGTAGTCCGCGAAGGCACGGGGGTAGGACAGGCGGATCGCGCCGAGCGACTGCCGCGCCTCCTCGCACGCCTCGGACGAGCCGGAGACGTACATCCGGGGCGTCAGTTCGGCGGGCAGCGGAATCGTGAGCTGGACGCCGTTGAGGCCGTAGTGGTTGCCAAGGTGGGTGACCGGGCGGACGCCTCCGAGGAGCTTGTTGACGATCTTCCCGTACTCGGTGAGGCGGAGGTAGCGCTCGTCGTGGTCGAGCACGTCGCCGAGCTCCCGCATGTGGCCGGCGAAGCCGCCGGTCACAAGGTTCAGGTCGACCTGGCGGCCGTAGTGGAAGCCGAGCGAGCTGATGGCGCGGGCCACGTCGAAGGGGTGCCGGAAGAGCGGCTGCACTGCGACGAGCGGTACCAACGACTCGGTGCGCTCGATCAGGAGCTGGGCGACCTGCCAAGGGTCGACGAGGGTGTTGTCGGTGTAGACGAGGAGGCCGCGGTGCCCGGCGGCCTCGGTCCACCGGGCCACATCGACGGCCTTCTGCCGGAACTCGGGTCCGGTGACGCCGTGTGAGGAGGGGGCGGTGGTGTAGACGGTCAACACGGTTCAGGCCGCCTTTCCCGCGGCGAGCGCGGAGCGGAGGGTGAGCGGACGCAGGTCGGTCCAGACGCTCTCGATGTGGGCGAGGCAGTCGGCCCGGCTGCCGGTGACCCCGACCTCGGACCAGCCGGCGGGCAGGGGACGGCCGGTGAACCAGACGGAGTACTGCTCCTCGGCGTTGCGGACGACAGTGAAGGCGGAAGCGGATGCGGATGCGGATGCGGCAGTCATGATGTGGCCTTTCCGTACGGGGCGGGGCCGCGAGACGCGGCGGGGGCTGAGACAGCGGTCGGGTGCGTCGCGGGAGCGGGGACCGCTTCCGGCATGCGGGCCGGGGCGGGGGCCGCCTGCGGGCGGTCCGGGTCAGGCATGCGCCGTCCCGTTCAGCTCCTCCGCGAGGATGTCCGCGAGGCGGCTGACGTTCTCCGGGTCGAGGAAGTCCGTGGGCAGACCCGGGAGTTCCTGCAGGGTCACGGCACCCGTGATCACCTTCGACCAGCCCATGTCGGCCGGCTGGAAGCCGTCCGCCGGGAGGACGAACACCTGCGCGGCGCCGTCGTAGGGAGCCGGCTCCCGGGCGGTGATGGCCTTCGCGTTGGCCTGGTACACCGCGAGCAGCCGGTGCGCGTCCGCCAGGCTCGTGACGTCGTCGCGGAGCTGCCCCGACTCGCGGCTACGGCTGAAAACCCGCTCGATCTGCTCGTCGAGCCCGGACAGGGCGGCCAGCTCCTCGTACGTGACGTCGGTGCCCTGCCCGAGCATGTGGTGGACCAACGCCGTCTCGTCGTGGAGCAGGATGCCGGGCGCTTGGTCGAAGGGGTTGGCAACGATCAGGCCGAGATAGGCGACCTCCGCGCCCTCGGCGCGGAGCCTGCGGGCGGTCTCCACGGCGACCGTGGCGCCCATGCACCAGCCCGCGAGGCGGTAGGGACCCTCGGGCTGCACGGCCCTGATCTCGGTCAGGTAGCGGTCGACGAGCGCCGCCATGGAGTCGGTCGGCTCCTCGCCGGGCTCCATGCCCTTGGCGCGTATCCCGTACACGCTGACCTCGCCGTCCAGGTTCCGGCCGAGCGGCCCGTATCCGAAGATGTGGCCGCCGAGCGGGTGGAAGAGGAACAGTGGGGTCGCACCGGTCGAGTTGAGCGGCACCAGCAGCGGCCGGTCCGCCTCCGCGCCGCCGCCCGTCTGCCGGTCGATGACGGCTGCCAGGCGGCGGATCGTGGAGGCCTGGAGCAGCGTCGCGACCGGTACGTCCACGCCCAGTTCGTCGCGGATCTTCAGGACCACGCGCAGAGCGCGCAGCGAATGGCCGCCCAGGTCGAAGAAGTTGGCGTGCACGCCGGTGCCGGTGATGCCGAGGACCTCGCTCCAGATCGCGGCAACGGCCCGTTCGGTCTCGCTCGCGGGGGCCGTGGAGTCGGCGGTGGCGGTCACCGCCTCGCCGACGCCGGGCAGCGACTTGCGGTCGACCTTGCCGTTGGGTGTGAGCGGCAGCGCGTCGAGGAGAACCCACGCCTGCGGCACCATGTAGTCGGGCAGGGCCTCGGCGCACCAGGCACGCAACGCGGTCCCGTCGACACCGGGCGCGGCGACCGCGTACCCGGCGAGGACGCGCTCCCCGTCGGAGCCGAGCGGCGCCGCGACGACGGCGGCGGAGACGTCGGGGTGAGCGCCGAGCCGGGCCTCGACCTCCTCCAGCTCGATGCGATAGCCGCGCACCTTGACCTGGAGGTCGACGCGCTCCAGGTACTCGAAGGTGCCGTCGTCAGCGGTGCGCACCAGGTCGCCGGTGCGGTAGAGGCGGGCGCCGGGGCGGCCGGCGCCCGCGAACGGGTCGGGCACGAAGCGGTCGGCGGTCAGGTCGGGCCGGTCGTGGTAGGCGCGGACGACACCGTCGCCGCCGATGTACAGCTCGCCGGGCACGCCGGGGAACACCGGGTGCATGTGCTCGTCGAGCACCCACAGGGTGGTGTTGCGGACCGGGCGGCCGATGGGCACGGTGGCGTCGCCGCCGTCGACGCGGCCGACCGCGGACCACACGGTGGTCTCGGTGGGACCGTACATGTTCCACACGGGCACGCCGTCGCGGGTGAGCTTCTCGGCGAGGTCGCGCGGGAAGGCCTCGCCGCCGCAGAGGACCGCGGCCATGCCGTGCGGGCGCCAGCCGGCGTCGAGCAGCATCCGCCACAAGGCCGGCGGGCCCTGGGCGACCAGATCGGGCTCGGCCTCGATGAGGTCGCGCAGCGCGGCGCCGTCGGAGACCTGGCTGCGGGCGGCGAGCACCATGGGGGCGCCGAGGACCAGCGGTACGTACATCTCGTTGACGTGGATGTCGAAGCTGATCGACGTCGTCGCGAGGAAGGTGTGGTCCTTGTCGAGGCTGAGGCGGTCGATGAGCGCGTCGAGGAAGTTGACGACGGCGCCGTGCGGCACCTGGACGCCCTTGGGCAGGCCGGTGGAGCCGGAGGTGTAGATGGTGTACGCGAGTTCGTCGCCGGTCACCTCGACCGGGTCGGCGGAGCGTCCGTGGGTCGCAGCCGTCTCGACGGGCAGTGCGGCGGGTTCCAGTTCGGAGGCGACGGACGCGGACGCCGCATCGTGCAGGACGAAGCCCGCGCCACTGTGCGAGGCGATGTAGCGCAGCCGATCGAGGGGGTAACTGGGATCCAGGGAAACGTAGTTGGCGCCGATCCGCCAGATCGCGAGCAGGGTGGGGACGAGCAGCGCGGTGCGGTTCATGCAGACACCGACCGGGTCGCCGCGCCGCACCCCGGCGTCCTGGAGGTAGCCCGCGATACGGCCTGCGGCCTCCAGGAGTTCGAGGTAGTTCTGCTCACCGTCGACGGCACGCACCGCGGTGTCGTGCCCCGCGCGGGCCGCGGCGCGTTCGATGCGCTGGTATGCGCCGCGCGGCCCGTCGGCCTCCTGCCAGGGCCCGGTGGCGTGCCGGGTGAGGGCGGCGACGTCCTCGGGGGCGAGGGCGGGCTCGGTGAGCACCGGCTCCTCGGGGTCGGAGGCGATACGGGCCAGAACCGAGAGGTAGGCGCGGGCGATGCGGGCGGTGTCGTCGGTGTCGAAGCGTCGGGCGTCGTAGCGGAACTGGAGACGCAGTTCGGTGCCGTCCGGATTCATCACGAAGCCGGAGGTGAGCGGGAAGTTGGTGTGCTCGTAGTAGGCGCCGAGGTCGAAGTGGGTGTCGTCCTGCTCGGCCAGCCCTTCGTAGCTGCGGAAGCGGCGGAAGTCGAAGACCAGGTCGAATGGGCTCCAGCCGGTTTCCTCGACCATCGCGGCCAGCGGATAGCGCCGGTTCGGCAGGATCGCGGTCTCCTCCGCGAACACGGCGGTCGCGAAGTCGGCCCAGGAGGCCTCCGGGATGCGGGTGCGCAGCGGATACGTGCTGAGGAAGAGGCCCTTGACCTGTTCGGCATCGGTGGTCTCCGGGCGGCCGTTGCCGACCACGCCGGTGATGACGTCGCTGCGGCCGAGCAGGGCGGACACGACGCGCAGGTGCGCGGTGAGCAGGACCGTGCGGACGGGGACGCGGAGCCTGGTGGCCAGCTCGGTGAGCGAGGCGAGGACGGGCGCCGGGATGTCGTGCCACTCGACCTCGACGGTGGAGTCGAGTTCGGCGGTGGTGCGGCGCGGCGGTGTCGGCAGGGTGGCGGGCTCGGCCCCGGCAAGGCGTCCGCGCCAGAAGTCGCGCTGGCGGGGGTCGTCGAGGGCGTCGAGCTCCAGCGCGATGTAGTCGCGGTAACGGGTGCGCGGGGTGGTGAACTGCGGGGCGCGGCCCTGGCGGATCGCGGTGTAGCCGGCGAACAGCTCGGTGACCGCGGAGTGCAGGCTCCAGCCGTCCATCATCGCGTGGTGGAAGGACCACCAGAAGTGGAACTGTCCGTCGTCCAGGAGGTGGACGACCATCCGGAAGAGCGGGGCCTGCGCGAAGTCGAAGGGCCGCTGGGTCTCGGCGTGCCGCCAGGCGTCGAGCACCGCCGTCCAGTCTTCGACGCCGCGCAGGTCGACGACCTCGACCGGGGCTTCGACGGCGGAGTGGACCAGCTGCAACGGCTCGCTGAACTTGGCGAGTTCGAAGGAGGTGCGCAGCACCTCGTGGGCGGCGACGAGACCGTCGACGGCTGCTCTGAAGGCGTCCTCCTGCCAGGGGCCGTGGACGCGCAGCGAGTAGATGTCGTGGTAGTAGGAGGCGTCGCCCTCCAGCTCGGCGTGGTAGATCATGCCCGCCTGCAGGCGGGAGAGCGGATAGGCGTCCGTCACCGAGCTCGTGGCGGGGCGGCGCCGCGGTATGGCCGTGGTCATCTTTTGCTCCAGGGGTTCCAGAAGGTTTCAGAGTCCGAGCAGCGCACGGTCGGCGTCGCTGAGCATCATGAAGTCGCGGGGTGCGGCGACCTGTCGGGGCGCCTGCGCGGGGGTGAGGGCGACAGCGAGGTCGTGCAGGGTGCGGGCGGTGAAGACATCGTCGAGGCCGAGCTGCCAGCCCTGTTCTGCGGCGGCGCCGACGACGCGTACCGCGCTGAGGGAGTCGCCGCCCAGGGCGAAGAAGTTGTCTCCGGCGCCGACCGGGGCGGCGGGCTTGACGACCTCGGTCCAGATGGCGGCGAGGACGCGCTCCTGCTCGGTGGTGGGCTCCTCGTAGGCGGCGGTGTCAGGTCGCCACAGCTGCGGGTCGGGAAGGGCGCGCCGGTCGACCTTGCCGGTGGCGCCGAGCGGGAACGCGTCGAGGAGTACGACGAGCGCCGGGCACATGTAGTCGGGGAGGAACTCCCGCAGCCGATCGACGAGCTCGGGCCCTTCTGCCCGGGCACCGGGGCGCCGGGTGGCGTAGGCGATGAGTTCCTTGCCGCCGCCGGCGTTCTCGTGGACCAGGACGACGGCGTCGCCGACCTCGGGCTGGGCGGCGAGGCGCTCCTCGATCTCGCCGAGTTCGATGCGTACGCCGCGGATCTTCACTTGGAAGTCGGTGCGGCCGAGGTATTCCAGGGCGCCGTCGGGCAGCCGGCGGACCAGGTCGCCGGTGCGGTAGAGCCGGGCGCCCTCGTCGCCGGATCGCGCGAACGGGTCGGGGACGAAGCGGTCGGCGGTCAGGTCGGGCCTGCCGACGTACCCGACGGCGAGGCCCGTGCCACCGATGTGGAGTTCGCCGACGCCGCCGGGCGGGGTGACGCGCAGGGTGTCGCGGTCCAGGACGTAGAGCCGGATGTTGTCGATGGGCGTGCCGATGGGGACGGTGGTGCCGGACTCCTCGGGCGTGGCGCTGTGCCGCGAGACGTCGACGGCGGCCTCGGTCGGACCGTACAGGTTCTCCAGGAGGGTGTTGCCGACCAGCGCGTGAAAGCGGTCGCGCAGGCTGCCCTCCAGAGCCTCACCGGAGCAGACGACCCGGCGCACCGACGCGCCGATGGTGCCCGCCTCGGGGTGTTCGAGGAGCGCGGCGAGCATCGGCGGCACGAAGTGCAGCGTGGTGACGCCCTCGCGGCGGATCTCCTCGATCAGATAGCCGGGGTCGCGGTGGCCGCCGGGGCGGGCCATGACGATGCGGGCGCCGGTGAGCAGCGGCCAGAAGAACTCCCACACGGACACGTCGAAGGTGTACGGGGTCTTCTGCAGGACCGTGTCGGTGGCGTCCAGGCCGTAGGCGCTCTGCATCCAGCGCAGCCGGTTGACGATCGCCAGGTGGGGGACGAGGACGCCCTTGGGGGTGCCGGTGGAGCCGGAGGTGAAGATGCAGTACGCGGGTGAGCCGGGCGGCACGGTCGCGCCGGTCGGCTCTTTCGGCGCGGCGCCCAGGTCGACATGGAGGGTGTGCGTGCGGCGCAGTTCGTCCGGCACGCCGCCCTCCGCGGTGAGCAGGGCGGTGACCTGTGCCGTGTCCATCATGAGCCGCAGCCGTTCGGCCGGGGCCGCGGTGTCGAGCGGGAGGTAGGCGGCACCCGCGGCGAGCACGGCTAGCAGCGCCACCACCATCTCCGTGGACCGCTCCAGGTGGACGGCGACGATGTCGCCGTTGCCGACGCCGCGCGCCCGCAGCTCGTGGCCGTGGGCGTCGGCGAGGCCGATCAGCTCGGTGTAGCTGAGGGTGCGGCCCGCGTACGACACGGCGGGCGCGCCGGGGGTGCGGGCGGCCTGGGCGCGGATGCCGGTGAGCAGGTCGTGCGGCTCGTCGGCGGTGAAGGGCACCGCGGGGCCCGCGGCGAGGGCGAGTTCGGCGGCGAGCTGGGCGGGCGGCAGCGCGTCGTGCCGGGCGCGGGGCACGTCGGCGAGGGTCAGCAGGTGGTGGATGTGGTCGAGGACCGTCCGGGCGGTCGCCGCGTCGAACAGGTCGGCGTTGTATTCCACGGTGAGCGTGGGACGGACGCCGTCGAGGTGGGCGATGAGGCTCAGATCGGTCTTGGCGGTGGTCCTGGCGTCGGGGACCGAGGTGACCTCGACGCCGGGAATTCGCAGCCCCGCCGGCTCGGCCTGCTGCATGACGATCATGACCTGGAAGACCGGCGGATGGTTGGCGGTGCGCTCCACGTCCAGCTCGGTCAGCAGCCGTTCGAAGGGGATGTCCGCGTCGGCGAGCGCCCGGGACGTCTCGGCGGCGGTGGCGGAGATCAGGTCGTCGAGCAGCCCCCCGGCCGGCACCTCGAGGCGCAGCGGCACGGTGTTGATGAAGCAGCCGATCAGCTCTTGGTGGAACGGCTCGGGCCGGTTGGCGACGGCCGCGCCGAGGACCAGTTCACGGTCGCCGCCCCGGGCCGCGACCGCTGCGGCCGTGGCGGCGGTGAGCAGCGCGAACGGGGTGGTGGCGCGGCGGTGGGCGGCAGCGCGCAGCCCCGCCACGAAGGCGCCGTCCAGGGCGAGTTCCACGCGGTCGCCGCGATAGGTCTGGCGGCGGCCGCGTGGCCGGTCGGTGGGCATGCCGTAGCGGTCGGGTGCGCCGCGCAGCCGGTCAGCGGCCTCGGCGAGCCGCCCGTCGGCCTCCGACTCCCGGGTGTGTGCACGCTGCCACAGGGCGAAGTCGGCGTAGCCGCCCTCCGGGGCGGCGGGCTCGGTCTCGCCGGGCGTCCCGACGGCGACGGCGTAGAGGGCGGACAGTTCGTCCTGGAGGACGGAGAGGGACCAGCCGTCGGCGGCGATGTGGTGCACGGTGACGACCAGCGCGGCGTCCTCGGGCCCGAGTTCGGCGAGCGCGATGCGGACGGTGCGGCCCGCGCGCAGGTCGAACGGACAGGCCAGCTCCTCACGGACGAAGCCGTCGAGCGCATCCGGGCCCGGCAGGGTCACGGTGCGGAAGTCGAAGACGTCGGCGGCAGGCCTGGGGTGGGCGATCAGGCCGTCCTGGGTGACGTCGAAGCCGGTGCGCAGCGGGGTGTGCCGCTCGGTGAGCCGCAGCAGCGCGGTGCGCAGGGCGTCGTGGTCGAGGGGGCCCCGCAGCCGGAAGCACCAGGGGATGTTGTAGACGCCCGGCTCGGCGGCGGTGACCTCTTCGAGGAAGAACATGCGCTCCTGGCCGAGCCCGGCGGGGTAGGGCAGTTCGGTGGCTCCGGGCGCACGGCCCGCGGCGCTCTGCGGAGCCTGGCGCGCCAGCCAGTCGGCGAGCACCGCGGGGGTGGCTCGATCCAGGACGACGGACGCGGGAACCCGTACCCCGAAGCGCTTGCGCAGCCGGGCCGCGGCGCGCATGGCGAGCAGCGAGTGGCCGCCGAGGGCGAGGAACTCGTCGTGCACGCCGACCCGTTCGGCGTCCAGGACCTCCTGGAACACCTCGACGACGGCGGCTTCGCCGGCGGTGCGCGGAGCGACGGGCTCGACCTGCCTGAGGAGGTCGTGGGGCTGTGGCAGGGACCGCTTGTCGACCTTGCCGTTGGGCAGCAGCGGCATCCGGTCGAGCGGGACGAGCCTGGCGGGCACGAACGCCGGGGGCAGCAGGGCGGCGACGTGGCGCAGCACCTGGGTCTCGTCGAGTGCGGTGCCCGCGGCGGGCACCGCGTAGCCGATGAGGCCGTGGCCGCCCGTGCTCTTGACGACGGCGGCCTGCTCGACGCCGGGGTGTGCGCGCAGCGCGGCGGCCACCTCCGCGGGCTGGACGCGCACGCCGTGGACCTTCACCTCGTCGTCGGCGCGGCCGAGAATGTCGAGCAACCCGTCGGCGCGCAGCCGTCCGAGGTCGCCGGTGCGGTACAGCACGTCGTCGGGGGCGTCACGGTACGGGTTGACGGCGAAGCGCTCGGCAGCGTGGTCGTCGACGACGCCGAGGTAGCCGAGGGAGCGATGCGGGGTGCGGATGGTCAGCTCGCCGATCTCGCCGATGCCCGCAGGGTTGCCGTCGGGCCGGAGAACCACTACCTGCGTCTCGGGCAGCGGGGTGCCGATGGGCTGGACGCCGTCGGCGGGCTGGTCCGGTATCTCGTACGCGCACTTGGCGAGAGTCGTCTCGGTGGGTCCGTACAGGTTGAAGAGCCGCGCGCCCGTGCCGAACTGCGCGCGCCAGCGGGACACGGCCTGCCCGGTGAGCGGCTCCCCGGCGAAGAGCACGGCCCGCAGGGCGGCGGGGACGGACGTGGGGTCGTCGGCGTGCTCGATGGCAAGGAGATCGGCGAGACTCGGCGTGATGTGCAGCGTGGTGACGCCGGCCGCGGCGAGCCAGCGCAGCGTCGCGGCCGGGTCGTCGAGGTCGCCGGGCGCGGGGACGGCGAGGGTGGCGCCGGAGACGAGCGGCAGGAACAGGTCGCGCAGTACGACGTCGAAGCCGGGGTTGGTGCGCCAGGCGACGCGGTCGCCCGGCCCGGTGGCGAGAAGGCCGCGCTCCCAGGCGAGGAAGTGCCCGAGGCCACCGTGCCGACCGAGGACGCCCTTGGGAACGCCGGTGGAGCCCGAGGTGAAGAAGACGTAGGCCGGGTCGTCGGCGCCCGGGAGCGGAAGAGTACCGGGGGCGGCTTGGGGCAGCTCCGCACCGCGCCTCAAGTGCAGTGCGGGAGCGGCCAGTTCGAGGATCGCCGTGCGGCGGGCCGCCGGGAGGCCGTCCTGCAGCAGGAGCAGGACACCGCCCGCGCGCAGCACGGCCAGGACCGCGAGGACCGTGTGCGTCGAGTGGTCGGCGTCCACGGCCACCGTCTGCCCCGGGCGCAGACCCCGCGCCAGGAGCCCGGCTGCCGCGCGGTCCACACGCTCCGTGAGGGCGCGGTAGGTCGTCTCCCCCTCGGGTGCGCGCAGGGCGACGGCGTCGGGGTGGCGGGCCGCTGCGGCCCACACCTGCTCGACGACCGTCGTGCCGGGGCGCGCCGCGAGCGGCGCCGTGAGCGCGGCGCGGACCCGGTCCGCCCCGTCGAGCGTGAGGTCCGCCAGGCGCGTGCCGGGGCTTGCGACGCCCTGGGCGAGCAGCCCGGTGAGCGATGCCGCGAAGGACGCGGCGTCGGCGGCGGTGAGCGCGGCGGTGCGGTGCAGGAACTCCAGGCGCAGCCCGCCGTCTTGCGGCCACCCGTAGACGCAGAGGTCGGCGCGGGCCCGGACGGGGGTCTCCTCCCAGCTGAGGCGGCGCGTGGTGCAGCCCGGCAGGGACAGCTCGGCGCGCTCGTGCGGGAAGAGGTTCAGCATCAGGTTGCTGCGGGCCTCGGCACCACCACGCGACCAGTGGGCGCGCAGTGCCTCGGCGGGCACGTCGGCGTCCTCGTACGCGGTGAAGGCGATGTCCCGTACGGCGTCGACCAGTTCGCCGAAGGTGAGATCGGCGGGGGCTTCTGCCGTGAGGTAGAGGCTGTTCAGACAGGGGCCGATGACGCCACGGGCCCAGTCGGAGACCCGGTTGGCGTACGGCATGAGGACGGTGCACTCCTCGCGGTCCACGAGCCGCGCGGCGGTGGCGACGAGCGCGGCAAGCAGCACGACGGCCTCGGAGGCGCCACGTCGGCGGCCGAACTGCCGCGCGTCGGCAAGCCGTTCCGCGTCGAGCATCGTGTACTGGCGAGCCGCCTCGGACGCGTCGTCGGGGCCGGGTCCGGTCGGCGACTGCGGCAGCGGTACGGCCTGTGGCACCGGGGTCCGGGCGGCGATCCGTGCCACGCGCTCGGCCTGCCCCGTATCGGCGAACCGGTCGCGCTGCTCGCGGGCGAAGCGCGCGAACGGCTCGGGGGCGGCGGGCAGCGGGACACCTTGGGTGACGTGCAGATATGCGGCACGCAGCTCGCCGAAGAAGGACTCCTCGGAGCCGCCGTCGAAGACGAGGTGGCTGATCACCAGGAGGAAGAGGGTGTCCCCGCCGTGCTCCGGCACCCACACCCCGGCCCGCAGCAGCGGCGTGTCGGGCGCGAAGGGCCGTAGGCACACGTCGTGGATGTCAGCGAGCGCCCGCTCCTCGGGGACGCCGCGGACGATCTCGAACGGAATCCGGGAGGGCTCGTACTCCTGGGAGAGCAGCAGCGCCTCGCCGCTGTCGCCCCAGGCACAGCGCGAGAGCAGGACGGGGTTTCGCCGCGCGACCAGGCTCAGGGCGGCACGCAGCGCTTCGGGGTCGACGGGCCCGGCGATGCGCCAGGCCATGGGCAGGTTGTTGGCCACCGGTCCGGCCCCGAGCTGCTCGAGGAGCCAGAGACCTTCCTGGGCGTAGGAGGCCGGAACTGCCGTCGTGGTGACGGTTGTCTCGGACATGGGTGTGGACCTTCCAGACGTGGACCGAGGCATCGGCCCCGAAGGACCCCCGCGCTGCGGGGATGGTTCGGTTTCGGGTGTACGGGCCGTGATGGGCGGCGCATGCGGACGGGCCGAGCGGGACGAGAGCAGCTCACGGGTTCGCTCTCCGGGCGTGGGAAGTGCCGGGCGCCGGCCCCCGTACGGGGGGGGTGCGGGGCCGGCTCCCGGAGCGGCGAACGGGCGCATCCCGAGTCCGGCCCTGAGGCGGGTGCCCTGCCGAAGTAGGCTGGGGCCCGCCCCCCACGGGTGCGGGGCGCCTACGCCCGCGTCGTGAGCGTCAGCGGGACCGGGCCGACGGCAGCCGGGCGGACCCACACCGGGCGGGTGACGAACGAGATCGTGCCCTCGGCGACGACGAGGCCCCGTACGTACTCCTGGTGCATCCGGGCCCCCTGAGGGACCCGCACACCGGCGCGCAGCTCACCCCGCCCCTCGGCATCCAGGTCGACGAAGCTCGGCGTGGGGAAGTCCATGCCGTTCTTCGCGGCGTTGGCCATGAAGATCCCGGCCGCGACCTTCGTGGGGCCGTCTCCCCCGGTCCCGCTCACCCGGAAGCGCAACCCGATCTCCTGGGTGTCGCCGCACCGCCAGATCTCCGGGGTGTCGACGACCATCCCGGAGACCGGGGTGCGGGCATCGGCGTCGCGGATCATGCCGCAGCGTGGACAGACCCGGGCGTCGCGGCCGATCCTGCCGAGGATCGGGTGCGTGGCCCCCTGGCGGACAAGGAGCCGCGCGCAGTACGGGCACTCCTCGTCCGTCAGGTCCGGCGAGTGCAGCTCCAGCGTCTCGCCCCAGACGTCGTTGTAGTGCTGGAAGCTCTGCACTCCCCGCTCGAACAACGCCTCGGCCAAGGTGAGTTCGGCCCGCTCCACCCCTGTGCTGATCGCGCCGATGCGCCGCCGTATGCGCTTGATGTCGCCCATCAGGGCGGCACTGTGCAGCGCCTGGGAGAGCGAGGCGACCTGGTCGCGGACGTTGACGAGCATGTTGCCCTGCCGGGAGTACTTCAGGCCGGTGAAGGCCACGTCCTCCAGGTTCGTCATGGCTCTGCCCATGGACTGGAGCGTCTGCTTGAGCTTCGGTACGGCCTCGACGTCGAGGGGCTCGGGCGCCGCGTCACCGAGGACGGCGGCACCTCGCCCCGACACGCACAGGACGTGG
This sequence comes from Streptomyces sp. NPDC054794, assembly GCF_053611585.1. Lineage (NCBI taxonomy): Bacteria > Bacillati > Actinomycetota > Actinomycetes > Kitasatosporales > Streptomycetaceae > Streptomyces > Streptomyces sp. NPDC054794. The sequence goes on along the minus strand of NZ_JBSHAQ010000026.1, from coordinate 130,782 downwards.
GCGCTGGTGCCGGTGGACTCCTCCGCCGCGAGGGCGACCGCCGCCGCCCGCACGCCGCCGCCCTCGGTGCCGGGCTCACCGTGCACCAGCAGGAACTCGCCCCACAGCGCGTCGGTTTCGGTGACGCGTCCGGCGACGGTCAGCCAGGGCAGACCGAGCAGCGTGTAGTACGGCAGGTCGACCCGCTCGTACCGCAGGTGGTCGTTCATCAGGGTCGCGGCCTCACCCATCGTGCGACCGGTGCCGCACGCCGTGTGGAAGATGTCGTTCACCTTCAGGAGACCGTTGATCACCTGTCCGGTCGCCAGGTAGGCGGCGGCCGTGCCCCGCACGAAACCGTGCGGCATCAGGTACTCCTGTGGATACAGACCCTCGTTGACCCGCATGCCCATGCAGGAGTTGGCGAAGACCACGTCCGCGGCGATCCGCCCGGACAGGATGATGTTCTCGCCCGCGACCTCGGGCCGGTAGCAGTTGCCGGTGAACGCGCAGACCGGGGCGTGCGAGGCGGACGGCGACGCCGGGTCGATGCGGTGCGCGCCGATCGGGCAGATCACCGTGTCGTTGAGGTGGATGACGTCGTCGCGGCCGTGCGCGACGAGCGACACCGCGCCGGTGTGGGTGTCGAGCAGCAGGGGCCGCACGACCTCTGCCTTCGCATCGTCCTGGAGGACCCAGTGCCCCGTCCCGTACCGCTTGGAGATCTTCTGCACGGCGGGCCAGATCCGCACGTGCTGCTCGGCGGGGAGGACGCGGTGCGGCAGGGCCAAGCCCTTGGCGACGATCCAGCTGAGCTGCTCCAGGTCCGCGCCCACGACCATGCCGAGGTGGCCGCCCTCGCCGGCCGCGCGGCGTGCGAACAGGCTGTCGTGCATCCGGGTCAGGGACCGCTCGTCCATCTCGTCGGCGAGGGACACCACGACGACGTGGCGTGCGGTGCCACTCGCCTCGCCGATCTCCTCGGCGGCGGCCAGCTCGTGCGTGCGGGCTCCGAGGGACTCGGCGAGCGCCGCGGCGAGTTCGGCGGCCTTGGACCCCGCGGGCCAGGTGACCAGGATCTCGCCGGGGTCGACGGCCGGGCGCTGTGGCTCTGGCCTGCTGAGGTCGACGACGGCCTGGTGGCCGGGGCCCGGCTCGCCGAGGACGGGCACGAGGGCGCCCGGACGGTGGGCCCGGAGCGCGGCGAGGTACTCGCCGGTGCGGGCGTGGAACCGGAAGGGAGCGTGTCGGTCGGTCATCGGGCGTCTCCGGAAAGGGTGAGCTCGGTAGCGGACCCGGGCGCGACGGCGCCGGACTTGCCGGTCTCGGCGTCAAAGGCGGGCTCGACGGGGTCGAACGCGCCGGCCTCGGGCCCGGCGTCCTTCCCGGGCGTCGCCTCCTGCTCCGGCGTGTTGATCACGTCATCGCGTACGAACAGCAGGCTGAGGAGACCCGGCGCACCGGCGACGGCGGCCATGGTCACCACGAGCGCCGTGTAGTGACCGCCCGCGAGCAGCGGACCCGCGACGAAGGAGCCGACGGGCACCGCGCTGTGCATCAGGGTGCGCATCAACGTCATGGTGCGGGCGCGCAGCACCTCGGGAGTGCGCTGGTAGCGGACGCTCTGCGAGGAGACCGTCATCAGCATCGCGGGGATGCCGCACGCCGCCTGGCCGATGAGGATCAGCGCCGGGTGGATGCCGAGGAGCAGCAGCAGACCACCGCCCGCGACGAGTTGGAGGAGGCCGATGCGGACCATGGGCTTCACGGCGGGCTTCACGGCACCCGCGATGAGCGAGCCGATCATCTCGGCCGCGGCGAGGCCGCCGACGATGATGCCGAGCATGGTGGCGCCGCCGGTCAGCTTCTCGTGAGCGAGCCAGGGCTGGGTGACGATCAGCATGCCCATCGCCATGTTGAACGCGGTGAAGGCGATGGTGATGACCAGCATCACCTTGTCACCGGCGAGGAAACGGAGCACCGGCTTCCAGGAGTTGCGCTCGGCGTCCCACGCGTCGGCGGTCGCGGCGCTCGCCGTGCCCTTCGGGTCGGGCTCGGGGCGGCCGAGCCGCGCCTTCATGGTGAGCACCAGCCCTGCGAAGACCAGGTACGTGGCCGCGTCGACGGCGAGCACCCAGTGGCCGCCGATGAGCGGGATCAACAGTCCGCCGAGGGCCGGGCCCGCCAGGCCCGCCGCGCCGTAGGCGACGGCCTCCAGGGCGATCGCGGTGTCGAGCTGCTTCTTGGGCACGATGTCCGGCAGCACGGCGGGGATGATGCCGATCGGCAGGATCTTGAAGAGACCATAGACGGCGGCGACGACGTACAGGTGCCAGACGCTCAGCATGTCCAGTACGTACAGCAGCGGTACGACCGCCATGGCCGCGGCGCGCACCATTGAGTCGAAGACCAGCAGCGCGCGGCGCGAGAAGCGGTCGACGACCTTGCCGGCCAGCACGCCGCCGAGGAGGACCGGCGCGGAATAGCAGACGCCGAGCACGGCGAGAGTCTGGGCGCCACCGGCGGAGACAGCGATCCAGGCGAGCGCGGTCCAGGTGGCGCCGTCGCCGAGGAGGCTGATGACGGCGCCGACCCAGAGCTTGCGGTAGTCCCCGTTGCGGAGGACATCCATATAGGTGCGCATGGCTACTTCACCGCGCCCAGGGCCGCCGCGGCGGCGTCGGCGAGCGTGCCGCGGAACAGGTCCGCGAGCGGGAGCGTGACACCGTACTCCTCCACGAGCCGCGTCTTCAGCTCGATGGCCATCAGGGAGTGGCCCCCAAGATCGAGGAAGTTGTCGTCGACGGTGATGGACGGATCCCCGAGTTGCTCGCGCAGCCGGTCCAGGATCGCTTCCTGGAGTTCGAGGAGTGTGGGGAGGCTGAGTGTGGTCATGGCCGGGGGTCCATCTCCTTGGCGATCATCTGGGTGTCGGTCTTTCCGTTGACTGTCAGCGGCAGTTGCGCGAACCACGCGAACCGGCCGGGAAGCATGTACTGAGGGATGCGGGAGCGCAGTGCGGTGCGCAACGCCCGCAGTTCCAACGGCTGCCCCGAGCGGGTGGTGTAGCCACAGGCGAGCACAGCCCCCTCGGGCGATTCGAGCACCACGACTGCCGCCTCCGTGACATCGGGGACCGCGGCGACCGCCGCCTCGACCTCGCCCAGCTCGATGCGGTGCCCGCGGATCTTCACCTGGCGGTCGGCTCGACCGTGGTAGACGAGCCGACCGTCACCCAAGTCCTCGACGAGGTCCCCGGTGCGGTAGAAGAGCGCGCCGTCCAGTTCACCGAGCGGGTCGGGGCCGAAGCGTTCGGCGGTGGTCTCGGGCCTGTTGAGGTAGCCGGCGGCGACCTGCGGCCCGGCGACGGCGAGTTCGCCCCGGTCGGCGGCGCGGCCGGTCGTGTCGATGACGCGGGCGGTGAAGCCCGGCAGCGGACGGCCGATCACCGACAGCTCGCCGTGGAGGTCGGCGTCGGTCAGCGCGTGGTAGGTCGTGTGCACGGTCGCCTCGGTGAGCCCGTACATGTTGACCAGGCGCGGGCGGTCCAGGCCGAAGCGGTCCCGCCAGGCGCGCAGCGCGGGCATCGAGAGACGCTCTCCGCCGAACACCACGTATCTCAGCGGAAGTTCGCCGCCCTCGGGTATCAGGCCGAGCAGGGCGCGGGAGAGGACCGAGAAGGCGGTGGGGGTCTGGTTGAGTACGGTGACGCCCGTGTCGACGACGATCCCGGCGACGGACTCGGGTGCCAGTTTGTTCCAGCGGTCGAGAATGACGAGGGTGCCGCCGTGCAGAAGCGGGCCCCACAGCTCCCAGACCGAGAAGTCGAAGGCGATCGAGTGGTAGAGCAGCCATACGTCGTCGGGTCCGAAGCTGAAGAGCCCTTCGGTCGCGTCGAACAGCGCCTGGACGTTGCGGTGGCTGATGGGCACACCCTTGGGGCGGCCGGTGGTGCCTGAGGTGTAGATGACGTACGCGATGTCCTGCGGGCCGCACAGCGCCACATCGAGTTGGACTGCCTCGGGGTCGGCCGCGATCCGGGCGACGTCGGTCGCGCTGAGGGCGTACGCATCGGTCTCGGCGCCCTCCGCATCGCCGACGACCGCGCGCGGCGCCGCGTCGGAGACGATGAGCCGGTTGCGCTCCGCGGGGTTCTGTACGTCGAGCGGTACGTAGGCGGCGCCGCAGCGCAGAACGGCGAGCAGGGCGGCGACGGCTTCGGGGGACGGTTCGAGGGAGAGCGCCACGTGGTCGCCCGGACGGACCCCTGCGGCTGTGCGGAGGTGCGCGGCGATACGGCGGGAGGCCGCGGCGAGTTCGCCGTATGTGGTGCGCACGGTGCCGGACACGGTGGCGACTGCGTCCGGTCGGGCCGCGGCGACTGTGTCGAAGCGCTCGACGAGGGTGCGGTTCAGGGCGTTCATGTCACGTAGTTCCGCCTTGGGTGTCGGTGAATGGGCGCACGCGGGCAGCGCACGGCGGCGCGAAGGAGAGGGCGTGCGGACGGAGCGACGTCTCAGCCGTCGCTGTCGCCGGCAGTCGTGTCCAGCAGGAACCGTTCGACCAGGTCGACGGGAAGGTCCACGGCGTATTGGTCCACGGACCAGCAGGCGAGGCCGGGCTCGACGACAGCGCGGCGCAGTAGCAGCCCGCCGGCGTACTCGGCGGCTTCGAGCGAGGGGGCGCGGACGTACAGGACCAGTGCGCAGCCCGCCGGGTCCGGCCGCATCCAGTGGTGCTCCAACCGGCTGCCCGGCCTCAGGGCCTCGGCGCGGAGCAGGTCATCGATGAGGCACAGGTCGCCTGGGGGTGTCTCTGCATGCGAGTGCAGCAGCCGTGCAGAGATGACGTACATGTCGCCCGGCCTCCTCAGGTGCTGTTGTCCGTTGTCGGTCAGGGACGGTCGAGGGGCAGGGATGTCACCCCCAGATGTTGCCGTCGGGCGAGGAGCCGGTCGTCGTGACGGCGGCGGGCTCCGTGGCGGGCGAGGTGAGTGCCTGGGCGGTGGCCGGGACGGCGACGAGCAGGACGAGGGCGGTGGCGAGGGCGCGGAGGACAGTCTTCATCGAGAACCTTCCAGGCTTCGTGGTCTTGAGAGCGGTGGGCCGGGCGTTGCCGCCGGGCCATGTCCATGAGTCTGCTGACCGCATGTGGCCCGATCCAGCCCTGCCCGCGTTCCCAAATAGGCCACGGCCGGTACCGGAACGCCCAGGCCGGGCCCAGGTTTTCGACGGACCGCAGTCCTGATGGGACTCGTCGGACCGTGGGAGAGACGTCGGTCCGTGGCCGCCGGCAGGTGAGCGCTTTCGCCGGGCCGGGCTGCGCGGGCACGGGATACCGGCGGAGTTGCCGGTGGCGGTCGAGACGAGCCGCGGGCTGGTGGTCGACCGGCTCCTCGCGGCCGGGCATTCGGTGGTCCCCGTCCACCCGAACGCGTTCCCCGCGATGCGTCCCCGCTGGGGCGCTTCGACGGCCGAGACGGGCGCGCTGGGCCGGCCGAAGTCGACGCGCCGGCTCCGGTCGACCACCGCCGTGATCCTGCCGAGGATTGACCTGGTGTTCGAGGTCGATGCGGGACCGATGGATGTTCGCCGTCGGCCAGTTGTGCGTCCACGACCAGGTCGCGCTCGCCGAAATCGTGCGGCACCACATCGACATGTCGGGCCGGTACTCGTTCCAACTGCTCGCTCTGGCTGGCGGGTTGGGGCCTTAGCGTGATCCGGCCACTCCTGACGAGGAATGATCGTGCGGACATCGCTACGGGCTGCTAACGTCTCCGGCATGAAGCGCGCTGCTGTGACGACGACGCCGGAGAGTGTCCCGGCGCGCTGACGGATGTCTTAGTCCAAAGCCCCGGGGCGAGTGCCCCGGGGCTTCGCCTTGCGGTCACTCGCCCGATGTCCGCGAGGAGACCGCCATGCATGACCACCGCAAGCTCGGCCGTGAACTGGGCCTGTTCGACACCGACCCGCTGATCGGCGCGGGACTGCCGTACTGGCTGCCCGACGGCGCGGCCGTACGGCACACCCTGGAGGAGTACATCCGCGCCGCCGAACGGCGAGCGGGCTACCAACACGTGTACTCACCGGTGCTCGGCAAACGGGAGCTGTACGAGATCTCGGGGCACTGGGCGCACTACAGCGACGACATGTTCCCCCCGATGGACCTCGGCGGTGAGCAGGTCGTCCTGCGGCCGAGCCTGTGCCCTCATCACGCGGTGATCTACCGCTCCGGCTCCCACAGCTACCGCGAACTGCCCCTGCGTATGGCCGAGTTGGGTGGCATGTACCGCTCCGAACTCTCGGGCGTGCTCGGCGGGCTGACCCGGGTGCGGGCCATCCAGCTCAACGACGCGCACATCTTCTGCACTCTGGACCAGGTCGCCCAGGAGGCGCAGGCCGCGCTGGAGATGATCCGCCGGGCGTACGAGGCACTCGGCATCACCCCGACTCGCTACCGGCTCTCCCTGCCGGGCCCCGGTGGCAAGTACGTTGCTGCCCCCGAGAAGTGGCAACGGTCCATCGCCCTGCTGACCGACGTCCTCGACCGCTCCGGCCTGCCCTACGAGGCGGCCGAGGGTGAGGCCGCGTTCTACGGCCCCAAGATCGACGTCCAGGTCACCGACGGCGCCGGTCGGGAGTCCACCCTGTCCACTGTCCAGGTCGACTTCCACCAGCCCGAGCAGTTCGATCTGCATTACATCGGCGCGGACGGCGCCAAACATCGCCCGGTCATGGTCCACCGCAGCATCATCGGCAGTGTGGAGCGAGCCGTCGCCCATCTCATCGAACAGCACGGCGGTGCCTTCCCCGCCTGGCTCGCCCCCACTCAGCTGGTGATTCTTCCGATCTCCGACACCGAACTGCCGAACGCCGCCGCGCTCGCCCAGCGATGCGCCGGCCTCGGTCTGCGTGCCAAGATCGCGGGACCGGAACGCGGCAGTCTGGGCGCCCGTGTCCGAGAGGCCCGCCTGGTTCCCTATCAAGCCGTCATCGGCGCCAAGGAGGCCGCTGACGATCACGTCGCGCTGCGTTTGCGTGACGGACGCCGGCTCGACCCGCAGCCGGTCGATGACGCACTCACCCACATCAGCGGCCTCATCGGTGCCCACAGCACCGACCTGTGGGTCGACGCCGCCTCATAGCAGGCGGTGCGATCCGCGCCTGCCGTCGCCCGGGGCAAGGAGGCTGGTGGCGGTGCCGGCGCCGCAGCGTCGCCGGGGTAGCGAAGAAGCTGCTCCGGCTCTGCCGCAACGCAACAAGGACCGCGACCATTAGGTCGAGGCCCTCGATTCCGTATCGCTACGGCAAGCAGCAACAGCAAGTCACGCGAGTGACACACCTACGCCGCGCTCCGCCCCCTGAAAACCCCACATGCCTGCGCCACGGCTACCAGCCGTCGCGCAGGCATGTCCTGTTTCCGCAGGTGAGAGGCGCAGTACCTGGACCGCCACCGCCTCACCCCCTCATCGAGCCGATCACGAGGCTCAAGGCCCCAGAAACGACGAAATACCGGTGAGTCACATGACTCGACCGGCAATTCGTGAAATGCTTCGGGACGATCTCGTGAACGTCCCAGCAAGTGTCCGAGGGGGGACTTGAACCCCCACGCCCGATAAAGGGCACTAGCACCTCAAGCTAGCGCGTCTGCCATTCCGCCACCCGGACCAGGTGTCTGTCGCCTGGCCGGGGGTGTTCCCCGCGGCGACAGGGACAACAATACCAAGGTTTCGGAGTGCCCTTCACCTGCATATCCGCCGGTGAGCACGGTCACGGCTCGTGGCTGTGCCGCTACGGTCACCGGGTGGCGCCGGAGTGTGACCGGCGCAACCCGGGGCGACGTCACGGCACAGCCACGAGCCACCGGGTCCGGGTCAGGGCATGAGCTGGTAGTCGGGGAAGTTGCCGGGCAGCCGCTCCCCCGCCGGGCCCTCGGTCACCGCGCGCACCAGGAGCTCGCCGCCGACGAAGGCGCCCCGCCAGGAGGCACCGAAGCCGCCGAACAGCTCGTCGCGGTCGCCGCGGGAGCGGGGCTTGCCGTGGCCGACCTTGAACGCGCGGATCTGCGGGGCGAGCCGCTCGTAGGTGTCCCGGTCGTCCGTGGAGAGGGTGGCGACCAGGGCGCCGTTGGACGCGTTCATGGCGGCCAGCAGCTCGGCCTCGGTGTCGACCAGGACGATGGTGTCGACCGGGCCGAACGGTTCCGCGTGGTGCAGCGGGGAGGACGACGGCGGGCCGAGGAGCGTGACCGGCTGGACGTACGCCGAGGTGTCCTGGCCGGGCAGCAGGCGGGCGTCCGTCGGCCGGCCCCGGTACAGCGGGACGGCGCCGCGGTCGATGGCGTCGGCGACCTGCTCGCGCAGTTCCTGGGCCTTGGCCGCGTTGATCACCGGCCCGAAGTCCAGCTCGGGCGGGAGGTCGTCGGGGTGGCCGACGGCCAGCGGGTGGCCGGTCCTGACGCCGCGCACCGCCGGGAGGTAGGCCGCGAGGAACTCGTCGAACAGCTCACGCTGGACGACGAAGCGCGGGTACGCCGTGCAGCGCTGCTTGCCGTAGTCGAAGAGCTTCGGGATCACCGCGGTGAGCGAGTCCCAGTCGGAGAAGTTCCACAGGCCCCAGGTGTTGAGTCCTTCCTGTTCCAGCACGTGCCGCTTGCCGAGGTCGGCGACGGCCGTGGCCACCGCGGCGCCGGTGTCCCGGCCGCCGACGAAGGAGACGCAGCCGATCTCGGGGGCCCGTACCAGCGCCTCCGACAGTTCGCCGCCGCTGCCGCTGACGAGCGTGACCGGGATGCCCTCGCGGGCGGCCAGCGCCGAGGCGAGGGTGAGGCAGGCGACGCCGCCGTCGGTCGGGGTCTTCGCGATGACCGCGTTGCCCGCCAGTGCCTGCACCAGCATGGCGTGCACGAGCACGCTCATCGGGTAGTTCCAGCTCGCGATGTTGGAGACCGGCCCGGCCAACGGGGTGCGGCCCGCGACCATCGGCTCGATGCCGTCGACGTACCAGCGCACGCCGTCGATCGCGCGGTCGACGTCCGCCTGGGCGAGCCGCCAGGGCTTGCCGATCTCCCAGACGAGCAGCAGCGCCAGCAGCTCGCGGTGTTCGGTCAGGGCGTCGAGGGTGGCCGCGACCCTGGCCCGGCGTTCGGCGAGGGGGACGTGCCGCCAGTCGCGGTGCTGGTCCAGGGAGGCCCGTACGGCGTGCCGGGCGGTGGCCCGGTCGAGGCGCGGCGCGCCCACGATGGGGGTGCCGTCGACGGGGGTGGTCGCGGGTCGGGCCCGGCCGTCCGTCCGCCAGGCGGCGCCGTAGAGATTGAGGACGCGGTCCTCGTGGAAGGCCTCGGGGGCGACGGCCAGGGAGCGCTGCCAGGCGTCGCTCCAGGACGTGCCGGGCTTGAGGATGAGGCCGGGGCGGGTCGTGGTGAGGGTGGGTGCCATTCGTCTGCTCCGCTCTCGGGGCGGGGGTCGGGCCGGGGTGGCAAGGGTCGTCCCTGCCACCTGAGCGCGCGTTGACGCCGACTTGCGCGGGCACTTGGGCGGGGACCGCGCGACGGTGAAGTGCGGGGCTGCTCCGGGGGCGGTCCCGGGCGCGGTCCCCCTGTACGTGCAGCGCGATCGCGCCGCTGCCGCGGCCGCCGGCGTTCCGCGTCCCCCCTTTACGATCAGCACAACGATCGGCTTTGGGGGGACCGAATGAACACCGCACCTGAGCAACCGGCGCGCAGAGTATCGACGTTGGAGCTCTTCTTCGATCTCGTCTTCGTCTTCACGCTCACCCAGCTCACCGTGCTGCTCGCCGCCGACCTGTCGTTCGCGACGGCCGGGCGCGTCGCGCTGATCTTCGTCGTGCTGTTCTGGATGTACGGCGCCTACGCCTACCTGACCAACCAGGTACCGCCCGACCGGCCGTCCCGGCGTCTGCTGCTGATGCTCGGCATGGGCGGGTTCCTGGTGTGCGCGCTGGCGATCCCGCGCGTCTTCGACGACACGGGCGTGGTCTTCGGGCTGGGCTTCCTGCTGGTCGTGGTGGTCCACACGGCGCTGTACACACGCAGCCACGGCTGGGACTCCATCTGGTACGGCGTCTCGAACGCGCTGGCGGCCCTGTCGGTGACGGCGGCGGGCCTCTTCGACGGTCTCGCGGCGGACGGCCTGTGGGTGCTGGCGATCGTGCTGCAGTTCGTGACGCCGTACGTGGCCGAGCACGGCCCCGGCCGCCGTGACGGCCGCTCTCCGGACGCGATGCGGGTCCAGCTGGGCAGCCTGGATCCGGCGCACTTCGTGGAGCGCCACGGGCTGCTGCTGATCATCGCGCTCGGCGAGTCGGTGATCTCGATCGGCGTGGGCATCGGCGATCTGCCGCTCACGGCGGGCCTGTTCGGCGGCGCGTTCCTGGCGCTCGCGCTCGCCGTGACCCTGTGGTGGACGTACTTCGTGCGCGACGAGGAGGGTGCGGAGGCCTCGTTCCGTGCGACCCCGGCGCCGGACCGGTGGCGGCTGGCGATGAACGCGTACTACTACGCGTTCCTGCCGATGCTGCTCGGCATCGCGTTCCTCGCCGCCGGTGTGAAGAAGGCCCTCGGGCATCTCACCGAGCACCTGCACACGGGGCCGGCGCTGGCGCTGGCGGGCGGTGTCGTGCTGTTCCTCGTCGGGGACGTGGCGTTCCGGGCGGCGATGCGACTGCGGCCGCTGCGCTTTCGCGCGACGGCCGCACCGGTGGCGCTGGCCACCGCGTTCCTGGGCGCCGGGGTCTTCGCGGTGGCCGAACTCCTGGCCCTGGTGGCGGTGTTGATGACGATGCTCGGCGCCGAGGCCCGCTGGGGCACCCCGACCGAGCGGGCCCGGGAGCCGGAGTCACCCGCCCTCCACGAGCCTGCCTGACGGCTCACGCCTTCAAGCCTTCCGGCGCTCGTGGTACGACTGCCGGGTGTGTTCCGTGTGCTCGCGCATGAGGCGGGTGGCCAGGTGCTCGTCGTGGTCGGCGATGGCGGCGATCAGGTCCCGGTGTTCGCTCCAGGACGTGCCGCCGCGCAGGCGGGCCACCGGTGTGTAGTACCACCGCACCCGGCGGTCCACCTGGGCGGCGAGTTCGGCGAGGACCGTGTTCCCGGCCAGCTCCATGATCTTGGCGTGGAAGGCGGCGTTCAGGGCCACCGCACCGGTGACGTCGCCCGCGGCGATGGCGGCCAGGCCCTGGGCCACGATCTCGTCGAGGGCCGCGATGCCCGCCGCGTCCGCGTTCGCGGCGGCCAGCCGGGCCGCCTCGGCCTCCAGGAGCGTACGGACCGTGAGGAGCTGGTCGGCCTCGTCCTCGGTCGGCTGGTGCACGAACGCGCCCTGCGCGGGGCGCAGATCGACCCAGCCCTCGCTGTTCAGCCGCTGCAGCGCCTCGCGCACCGGCTGGCGGGAGACGCCGAGATGGCCGGCGAGTTCACTCTCGACCAGGTGCTGGCCGGGCTGCAGCGCGCGGGTGGTGATGAGTTCGAGCAGCGCCTCGTAGACGCGGTCGCGCAGCGGGCCGGGGCGTTCGAGCCTGGGCACCGCCCCCTGCGGCAGTCCGGTCGACAACATGCCGTCCCCCTCCTCGGCAGGGCCGTGCACAGCGGACGGAACGCTCGTGGGCACGGGCAGCCCCGCAGCGCCGGTGTCGATTGTCCTTCGTCCACAGACTACGGCGCAGGGGATCCGGGCGGCTCGTCACGGGCACCGTACGACCTGCCCGGCGTACGACAGGTTGCCGCCGAAGCCGAACAGCAGCACGGGATCGCCGGCGGTGATCTCGCCCCGCTCGACGAGCTTGGACAGGGCGAGGGGGATGCTGGCGGCGGAGGTGTTGCCCGATTCGGTGACATCGCGGGCGACCACGGCGTTGACGGCGCCGAGCTTCTGCGCGAGGGGTTCGATGATGCGCAGGTTGGCCTGGTGGAGGACCACCGCGGCGAGGCCCTCGGGGGCGATCCCGGCCTTCTCGCAGGCGCTGCGGGCGATGGACGGCAGCCGCGTGGTGGCCCAGCGGTAGACGCTCTGCCCCTCCTGGGCGAACCGCGGCGGCGTGCCCTCGATCCGCACGGCGTGGCCCATCTCCGGCACCGACCCCCACAGCACGGGCCCGATCCCGGGCCGCTCGCCGGGCGCGCAGGCCTCGACGACGGCGGCCCCCGCGCCGTCGCCGACGAGGACGCAGGTCGTCCGGTCGCTCCAGTCGGTCACGTCGGACATCTTGTCGGCGCCGATGACCAGCGCACGGGTCGCCGCCCCCGCACGAACCGTGTGGTCGGCGGTGGCCAGCGCGTGCGTGAACCCGGCGCAGACCACGTTGATGTCCATGGCGGCGGGCTGCGGAACGCCGAGCCGGGCCGCGACGCGGGCGGCGGTGTTCGGGGAGCGGTCGATCGCCGTCGAGGTGGCGACCAGGACCAGGTCGATGTCGGCGGGGGTCAGACCCGCCGCGGCGAGGGCCTTGGCGGCGGCGTGCGCGGCGAGCTCGTCGACGGGCTCGTCGGGCCCGGCGATGTGCCGGGTCCGGATGCCCACCCGGCTGCGGATCCACTCGTCACTGGTGTCGACCATGCCCGCCAGGTCCTCGTTGGTGAGCACCCTGGCGGGCTGGTAATGGCCGACGGCGGCGATGCGCGAGCCGTTCATCTGGGATCCCCTCGTAGCCTGCGATCAGCGGGATCAACCAGTCTGGTCAGTGACTCGCCGGTACGACGGCAGGTGAAGCCACAGGAAACGGGCGCCCGCGTTGTCGGCCTCCGCCAGACCCTCGGACACCGCGTGAGCAGCCGTGTGTCCGGGCTGTCGCTCTGGAGCTGCGGACTGGGCTGCGACCTCGCACTCCACGTGCAGGACAATGAGACCGTGAAGGTCACCTCCGCGCACGACAACCCGGTGACCCACGGCAATCTCCGCATCAAGGGCCGTTTCGGCTACCAGCACGTACAGAACCGGGGCTGATCAGGACATGGGACGAGTCACGGAACGACGCAAAGTGATCCGTATCCGCGACGGGGCGGTCTCCACCCGGCCGGACACGCTCGTCGCCGAGGAGCCCGTGGAGATCCGGCTCAACGGCAAGCCCCTCGCGATCACCATGCGGACGCCCGGCGACGACTTCGCGCTCGCCGCCGGGTTCCTGGTGAGCGAGGGCGTACTGGCGGCCGCGTCGGACCTGCTGAACATCGTCTACTGCGCCGGGGCGACCGTGGACGGCTCGAACACCTACAACGTGGTGGACGTGCGGACCGCGCCGGACGTCGTCCTCCCCGACATCACGCTGGAGCGGAACGTCTACACCACCTCGTCCTGCGGGCTGTGCGGCAAGGCCAGTCTCGACGCGGTCCGTACGACCGCGCGGTGGCCGATAGCCGACACTCCCCCGCTGCGGATCGAACCGGAGCTGCTGGCGAGCCTCCCCGACCGGCTGCGGGCGGCCCAGCGGGTGTTCGACCGGACCGGCGGCCTGCACGCGGCCGCGCTGTTCGGTGAGGACGGCCGGCTGCTCGACGTGCGCGAGGACGTGGGCCGGCACAACGCCGTCGACAAGCTGGTCGGCCGCGCCCTGCAGAACGGCGAGCTGCCGCTGTCCCGCTCGATCCTGCTGGTCTCGGGCCGCGCCTCCTTCGAGCTCGCCCAGAAGGCCGTGATGGCGGGCATCCCGGTGCTGGCGGCGGTGTCGGCGCCGTCGTCGCTGGCGGTGGACCTGGCCGCCGAGACCGGGCTGACCCTTGTGGGCTTCCTGCGGGGCAGCTCCATGAACGTGTACGCGGGCGAGGACCGCATCGCCCTGCGGACCACGGCCGCCCAGGGCTGAACCTCTCCCCGCCGGCCGGGGCCCCGCCTCAGCCCCGCTCCTGCGCGATCGGCGCGAACGCGTCGATCACGGGTGAGCGCCGCCCCTTCTCCCAGACGAGCGGGACCTGGCCCGGCTCGGCGTAATGCACGGGCACGTAGGTGATGTCCGGGCGGGAGTACTGCTCGGCGACCGATGTCGGTACGAGGGTGATGCCGGTGCCCGCCGCCACACACTCGAACTTCTCCTCGATGGTGCGGATCGGCAGGTCGTCGGGGCGCGGATCGGTGTAGCGCAGCCACCGCTCGTCCTCCAGGTCGGCCAGGGCGAGCTCCTGCTTGCCGGCGAGCCGGTGCTCGGCGGGCAGCATCGCCACCCGCGCCTCGCTGCCCGTCGGGCGGGTGGGCGAGCCCGAGGACGTGGCGGAGGCGTACCTGTATCTGATGCGCGGCGGGTACAGCACCGGTTCGGTGGTGGTCGTGGACGGCGGCGGGGTGTGGTCTGACCGGTCAGCCGGCCGACAGGCGCACCCCGGAGGCGGCGACGACCGAGCCCAGCCGCGGGAAGTCGTAGCGCAGGGACGCGGCGTGCTCGTCCGCCGTGAGGGCGGCCATCGCGTCCTCGACGAAGACGAGGTCGTAGCCGAGGTCGTGGGCGGCGCGGGCGGTGGATTCGACGCCCAGGTTGGTGGAGATGCCCGCGAACACCAGCGTGTTGATGCCGCGTTGGCGCAGCCGGGCGTCGAGGTCCGTGCCCTGGAAGCCGCCCAGCGTGCGCTTCACGATCTCGATGTCCCCCGCGCGGAGCAGCCCGGCCACCAGTCCGCTCCCGGGCGGCTGCTCGGCCGTGCCGGGCCGTTCGACGCGGATCAGCACGACGGGTGCCCCGGCCGAACGGAAGGAGGCCGCCAACCCCTCGGCGGTGACCAGGACTTCGGTGCCCTTGCGGGGCTCCAGGGGCAGGGCGACGATGCGGTCCATCAGATCGACGAGGACGAGGGCCGTGCGCGCCGGATCGAGTGTGAGAGCTGCGGTCATGACGGAACGTTAGCCTTCGTCAGCCGTCCGTACCGGAAATCCGGATCAACAGGTCCATGAACTGGTCGCGTTCGGCCTCCGACAGCGGGGCGAGCAGCGTGTCGTTGGCCGCGCGGGCGGCCCTCTCGCAGCGCGTCAGGAGCCGCTCGCCCTTCGGGGTGAGCGAGACCGCGTTCTTGCGGCGGTCCCCGGGGTCCGGCTCGCGGCGGACGAGGCCGGCCGCCTGCAGGTCATTGAGGATGCCGACCAGGTCCTTGGGGTCGAGGCCGATGCCGCGACCGAGGTCCGCCTGGGCGACGGGAGCGAGGTCGTGGACGGCGGAGAGCACCACGTGGTGCCACATCCTCAGGTCCTCGGCGGCGAGCGCCTCGGCCACCAGGGCGCGGCCGCGTGCCGCGGCGCGGCCGAGGAGCCAGCTGGGCAGGGAGCGGATCGCGAGGAGGGGTGGTTCGGCCATGGCGGCAGCCTAGCGAAGAAGTCATTGGACTTCCCAACGACCTCCCGATACCGTTGGGATTCCCAACGACTTTCGGAGGTGCGATGCGTCGCATCCGGTACGAGTCCACCGGCGCCCCACTGTTCCTGGAGGAGGTCCCCGTCCCCCGGCCCGGCCCCGGTGAGCTCCTCGTGCGCTGCGAGGCCGTCGGCGTCACCCTTCCCATCGTCCGCAAGGTCACCGAGGCCGCCGAGCCCGTTCCGCTCGGCGGCGAGCTCGCCGGGGACGTGGTCGCCCTGGGGCCGGGCGTCACCCGGTTCCGCACCGGCGACCGGGTGACGGGGCTGTGCTTCGGGCACGGGTACGCCGATTTCGCGCTGCTGCGGGAGGACATGGCCTCGCCGATACCCGACGGCGCCCGCGCGGTCGACGCGGTCGCCCTGGTCCGCGGCGGGCTGGTCGCGCTCGGCGCGCTGACGGCGGCGCGGCCCGGACCGGGCGAGACGGCCCTGGTCACGGCCGCGGCGAGCGGGGTCGGACACCTCGCCGTGCAACTGGCGCGGGTGCGCGGCGCGGGGCGGGTGGTCGGCGCCGTATCCGACCCGGCCAAGGCGGACTTCGTCCGCTCGCTGGGCGCCGACGACGTCGCCCTGTACGGCGACGACAGCTGGGGACCGCCCGCCGACTACGCCCTGGACGCGGTCGGCGGCCACCTGCTCACCCCGGCCGTCGCCGCCCTGGCCCCCGGCGGCCGGCTGGTGGCCTACAGCTCGGGCGGCGGCACGATCCAGGCGTACGACCTGCTGGTCGGCGCCAAGTCGGTCATCGGGTTCCAGATGAGGCTCGTCGCCCAGGAGCGGCCCGAGCTGTACGAGCGGTGGCGTCGCGAGCTGTGGCGGCTGTTCGCCGACGGGCGGCTGAGGCCCGCCGTGCACGGGGAGTTCGCGCTGGCGGACGCGGCCGCGGCGCACGAGGCGATCGCGTCGCGGAGCAACCTCGGCAAGGTGGTGCTGCGCCCCTGACGGCGCGGAAAACCTGAAGTGGCTGCACGCTTCTTGTGAGCCGACCGGGGCCCAACTAACGTCTGAGAAGCGCAGGTTGGACGTGGGATGTCCAGATGTCAGGACGCATGAAGGGCAGGTCGCACCATGCCGTCAGGAGTCCGCGCACGACTGAGAACCACACTGGCCGCCGTGTTCACGGCGGCCGCTCTGCTTGTCCTGCCGCACCCGGCGCACGCCCAGCCGGCCACCGGCACCTCCGCCACCGCCGACACCCCCGGTTTCGAGCAGCAGATCCTCTTCAAGGCTTCCCAGGACCCCGGCTACGCCTGCTTCCGCATCCCCGCGATCGTGAAGACCGTCGACGGCACGCTCCTGGCGTTCGCCGAGGGCCGGGTCCTCAACTGTGGTGACGCGGCCGACATCGACATCGTGGTGAAGCGCTCCACCGACGACGGCCGTACCTGGAGCCCGTTGAGCGTGGTCAACGAGGGCGCGGGCGACACCCACGGCAACCCCGCGCCGATCGTGGACCGCGAGACCGGCCGGATCCTGCTCGCGGAGACGTACAACACGGGCCGTACGGACGGCGCGAGCTGCTCGGTCCCCTGCGACCGCACCCCGCATCTGCAGTACAGCGACGACGACGGCCTGACCTGGTCCCAGCCGCGCGATCTGAGCCCGGAGATCCTGCCCGCGAACTGGAACTCCTGGTACGCGACCGGCCCCGTGCACGGCCTTCAGCTCACCCGCGGCAAGGACGCCGGCCGGCTGGTCTTCGGCGTCAACACCGAGACCTGGGACGGCACTCGGATCTCCGCCAACCACGCGGCGCTCATCGTGAGCGACGACGGCGGCGACCACTGGCGGATCGGGGCCACCGACAGCTGGCCGATCGCGGACGACGGCACCTTCCGGCAGAAGCCGTCCGAGCTGACCCTCACCGAGCGCGCCGACGGGTCGATCCTGGTCAGCGGCCGGGAACAGGACGGCACCGACCTCGGCCACCGCACCCAGACGGTCAGCCGCGACGGCGGCGACAGCTTCGCCACCCCCTTCCGGAACCTCCCCGACCTGTACACCCCGCAGGTCCAGGGCTCGTCGCTGCGCCTGGGCGACCGGATCCTGCTGTCCTGCCCCGCCGACCCCGACCGCCGGCGGACGATGACGGTCCGCTCCTCCTACGACGGCGGACGCACCTGGGACAGCGTGGACCGGGGGACGGTCGTCACGACCGACTGGTCCGGCTACTCCGACATGGTGCGCGTCGACCACGACACCGTGGGGCTGATGTACGAGGGCGGCGCGGTCGACGCGCGCGACGAGATCCGCTTCGCCCGCTTCACCGAGGACTGGCTCCGGCCGCGCCGGGGCCCCGACCCCACCACCCGCGACCTCGCCCCGCACGCCCCGCGCGCGGCCGTGCTCGGCGGCACCGAGGAGACGGACGGCGTGTTCGGGGGCGCCCTGGAGTTCGACGGGGTCGACGACGCGGTGCGCCTGCCGTACAGCGACCGGCTCCCGCTCGGCACGAAGGACTTCACCGCGTCCGTGTGGTTCCGGTACTCCGCGACGAGCGGGGAGCAGCCGCTGCTGTGGATGGGCGGCATCGGCTCCACCCAGCCGCAGGTGTGGCTGCGCGGCGAACCCGACAGCAACCGGGTGCGGGCCCTGATGACCGTGCGCGACGGCCGCTCGACCGTCCGCACGGCGTCGGTCTTCACCACCACCGGCGCCTACAACGACGGCCAGTGGCACCACGCGGTCGTGCGGCGCGGCGGCGGACAGTTCCTGCTCGCCGTCGACGGCACCCCGTTCGCCGCCGCCGACGTGGCCGGATCCGTCAGCCGCAACTCCCCCTTCGGAGTCCACATCGGCCAGCGCATGGACAGCCGGGCCTTCTTCACCGGCGCCGTCGACGACGTCCGCGTCTGGGACCGCGCGCTGACCGACGCCGAACTGGCCGACCCGAAGACGTTCCGGTCGACCGCGAAGATCGGGGACACCGTGCTGTGGCTGCCCATGGACCGGGTGAGCGGCGGCCTCCAGGGGGTGTCGTTTGGATCGGGCCGGCTGTGAGAAGCGGTGTCTTGCAGCCAAGTCGAGCGGGGTGTGGTGCGTGCAGCTGCAAGGCGGAGGAGGGAGTCGATGCGGAGCATCGGCGAGTGACGACAACGCGGCTGGGGGTCCCCCCTGCTCGAAGAGCTTGGGGGAGTGCGTGCCACACCCCGCGACGCCGGCATGATCCGAACGACACCCCCTGAGGTCCCGGGCGTGCCCGACGACGCCCGAGCACACCGGCGGACGGCGACCGGGGTCGGCCTGCTGCTGACCCTGGTCCTGGCGGCCGTCCTGCTCAGCGCCCTCCCGGCGGACCACCGCCGGGAGGACGGCGCCGCCTGCCCGCCCCGCACCATCGCCTCCTGGGCCTACGACGGCGCCCTCACCGGCGAGTTCGCCCGCTACGGCGACGACCCGGCCCGCGCCGACGACTGGACCGGCGGCGACGGGACCCACTCGGTGCGGCTGCCCGACGGCCGGCTGCTGTGGCTGTTCTCCGACACCTACCTGGGCCAGGTGCACGGCCCGCCCGGCCCCTCGGGCGAGCCGCACCCCTGGCGCGACGGCTCGGCGCCGCTGGTGCGCAACTCCGCGGTCGTGATGGACCGGGGCCGCCTCGCGGCCACGCTGCCCGCCCCGCTCTTTCCCGACCCGGCCCCGCAGCAGTGGCGCTGGCCGGTCGCCGCCCGTGTCGAGCCCCGCTCCCCCGGCTCCGCCGAGCGGGTCGTCCGGGTGCTGCTGTGGGTGCGGACCGCGGGACCGTACCCGTGGATCTACGGCCTGCCCACCGCCACCGAGGTCGCCACGCTGTCGCTGCCCGACCTGCGCGTCGAGTCGGTGGTGCGGGTCCTCGACCAGCAGCCCGTCCCGGACCCGACGCGGCGCGTCCTGTTCGGCACGACGCTTCTCGCGCGGGGCGGCTGGACGTACGTCTTCGGTGGCGACGACGGGCAGGCGACCGCGGGCCGGACCGCGTCGGCGTACCTCGCGCGGGTGCCCGAGGGCCGGCTGGCCGAGCCGGCGGCCTGGCGTTACTGGGACGGCTCGGGGTGGGCGGCCGCCGCCCGTGCGCGGCCGGTGCTGGGGGGCGGGCGGCGCACCGGGGTGGGCAGCGCGTTCTCGGTGGTCCGGGACGGGCGGACGTACGTCCTGTTCACGATGGCGGCCGGCACCCGGGGCCTGACCACGATCACCTCGTACTGGGCCTGCTCCCCCACCGGACCCTGGCACGGCCCGGGCAGGGGCTTCGCGCCGCCGCTGCCGGGCGGACAGGTGGCCGCGTACAACCCGCAGGCGCATCCCGCCCTGGGCACGGCCGGGGGACGGCTGGTGCTCAGCTACGACGTGAACTGGCTGGAGACGACGACCGCCTCGGCGGGGCTCAGCGGGAACGTGGACCGCTACCGACCGCGGTTCGTGACCCTGCGTCCGGCGCGGCCGGCGGCGTGACCTCCCGCGGGTCGCGGGCCCGGCGCTTGGCGATGACCGCGCACACCATCAGCTGCATCTGGTGGAAGAGCATCAGCGGCAGCACGGCCAGGGAGGCGTGCGCGCCGAACAGGACGCTCGCCATCGGCAGCCCGGAGGCCAGGGACTTCTTGGAGCCGGCGAACTGGATGGCGATCCGGTCCTCCCGGCCGAAGCGCAGCGCCTTGGCGCCGTACCAGGTCAGCACGAGCATCACGGCCAGCACCGCGGCCTCGACGGCGAGCAGTCCGGCGAGCCGGGCGGGGCTGACCTGGTGCCAGATGCCCTGGACCATGCCCTCGCTGAAGGCGGTGTAGACGACAAGCAGGATCGAGGCGCGGTCGACGAGACCGAGGACCTTCTTGTGCCGGGTGACGAAGCCGCCGATCCAGGGGCGCAGCAGCTGTCCGGCGAGGAACGGCACCAGCAGCTGCAGCACGATCTTGACCAGTGAGTCGGTGGAGAAGCCGGCCCCGTCGCCGCCGAGCAGCAGGGCCGCGAGCAACGGGGTGAGGACGATGCCGACGAGCGAGGAGAAGGAGCCGGCGCAGATCGCGGCGGGCACGTTGCCGCGGGCGATCGAGGTGAACGCGATCGACGACTGGATCGTCGACGGCACCAGGGTGAGGAACAGCAGCCCCTGGTAGAGCGGGTGGGTCAGCAGGACGGGCACGAGCCCGCGGGCGGCCAGACCGAGCACCGGGAAGACGACGAAGGTGCAGGCCAGAACGGTGACGTGGAGCCGCCAGTGGCGCAGTCCGTCCAGCGCCTCCCGGGTGGACAGACGGACGCCGTAGAGGAAGAAGAGGAACGCGATCGCGGCCGTGGAGGCGCCGGAGGCCACGTCGGCCGCGGTGCCCCGGGCCGGGAAGAGCGCCGCGAGGCCCACGGTCCCGAGCAGCAGCAGGATGTACGGGTCGATCGGCATCCGACTCGGCCGGCGCAGGCGTTTCACGGTGCTCCACTTGCTGTACGTCAGGTGAGGGTGCGGGGCCGCGGGGCCCTCCTCCATCGTCCTCCTCACCCTGCCGATCGGGAATCCCGCACACCACTCTGACTGTCATCGCGTTCCGCGATAACCTGCCGGTGTGTACGACCCATCTCACCTGCGCACGTTCCTGGCGGTCGCCCGGACGCTGAGCTTCACACAGGCGGCGCGGCGGCTCGGCCTGCGTCAGTCCACCGTCAGCCAGCACGTGCGCCGCCTGGAGGACGCGACCGGGCGTCAGCTGTTCTCCCGCGACACCCACTCGGTGGAGCTGACCGAGGACGGTGAGGCGATGCTCGGTTTCGCGCGCCGGATCCTGGAGGTGCACGAGCAGGCGTCGGCGTTCTTCACGGGCACCAGGGTGCGCGGCCGGCTGCGCTTCGGGGCGTCGGAGGACTTCGTGCTGACCCGGCTGCCGGAGATCCTGGAGGGCTTCCGGTACGACCACCCCGAGGTCGACCTGGAGCTGACCGTCGAGCTGTCCGGCACCCTGCACGCGCAGCTGGCGGCCGGGAAGCTGGACCTGGTGCTGGCCAAGCGGCGCCCGGAGGATCCGCTCGGCGAGCCGGTCTGGCACGACGAACTGGTGTGGATCGGCGCGGAGCGGCTCCGCCTGGACCCCGACCGTCCCGTGCCGCTGATCGTCTACCCGCCGCCGGGCATCACCCGTGCCCTGGCCCTGGAGGCGCTGGAGCGGCAGGGCCGGCAGTGGCGCGTCGTGTGCACGAGCGGCAGCCTCAACGGCCTGATCGCGGCGGCCCGGGCCGGGCTGGGTGTGATGGCGCACTCCCGCAAGCTGATCCCGCCCGGGCTGTTCCGGGTGCCGGAGCGGGCGGGGCTGCCGGAGCTGGGCACGGTCGACTTCGTGCTGGTGCACGGACGGCGCCCGGCCTCGCCCCAGGCACCGGCCGACGCCCTGGCCGCGGCGATCCTGGCCGGCGGGGAGCGACTGGGGCGGCGCGGCGGATAGCCGACAGCCGCGCCGAGGAAGGCGACCACGCACGGCGGCTGACCGGGCGGAATCCGTCGGCGGGCGGCCTCGTACCGGGGTAATCGGGTCGTACAGATTCAGTGGAGATTACGGCCGCGAAACTTACTGAACCGTAAGCATTCTGTCCGACCCTTCCGTATGTGAGCGCATTTTCCAGGCGGCGGCCGGACTATACGTGAGGATTGCTCGATTTCGCACCCCCTCCCGTACTGACCTCCGGTGGGGTAGCTTTCACGGCGCTGACCGGGGGCGCCACTGAGGAGCGACGAGCGGGAGCGGGGTTTGCGCGAGTTCACCAACCCTCCGTTGGCGTCGGCGCCGCCGGTGGGCGGCCTGGCCGACGTCGTGTTCGACCATGCCCTGAAGGACCCCCTCCACGTCGCGCTGGGCCGTAAGGACGAGTTCGGCGAGTGGCGCGACGTGACCTCCGCCGAGTTCCGGGACGAGGTCCTCGCCCTGGCCAAGGGCCTGCTGGCACGCGGTGTCCGCTTCGGCGACCGGGTCGCCATCATGTCCCGTACCCGCTACGAGTGGACCCTGTTCGACTTCGCGCTGTGGACGATCGGTGCCCAGGTGGTGCCGGTCTATCCCACCTCGTCCGCCGAGCAGTGCTTCTGGATGCTGTACGACGCCGAGTGCACGGCCGCGATCGTGGAGCACGAGGACCACGCGATGACGATCGCCACCGTCATCGACCGGCTGCCCCAGCTGCGCCAGCTGTGGCAGCTGGACTCGGGCGCGGTGCAAGAGCTGTACGACGCCGGTGCGCACCTCGACGACGAGACGGTGCACCGGCACCGGCAGGCGGTGACCCCCGACTCCATCGCCACGATCATCTACACCTCGGGCACCACGGGCCGCCCCAAGGGCTGTGTCCTGTCGCACGGAAACTTCATGTTCGAGGCGGACACGATGATCGGCCGCTGGGAGCCGGTGTTCCACTCCAAGAAGGGCGACGAGGCGTCGACGCTGCTGTTCCTGCCGCTGGCGCACGTCTTCGGCCGCATGGTCGAGGTGGCCGCGATCCGCGGCGGGGTCCGCTTCGGGCACCAGCCGCAGCTGAACGCCGCCGCCCTGCTGCCCGACCTGGCGGCCTTCCGGCCGACCTTCATCCTCGCGGTGCCGTACATCTTCGAGAAGGTGTTCAACGCGTCCCGTCGCAAGGCCGAGAAGGAGGGCAAGGCCGGGCCGTTCGAGAAGGCCGTCGACATCGCGGTGAAGTACGCGGAGGCAGTGGAGGCCAAGGCCTGGGGCACCGGGCCGGGGCCCTCGGCGGGTCTGCGCATGCAGCACCAGCTCTTCGAGAAGCTGGTCTACTCGAAGGTGCGCGCGGCGATGGGCGGCCGGATCCGCAACGCGATGTCCGGTGGTTCGGCGATGGACCGCCGCCTCGGCCTGTTCTTCGCGGGCGCCGGCGTGCAGATCTACGAGGGCTACGGCCTCACCGAGTCGACCGCGGCCGCCACCGCCAACCCGCCCGAGCGCACCCGCTACGGCACGGTCGGGCAGGCCGTCCCGGGCACGACGGTGCACATCGCGGACGACGGGGAGATCTGGCTGCACGGCGGCCATGTCTTCCAGGGCTACCTCAACAACCAGAAGGCCACCGACGCGACCCTGCACGACGGCTGGCTGGCCACCGGGGACATCGGCAACCTCGACGAGGACGGCTACCTCACCATCACCGGCCGCAAGAAGGAGATCCTGGTGACCTCCGGCGGCAAGAGCGTCTCGCCCGGGGTGCTGGAGGAGCGGGTCCGCGACCATCCGCTGGTCAACCAGTGCATCGTGGTCGGCAACGACCGCCCGTACATCGCCGCCCTGGTCACGCTGGACACCGAGGCCGTGGAGCACTGGCTGCACATGCGCAACAAGCCACAGCTGTCCCCGGTCGAGCTGGTGCGCGACCCCGACCTGGAGACGGAGGTGCGGCGCGCGGTGGTCGCCGCCAACACCCTCGTCTCGCAGGCCGAGTCGATTCGCACGTTCCGGATACTGGCCCAGCCGTTCACCGAGGAACACGGTCTGCTCACCCCGTCGCTGAAGCTGAAGCGCAAGGCGATCGAGAACGCCTACGCCAACGAGGTGGAGGCCCTGTACCGGGCCTGACGCGCGTCAGCTGATGCTCACGCGGAAGATCTTGTCGGATCCGTCCGCCGCACCTCCGTTGTTGTCGCAGTTGGTGGTCGACAGCCACAGCTGGTCGGCGCCCGGCACCTTGGTGACCGTCCGCAGCCGGCCGTAGGTGCCGACGTAGTACGCGGTCGGTGTGCCGACGCTCTCGTTGTCACCGTTGATCGGGATGCGCCACAGGCGTTCGCCGCGCAAGGACGCCATGTAGACGACGTTGCGGACGATGGCGATCCCGCTGGGCGAGGCCTCGGAGACGTTCCAGGTGGCCTTGGGGTTGGTCATGCCCAAGACGCTGCAGTTGCCCTCGCAGGTCGGCCAGCCGTAGTTGGCGCCGGGCTTGATGAGGTTGAGCTCGTCCTTGGAGCTGTTGCCGAACTCCGCCTCCCACAGCCGTCCGCTGCGGTCGAAGGCGAGGCCCTGCGGATTGCGGTGGCCGTAGCTGTAGACGTAGTTGCCGAACGGGTTGCCGGGGGCCGCCTTGCCGTCCGTCGTCATGCGCAGGATCTTGCCGTTGAGGGAGTTCTTGTCCTGCGCCAGGTCGGGCGTCTGGGCCTCGCCGGTGGAGACGTACAGATAGCCGTCGGGGCCGAAGGCGAGGCGGCCGCCGTTGTGGTAGCGGTTCTTCTTGATGCCCTGGAGCAGGACCTTGTAGTCGGTGAGCGAGGTGCCGTTGTAGGTCATGCGGACGACCCGGTTGCCCTCGGACGCCGTGTGCATGAAGTAGACGTAGTGGTCGGTGTCCCACTTGGGGTCGACGGCGACGCCGAGCAGGCCGCCCTCGCCGTTGGTGGTGACGGCGTTGGGCACGGTGCCGACCTGGGTCCTGGTGCCGCTCTTGGTGATCTTCCAGACGCGGAAGTCGTCCCGCTCGGTGATCAGCGCGGACTGCCCGTCGGGCATCCAGTAGGTGCCCCAGGGGATGGTCCAGCCGGTGGAGAGCGTGGCGATGGAGGACGGGACACCGCCGTCCGTGGCGCAGGCCTTCGTCGTGAAGTTCACCGTGTTGCTCGGCTGGGAGACGTTGCCCGCCGCGTCGCGGGCGACGACGGTCAGCGCGTAGGGGCTGTCGCAGGCGAGCCCGGTGAGGGTGGTCGACGTGCCGCTGGTGACGGTCTTGTAGACGGTGGTGCCGCTGCGCACGTCGTACGCGGTGACCGCCCGGTCGTCCGTGGACGCGCCCCAGCTCAGGTCGACGCTGTTCGCCGTGACGTCGGCGGCCGTGAGGGTGCCCGGCGTGGTCGGCGGGGTGGTGTCGGTGCTGGGCTTGGTGGTGCAGTCGACGACGGGGCTGGCCGGGGAGGCGTTGCCGGCCGCGTCGCGGGCGATGACGGTCAGGTTGTAGGTGGTGTCGGGGCTCAGCCCGGTGAGGTCCTTGGAGGTGGCGTCGCCCGCCGTCTCACCGATCTTGTTGCCGTGCTCGTAGAGGTCGTACGCCGTCACGCCGACGTTGTCGGTCGAGGCGCCCCAGGCGAGGGTCAGGCCGTTCTCGGTGATCGCGGAACAGCTGGGCCGGCCGGGGCGGCTCGGCGCCTGGGTGTCGGCCGCCGCGCCGACGGTCAGCCGGTCGAGGTTGGGGCCGCCGCCCGCGGTGGTGGCGGTGGCGCGGATCTTGTTGCTGCCCGCCGTCAGGTTCGCGTTGACGGTCTTCGTGGCCCAGGTGTCCCAGTTCGTGGTGGGCGGGAAGGAGACGCCGGAGGCGACGACGGTGCCGTTGACGGAGATGTCCATCGGCCGGTCGGCGGTGGTGCCGTTGGCGTACCGGAGCGCGAGGGAGGCGCTGCCCGCGCTCGCCGCGCCGACGGTGAACTCCACGGAGGAGCCGGTGACGTTGGTGTAGTCGACGAAGCCGCTGCCGGTGTAGCCGGTGTGGTTCGTGGCCACCGTGCCCTGCGCGATCGTGGCGTCCTCGGCCTGGTAGTCCGTGGCGGCGGTGACGGACTCGAGTTCGGCGTAGTCGATGTTGGCGAGTCCGCCGGCAGCGGTCGCGGTCAGCCGGATCCTGTTGGTTCCGGCGGTGACGGGGACGGTCGTGCTCGTGGTGGTCCACGCGTCCCAGGTGGTGGTCGACGGGAAGGAGTGACCGGCCTTCACGACGGTGCCGTTGACGGCGAGGTCGGCCGGGCGGTCCGCGGTGGTGCCGTTGCCGTAGCGCAGGGCGAGGGTCGCGGTGCCCGCGCTCGGCGCGTTGACCGTGAATTCGAGGTAACTGCCCACCGTGTTAGGGGTGTTGACGAAGCCTGTGCCGGAGTAGCCGGCGTAGTTGCTGTCCACGGTGGAGCCGGCGGTGTAGGCGGCGCTCTCGGCCTCGTACCGGGTGGGGGCCGCCGTCGCGGTCTGCGGCACGGCCTGGATCAGGCCGGCGCACAGCAGCGCGACGGTGCCGGTGGCGAGCCTTCTCGGCCAGGGTTTCCTGCTGCTCATCCGAACCTCCGTCAGAGCGGGTGTGGGGGTGGGTGTGGGGGTGGGTGTGGGGGACATCAGGGGACCCAGTAGTTCCCGGACGCGACGATCATCGACTGGAGCTGGACGCTGCCGCCGTAGTAGAGCGAGGAGTTGATCGCGGTGCCCGTGAGCTTGGTCCACAGGGCGTCGAGCCAGGCCTGGGAGCCGGGGTCGGTGAGCGCGGCGACGGCGAACGGCGCGGTGAACGCCATGTCGTGCCCGCTGTCGAAAGTCGAGCCGTTCAGGTGGTAGCCGGTGACGATGTTGTTCGGGTTGCCGCCGGTCTTCGTCTTGATCCAGGAGGTGAGCTTGCGGGCGGAGGCGAGGGAGGCGGTGTCGCCGCTGGTGACGGCGTCGGCGCCGATGCGCCAGGGGTCACGGCAGGCGTTCCAGCCGTAGTCGCCGTCGTTGGGGCTCTCCAGGACCTGGCCGCTCGCGGGCTTCGGGGTGGTGTTGGTGTTGACCACGAAGTCCGCCAACAGGCCGGTGCCGGCGGCGTACTTGGTCTGCTGTGAGGTGATCAGGTTCTGGTGCGCGGTGCGGACGGTGTCCCAGGCGCTGTCGCCGGTGGCCCGCCGGAAGGCGCGGAAGTGGTCGACCGTCCAGTCCGAGGACCGGCTGATGTAGTAGTACTGGTCGCCGGAGGAGCTCCAGTCGCCGAGCTTCATCAGATGCGTGCTCGGGTTGACCTCGTTCGCCTTGATGGCGTTGATGTGGCGGACGGCGAGGTTCTTGTAGTCGTACGTGCCCGCGCTCCCCCACTGCTTGTCGGCGAGCAGCAGGCCGTACGCGACGTCGAGGTCGCCGTCGGTCGCCGAGTCCGAGCCGTCCACGCTCCGGCAGGAGGAGTCCTGTTCGGCGGCGAGCAGGTCGGAGTTGTGCACGGACGGGTGGGCCAGCATGTACTTGACCATGCCGTCGAAGATCTTCTTCGCGTCGGGGTCGGCGCCGGCCATCAGCGCGGTGACGACCATGCCGTAGCCCTGTCCCTCGGCGACGTAGGGGTGGTCGGCGTCGGGCGAGATGACCTCGTACCAGCCGTTGCCGCAGTTCTGCTTGACGAAGGCGGACTTCCACGCGGTGTACTTGGCGATCACCGCCCGGTCGAGGGCCGACTGGTCACCGCTGGGTTTCAACGTCCCCGCCGCATAGGGAAATTGATGGCTGCCGAAGGGCACGGCGGGTCCCGTGCCGGTCGAGCCGTCGACGGTGAGCCGGTCGAGGTTGGGGCCGCCGGTGGCCGCGGTCGCGGTGGCGCGGACCTTGTCGCTGCCCGCGTTCAGCGTGACGCTGACCGTCTTGGTTGCCCAGGTGTCCCAGTTCGCGGTGGGCGGGAAGGACACACCGGAGGCGACGACACTGCCGTTCACGGAGATGTCCATCGGCCGGTCGGCGGTCGTCCCGTTGGCGTACCGGAAGCTGAGCGCTGTTTGACCGGACACGACCGCGTCCACCGTGAACTCCACGTACGAACCGGCGACGTTGGTGTAGTCGACGAACCCGGAACCGGTGAAGCCCGTGTGGTTCGTCGCGACCGTGCCCTGCGAGAGGGTGGCGTCCTCCGCCTGGAGGTCGGTCGCGGCCGAGGCCGTGCCCGCGTTCAGGCCGAGCAGCGGGAGCGCGAGCGCCAGCGCGGCGCAGGGGGCGAGGGCGCGTCCGTATCTGGGGAATCTCATGATCGCTGCGTGTCCCTTCTCAGCCCGTGTACTGGGCGAAGACCTTGAGGAAGTCGTACGGCTGCTGCGACACGCCGCTGCAGGAGTCGGCGTCGGTGCCGGAGCCGCAGGCCCGGTCGCGGTTGACGGACCAGTAGGTCAGGCGGGCGATGTGGTGCTGCTGGGCGTAGGCGAGCATCGTCCGGAAGTCGGTGAGACGGACCAGTTCGCCGGCGTCGTCGGTCTTGCCGTTCATCGACGACAGTCCGATGTGCGCGTAGGTGACGGAGTCGCTGTACCCGTAGGCCGACTTGACCCGGGCCTTGAGTCCTTCCATGGCCTGCGTGGTCAGGGTGCCCATGTTGCCGACGCCGCCGCCGAAGTCGAACGGCATGATGCACCAGATGTCGTTGGCCAGCCCCGAGTTCGCGGCCCGGTTGATCATGTCGACGCCGGTGGAGTCGGGGCCGCTGGTGGTGGTGCCGAAGGTGACGATGGTCTTGAGGCCGGGGTTGTTGGCCTTGACGGTCTTCAGGGCGTCGACGACGCGCTGGCGGACCGTGGCGCTCGACCACTCGGTGTTCTCGATGTCGATGTCGATGACCTTCAGGCCGTAGGCGTTGATCACCTTCTGGTAGGCCCCGGCGAGGGCGGACGCGCTGGAGCACTTCTCGCCGAGCTTGGCGCCGCTCCAGCCGCCGAAGGACACGATCACGTCACCGCCGGCCGAGCGGATGGAGTTGATCTTCGCCTGGTCGTCGCCGCCGGTCAGCGGGCGCGAGCCGTCCCAGGCCGGGTTGCAGCCGCCGTCGGAGAGGACGAAGGCGAGGGTGAACCACTTCACGCCGGTCGCGGACATCACGGCGGTGGGGTTCGGCGGGCTGCCCCAGCCGAAGTACTCGTAGGGCGCCACCGCCATGCCGGGTCCTGTGCCGGTCGAGCCGTCGACGGTGAGCCGGTCGAGGTTGGGGCCGCCGGTGGCCGCGGTCGCGGTGGCGCGGACCTTGTCGCTGCCCGCGTTCAGCGTGACGCTGACCGTCTTCGTCGCCCAGGTGTCCCAGTTCGCGGTGGGCGGGAAGGACACACCGGAGGCGACGACACTGCCGTTCACGGAGATGTCCATCGGCCGGTCGGCGGTCGTCCCGTTGGCGTACCGGAAGCTGAGCGCTGTTTGACCGGACACGACCGCGTCCACCGTGAACTCCACGTACGAACCGGCGACGTTGGTGTAGTCGACGAACCCGGAACCGGTGAAGCCCATGTGGTTCGTCGCCACCGTGCCCTGCGAGAGCGTCGCGCTCTCGGCCTGGTAGTCGGTGACCGCGGCTCCGGTTCCGGCGGCGCGGGACGGTGGGGAGACGGCGAAGAGCAGGGACAGCAGCAGGCCGCAGAGGGCGGCGAGGATCACGCCGGGACGGGGGCGGCGTGCGGGTGCGAGGACGTGCACGGGGTCGACCTCCAGGAGTGGGGTGGGGAGGGAGGCTGAGTGTTAGGAAGGGTTCCTAACACTCAAGGTCGTGCCTCCCCGCCGACAGCACAACGGGGAGGACGTGATCGGGGTGTGGAGTGAGGCGCCTTCAACTCACGTCGAGGGAATCGATGTTGGGCGCGCCGTTCGCCGTCGCCGCCGTCACCCGGACGGTGTTCGGGCCGGCCACCAGCGGCACGGTGAGGGTCGACGAGGCCCAGGTGTCCCAGGAACCGGTCGCATCGAAGGCGCGGTTCGCCGAGACGACCCTTCCGTTGACGCTGACGTCCATCGGGCGGCCGGTCGAGGCGCCGTTGGCGTACCGGAGGTTCACCGACGCGCTCCGCGCGCTCGCCGAGTTCACCGTCCACTCGACGTACGCGCCCGCCGCGTTGGCCGTGTTGACGAAGCCGGTGCCGGTGTAGCCGAGGTGGTCGGTGTCGACGGTCGAGCCCGCCGAGGTGCCGGCGCCCTCCGCCTGGTGCCGTACGGTCGTCGCGCCGAGCGGAGTCACCCGGATCAGCCGCGTCTCCCCCGGCCGCAGCGTGGCGCTGTAGGAGTCGGCGACGGCGCCCTGGTGCGCCCCCGACCACAGGTCGGTGACCTCGCCGGAGCCCGTGAAGCCGAGCTGCGACCAGGTGACACTCACCGTCGAGCTGCCGGAGGTACCGGTGTTGAAGAGCGCCACGACGTGGTCGCCGGAGTCCTCGCGCTTGCTCCACACCTGGTCGACGCCGCTGGAGACGATCCGCCTGGCCGCGTATCCGTCCTGGTCGACGGCGAGGATCCGGTCGTTGGTGAGCATCGCCGTGTCGACCGGGTCGAGGTGGGTGAGGTCGGTGCCGAGCAGCAGGGGCGCGCCGGCCATCGCCCACAGGGTGAAGTGGGAACGCCGCTGGTCGGCGGTGAGTCCGACCTGGTCGCCGTTGCCGATCTCCAGGGAGTCGAGGTCGTTCCAGCCACCGGGTCCGGCGTACTGCTGCCAGGTGGCGGCCGAGGTGAAGCGCGCAAAGACGTGCTTCCAGTCGGTCAACGGATAGCCGCTGCCGTTCGGTCCGGGACCGCAGTAGCACTCGACGTCGCCCTGGGTGCGCCAGCTGTTGGCGAGCGAGCGCCAGGTCGTGGCGTTCGCGACGGGGAGGTTGTTGGACAGGGCGTAGGTGATCGGGCGGCCGGTGGCCCGCAGGGCCTTCGCCCAGGCCTGGACGTCGGGGACGTCGGCGCTGCCCACCCCGTCGATCTTGAGGTGGTCGACTCCCCATGAGGCGAACTGCCCGGCCCAGGAGTCGACGAACTCCTGGGCGCCGGGCTTGGAGTAGTCGAGGTAGTACATGTTCTTGCAGTTGTAGTTCTTCTCCAGGGTGGACGTGTCCGCGATGTCCGCCGCGTGGTACGAGGTGCCCTCGACGGGTGTGTTCTTCAGGACGGCGTTCTTGGCGATGCCCGGGGTGACGTAGAAGCCGAACTTCAGGCCCTTGGCGTGCACGTAGTCGGCCAACGCCTTGATGCCGGAGGGGAACTTGGCGGTGTCGACGGCCCAGCGGCCGTAGGAGTCGACGACGAATCCGTCGGAGTCGCACTTCTGCCAGAAGTCGTCGAGGTTGACGTACACGAAGCCGTGTCCGGCCAGACCACTGGCGGCCAGGGCGTCGGCCTGGGACTTGATCTTGTCCTCGGTCGGCCGGCGGCGCACGAAACTCCAGCTGCTCCAGCCCATCGCGGGCCGCAGGGAGAGTCCGTTGCCGGACGCGGCGGCGGGCGGTGCGGCGAGCAACGGGAGCACGCTCGCCAACAGCGCGCCCAGCACGGCGGCGATCAGCGCGCGGCCGCTCCGTCGTGTCGGTCTCATGGCCCGCTCACCTCCAGGTAGTCCAGGTTGGGGGCGCCGGCGGCGGTGGTCGCCGTGGCACGGACGGTGTGGGTGCCGGCGGTGAGCGGAACATCGGCCGTGACATCGGCCCAGCTGTCCCAACCTCCGGTCGGCGGGAAGGACTTGGCGGCGGCGATCACCTTGCCGTCGACGCTGAGGTCCATCGGGCGGTCCGTGGTCGTGCCGTTGGCGTGCCGGAGGGTGAGTCGCGCGGTGCCGTCGCCGGAGGCCGTGACGGTCCATTCCACGTACGCGCCCGCCGCGTTGGCCGTGTTGACGAAGCCCGTCCCGGAGTATCCGGTGTGGTCGGTGTCGACGGTCCCGCCCGCCGAGTACACGGCGTCCTCCGCCTCGTGGCGCTGGGGCGGTGTCCCGGTGGCCGGGGTGGCGTACGACGCCGCGATCCAGGCCTCGTCGACACGCAGCCGCTTGGCGCGGGTGGTGTCGGTCGAGGCCGCCCAGGTGCTGTCGACCTCCAGCCGTACGTAGCGGGCGCTCGTCGCGGGCAGGTCGATGCCCTGCATGCCGCGCCGGCCTGCCAGCTGACCGGACTTGACCGCGCTCCCCCAGCTGGAGCCGTCGTCGCTCAGGAACACCTTGTAGTCCTTGATCCGGGCGGACTGCTCGGTGTCGGAACGGGCGTAGGCGACCGAGTCCTCGCGCTGGTTGAGCCCGAGGTACTGCACGCGCCTGGCCGAGCCCAGGTCGAAGGTCAGGGTGACCGGGAGGGTCTTGTCGCTGTCCCAGTAGGTGAGGTAGTTCCCGTCGGCTGCGGCCGGGGCGCCGTGTCCGCTCGCCGAGGCGCTCGCGGTCATCGTGTAGGAGGAGGCGGGCAGCAGGCCCTGGCGCCCGGCCGTGCCGACCTTGAAGACGGTGTCGTACGGGTCCCAGCCGCCCAGCCCCGTCAGCGTGAGCACGCCGCCGGACTGGGACCACGAAACGGGCGCTCCGGTACGGAGGTTGGTGACGGAGGCGATCCGGTAGCCGTTGTCCCGGACCCGCAGGGTGCCGGTGCTGGGCGGGGTCAGGACGTGGATGTACTGGCGGTCGGGATCGTCCTTGGCGATGGTCGTCACGCCGTGGGCGCCGTCGTTCCAGAAGCCGGGCTTGAGTCCGCCGTACATGTAGCCGCCGCCCTCGACGCCGTGCAGCGACTCCCAGATCGGGGTCAGATAGCCATTGGCGAAGTTGTTGAAGGCCTCCTGGTTGGCCGGAAATCTCCCGTTGACCATCGCCGTCTCCGCCATCAGCGCCTTCACGGAGGAACCCGCGTTGGTGATCAGGCGGCCGAGGGTGAGCATCCGGTCCACGGTCGGGTTCGAACCGTCGTACCACCAGGCTCCGGTGGAGGGCAGCTTGAAGTCGGCCTCGGTGAGCCGGGGTTGGGCCGTGTAGACCGCCTGGGGGTAGTCGTACCCCGGTGTCATCCCCGTCTTCTGCTCGTTGCTGATCATGTCCATGATCGACGTGTCTTCATTGTTGTTGCTGATCGTGTAGTGGGGGCGCTTCCGGTAGATCTGCGCGTAGAGGTCGTGGCTCTCCCAGTACGCGTTGTCGTTGTCGATCCAGAAGCCGCCGAGGTCCGGGTAGCGGTTCATGACCTCGAAGAAGAGGTCGTAGGAGTACTCGCCGAAGCCGTCGCGGGTCGTCAGGTCGACGGAGTGGCCCTTGTAGGCGGAGTACGCGGCCGAGTCGAGCCACTCGTGGCCGCCCTCGTCGTGCCACTGCGGGTCGTCGGTCATGTAGAGGATGACCTTCAGGCCCTTCGCCCTGGCCGCGGTGACCAGCTCGCCGAGGAAGTCGCGCCGGGTGGCGCAGCTGCCCGGAATGGCCGAGGGCCAGGGGCGGGCGTAGCCGAGGCGGCTGTGGAAGGTGGCCAGGACCAGGTACTGGGTGTGCAGCTTCTGCGCCTCGTTCACCCAGTACTCGGGGGTCCAGCCGCCGCTGGTCACGTCGTTCTCCCAGGCGGCGCAGCTGGTGTGCTGCGGGGCGGTGCGCTCGCCCCAGTGCAGGAAGAGGCCGCCGGTGGCGGCGCGCAGGAAGTCCTGGCGCGGGTTCTGCAGGTCGGCCCGGGCCGGGGACGGCAGCAGCAGGGCCGCCAGGAGCAGCCCCACCGCCGCGAACAGCGCCGGGATCGTGCGTCCGCGTGTGCTCATGCCGGTACGTCCAGGTAGTCGAGGTTGGGGCAGCCGCCCGAGGCGGTGGCCGTGGTCCGGATCGTGTTGGCGCCGGCGGTCAGCGGGACGGTGACGTCGACGGTGCGCCAGGCGGTCCAGTCGCCGGTGGGCGGGAAGGAGACGTGCGCGGCGACGACCGTGCCGTTCACGGCGATGTCCATCGGGCGGTCGGCGGTGCTGCCGTTGGTGTAGCCGAGGGAGACCGTCCGGGTCCCGGCGCTCGCGGTGTCGGCCGTCCACTCGACGTAACTGCCGCTGGCGTTGGGTGTGTTGACAAAGCCGGTGCCGGAGTAACCCGGGTGGTCGGTGTCCACGGTGCTGCCGGCCGAGGAGGCGGCGTTCTCGGCCTCGTAGCGCGTGCCCGGGGCCCCGCAGTCGCTCGTGGACCCGGTGCCGGACGTCCGCAGCGCGCCTCCGGAGGTGGTGTGGCTGTCGGCCACGCAGTAGCCGGTCACCGTCTGGAAGCCCATGTCGTAGGGCGCGTTGCCACCGCGCTGGGCGGTGAACCGGGTGAACTTCACCGAGCTCGCGGAGTTGGCGATGACCGCGGGCCGGCCGTCGTCGGCGGCGAGGCGCACGGAGCTGTCCGTGAAGACGATGCCGTCCGCGTCGTGCAGGTACCAGCCGTAGGCCGGGCGGGTGCCGATACTGTTGGGGTTGTAGTTGTTCGGGTCGTTGCTCGGCACGCCGGTGCCCATGGTGCCGCTGCCGCCGGGCACGGTGAGGTCGACGTGGGTGAAGGTGACGTTCCTGATCCGGTGCGCACCCGCCTCGCCCCACAGCGTCGGGCTGAACGAGGGGCTGGATCCGGTCGCGGTGATGTTGTCGTAGGTGATGTCGCTGATGGAGCCGACGCCCGGGTTGTTGCCGCAGCGTTTACGGGTGCCGATCTTCTGCGTGATCGGCGCGTGGACGTCGGTCATGGTGATGTCGCGGTAGTGGACGTCGGAGATCTTCGCGCCGTCCATCGACACCATGCCGAGTCCCGACTTGTTCGACCCCTCGATCCTGATCCGCGCGAACTGGTAGTCCGTGAAGTCGCCGCAGGTCTCCGAGCCGAACATCAGGGCGTTGCAGCACACCGCCGACAGATAGGAGTCGCTCACCCGCACATGGCCGTTGGGGAGCTTGGCACCCAGGGCGTAGTCGCTCTTGAAGACCAGCGCGTCGTCGTTCGCCTTGATGTGGGCGCCTGTGACGGTGACGTTCGTGGTGCTGATGATGTTCCAGCCGTCCCGGTCGCTCGCGGTGTCGATGGTCAGGTGGTCGGAGGTGACGTTCGCGCAGCCGTTGACGAGGGCGGCGAAGTGGCCGCCGCGACGCAGGGTCAGGCCGTCGCCCAGGCTCAGTCCGTCGCACCGGGTCAGCGAGATGATCTTGTCGGCCTCGCCGGACTTCGGGTTGCCGGTGATCAGGCTGCCGCCGCCGTCGATGACGCCGCCGCCGGTGAAGGCGATGTCGGTCAGCCGGTCCCCGTAGATCATCGCGTTGTGGAAGTGGCTGTGGCCGTAGTCCTGGTACTTGTCGTTCGGGTTGGACTCGGGCGGGTCGTAGGTGTCCGCGTCGGAGCCCTGGAGGGTGGCGCCCTTGTCGACCTGGAGCGTCACACGGCTCTTCATGTGGATCGTGTTCTTGGACTTGTAGGTGCCCGGCGCGGGCACCAGCACGGTTCCGCCGCCGGCGGCGCTCGCCGCGTCGACGGCCTTCTGCACGGCGGGCGTGTCGTTGGCCGAGCCGTCGCCCTTGGCGCCGTAGGAGCGGATGTCGTAGACGGCCGCGGTCGAGTGGACGGGGGAGGCGGCGGCGGGGGACGCGGGGGCGGCCACGGCCGGAGGGTGGGACAGGCCGAGCGCGACGAGGAAGCCGAGGAACGCGAGTAAGAGGGCTCGGCGCGGGGCGCGTGGGGGTGTCATCGGACCTTCTTCTCAGACGAGTTGGTAGCCGCGCAGATGGGTGAGGAGCAGGTGGCAGTCCTGGAGCGAGCCGGAACTGTCGCCGAGGGAGCGGTAGATGCCCCACTTCGGGCGCACGCGGTCGGCCAGGAAGGTGTCGACGCCGGTGCGCGCCTTGTCGATCAGGGTCGTGCCGCCGCTCCTCAGGATCCAGCGCACCGAGCCGGACGTGCCGTTGCCGACCTTGATCTGGAAGTCGACGTCGGTCCACCGGTCGTGCAGCGGATCCAGGGAGGTACGGCCGACCAGGGTCCCGGAGACCGGCAGCCGGAGCTCGATGGTCTGGACCCCGTTGACCCGGCGCAGGGACTGCACGACGATCGGCGAGCTGCCGTTGCCGGGCTGCTTCATCTGCATGATGTGCGTGAAGGTGGTCGTGGCCTTCAGCGAGCTCGGGATGTACATCGAGTAGGTCAGCCGCCAGGTCTGTCCCGGCAGCCATTTCAGATAGCTGCCGGGCGAGGTGCGCAGCCCGGTGACCTCCTGGCGCTGCCGGTCGGTCATGGTGTCCCGGTCCACCGTGTGCATGGTGAACCTCCAGTTGTCGCCCTCGGGGCGGATGTGGGGGTGTCCGGCGGGGTGCGAGTTCGCGCGGTCGTCCTCGATCGTCTCGAAGGCGCCGAGACCGTCGACGCTCGCGGACGGCGACCACTTCAGCTGCCAGGAGGCGGCGCTCGCCGGGGTGGCGGGCAGGCCGACGGCGGCGGCGGTCGCGCCGGTCAGGGCCGCGCCCAGCAGGGTCCTGCGGGTGGAGGTCATGGCTGCTCCGAAGAAGTGGGCGTGCGGGGCCGGGCGCGCAGCTGTTCGTTCATGATCAGGAAGGCGCCGAGGCCGTGGAAGTCGTTGGTGGCACGGGTGCGGCCGATGTAGTAGGCGTAGTCGCCGACGTTGGTGCCGATCGAGATGTCGGTGAGGTCGGTACGGCCGTCCGGACCGAGCGAGATCCGCTGCAGGACGCCCTGGTAGCCGCGTTCGGCGACGCTCGCGTAGTGCGCGTCGAGGTAGCCCTGCTGGGCGCCGCGCGAGAGGGCGTAGGTGAACATGCTGGAGCAGGAGGTCTCGGTCCAGTTGTCGCCGCGCTCGCCCTTGTCCATCACCTGGAACCAGCGTCCGGTGGCCGGGTCCTGGTAGTGCTCCAGACCGGCGGCGAGTCGTTTCAGGATGCCCAGCAGCGCGGTCCGGCGCGGGTGGTCGGCCGGGAGGGCGTCGAGCACGTTGACGATCGCCATGGAGTACCAGCCGACGGCGCGGCACCAGTGCTCGGGGGCGAGACCGGTGGCCGGGTCGGACCAGGAGGCGGTGCCCGACTCGTCGTAGGCGTGCTTCAACAGGCCGTTGCCCACCTGGAGATGACCGCCGTAGACGGCGAGCTGCCGGGCGGCCTCGTCATCGGCGTAGCCCGCGTCGTGGAACTCCCTGCCGTACTCGACGAGGAACGGGTTGACCATGTAGACGCCGTCGGCCCACAACTGGTGGGCGCGGCTGCTGGAGTCGGCGTGCCAGAAGCCGCCGTCCTGGGTGCGCGGGTAGCTGTCGAGGCGGTCGCGGATCTTCTTGGCCGCGATCCGGTAGCGGTCCTGGCCGGTCTCGTGGTGCAGGATCGTCAGCAGCCGTCCCGCCTGCATGCTGTCGAGGTTGTTGAAGCTCTGGCCGATCGAGCCGTCGCTCGCCACGAACCGGTCGACGTAGCTCTTGATGAAGGACAGGTAGCGGGCGTTGTGGGTGCGCCGGTAGACGAGGTACTGGCCGTAGAGGTACAGGCCGACGGGGTACGACCAGCCGCCGATCGTGCTCGGCGTGTAGCGGGCGGTGGTGGAGTCGACCATGGCGGCCGACCAGTCGGTGACGGCGGTGGGCCGGCCCACGGTCAGCGAGTCGAGATTGGGTCCGCCGCCGGTACTCACGGCGGTCGCGCGGATCGTGTTGGTGCCCTGCCGCAGCGCCGCGTCGACGGTCCGGGTCCGCCAGCTCGTCCATGAGCCGTCGCCCGGGAAGGACAGGCCGCGCGCGACCGTGACACCGTTGACGGTGACGTCCAGGGGCCGGTCGGCGGTGCTGCCGTTGGCGAAGCGGAACGCGAGCGGCTCGGTGCCCGGCTGGTCGGCGGTGACCGTGAACTCGACGTAACTGCCGCTCAGATTGCCGTAGTTGACGAATCCGGTGCCGGTGTAGCCGGTGTGGTCGGAGTCGACGGTGCCCTGGCCGATGACCCCGTCCTCGGCCTCGTGCACGGCCGGCGCGGGGGCCTCCGGGCGGGGCGCGGCGGCGGCCGGCGTCGAGGTCACCGAGGGCAGCGCGGCCAGGGCGGTGGCGGCGAGCGCGACGGCCGTCAGCGCCGCCCGCAGGCGTCGGCGTCTCATGGTCCTCCTTCTCGGTACGCGTACGCGGACGTCTCGCGCGGTCCGTGCACGAGGTCGCGTACGAGGTGGTGGTCGGGGGCGTGGCGGCAGGCCGGGTCGGTGCGCGTCCCGTCGCCGGTGAGCGCGTACGCCTGGCACCGGCAGCCGCCGTGGTCGGCGGCGCGCAGGGCGCAGCCACGGCAGGGTTCGGGCATCCAGGACTCGCCGCGGAAGGCGTTGAAGGCCGCGGACTCGTGCCAGATCCAGGCGAGTCGGCGGTCGGTGACGTTCGGCGGGTCGAGTCCGGGCAGGGCGGCGGCGGCCGGGCAGGGCAGGACCGTGCCGTCGGGTGCGACGGTGAGCGAGATCCTGCCCCAGCCGCCCATGCAGGGTTTCGCCGTGGCGTCCACCAGGTCCGGGGCGACCCAGACCAACTCCGGTGTGCCGCCGAGTTCCCGGCGCCTGCGGGCGACCGTGGTGCGGGCCCGCTCGACCTGTGCCGGTGTGGGCAGCAGGGCCGCGCGGTTGCGCAGGGCCCAGCCGTGGAACTGGGTGTGGGCGAGCTCGATCCGGTCGGCGCCCCAGGACACGCCGAGGGTGATCAGCTCGTCCAGCGCGTCGAGGTTGGCGCGGTGCAGGACGATGTTGAGCCCGAAGGGCAGTCCGGCCGCGCGGATCAGCCGGGCGGCGCGCTCCTTGGCCGCGAACGAGCGGACGCCCGCGATGCGTTCGGCGGCGGCCGGCTCCGCGTGCTGCACGGAGAGCTGGACGCTGCGCAGTCCGGCCGACACGAGCCCGGCCAGCCGCCGCTCGCTCAGCCCCAGTCCGCTGGTGACCAGCTGGGTGTAGAGGCCCGCGGTGTCGGCGGCGGCGACGAGTTCCGGCAGATCGCGTCTGAGCAGCGGCTCGCCGCCGGACAGATGGGTCTGGACGACACCCAGGTCACCGGCCTGCCGGAACACGTCCGCCCACTGCGCGGCGATCAGCTCTCTTGACCGACCGATCAGTTCGACGGGGTTGGAACAGTACCCGCAGCGCAGCGGGCAGCCGTGCGTGAGCTCGGCGAGCAGGGCCCACGGGGGGTCCGGGGTCATGTCAGCCAGCCCTCCTTCCGCAGCGCCGCGAGGAACCAGGGGACGTCGGCGCCGACGGGGGCTCCGGGGAACGCCGCGCGCAGCTCGGCGACGATCTCCGGCACGTTCCGGCTGCCGTCGCACAGCCGCAGCACGCCGCCCGCCCCGCCGTGCAGGACGACGACCCGTTCCGGCAGCAGCAGGAGGTCGGTGCCGCGCACCCGGTCCCGGCGCAGGACGACCCCGCGGGACAGGGCGGGACGCCAGGTCATGGCAGGCCTCCGGCAACGCCGTCGCCCCGGTCGACGGAGTCGAGCAGCGCCCACAGCACTTCGCACTTGAAGGCCAGCGCGGCCACCGCCCGTTCCTGCTGCGGGCGGGTGCGGGCCCAGGCCAGGACCAGGGCGAGGGCCTCCTCGCCGTCCCGCGCGCCCTGACCGACGCGGGTGCGGAAGTAGGCGAGACCGGCCGGGTCGATCCACGGGTAGTGGCGTTCGAACGCGGCGATGCGGGTGCGCATCAGGTCGGGCGCGGACAGCTCCGTGAGGGAGGCGGCGACCGCGTCCAGCGCGGGACGCCGGGCGCAGAAGGTGACGTACCGCTCGACCGCGAGCCGCACCCCGGGCAGCACCCGGGAGGTGTCCCACAGTTCGTCCCGGGCCAGACCGGCCGCCTCGCCGAGCCGCAGCCAGCGCTCGATGCCGCCCTCGCCCTCGGTCGAGCCGTCGTGGTCACGGATGCGGCGCAGCCAGGCGCGGCGCAGCACGGGCCTCTCCAGCTTGGCGAGGATCAGCGCGTCCTTCACCGGGATGTGTCGCTGGTAGTGGAACCGGTTGGCGATCCAGCGGCGCACCTCGGCCGGGGTCAACTCACCTTGGTGCATACGAAGGTTGAAGGGGTGCCGGTCGTGATAGCGCTCGGCGGTGACGGCGCGCAGTCGGGCGGTGAACTCGGCTGCGGGCCAGGGGGACGCGGTGCTCTCGGCGCGGACGGGCGCGGTCACGGCGCGGGGCGCCGGGCGGCGGGCGCGGGGGTCGCCCCGGCCCGGGCGGAGCCGCCGGCGCCCGGGAGGTCGCCGAGGGCGTAGGCGGTCACCTCGAGCGCGGTCTCGACGACCGTGTATCCAGGGCTTTGCCAGGCATTGTCATCCGATGTCTCCAGAACGGTTCGTTCCGCCGGGAGGGCCTCGGGCAGGGTCTCGTTCATGTGTACGTACCTGCTTTCCTGAGGGTGGGGGGTCTCGGAGCGCAGACAGGCGCCGATATGCGCGTCGTTCACATGTGTGCATTTGATTCAGCGACGCGTTCGGTGGCGCGATACAGAGTCCCGAGAGGACGGGCCGCGGTCAATGGTCCGGACCGAAAACCCTGAAAACATCGGATGCTCTTCGGCCAACCCCCTCCCGTGACTGACTCGTCAGTCAGTTCTGGCGGATTCGGCGGATTCGGCAGTCAGGAATGCATCACGGCCCGTGATCGTTGACGATAAGAGCACCACCTGTTCGTCAACCGAAGGATCAAGAGCTCGTGAGCAGCAAGGTCCCCCCGAAAATCCTCAACAACGGCGTGGAGATGCCCCAGCTGGGCTTCGGCGTCTGGCAGGTGCCGGACGACGAGGCCGAACAGGCCGTCGCCACCGCGCTGGAGGCCGGGTACCGCAGCATCGACACAGCGGCGATCTACGGCAACGAAGAGGGCACCGGCAAGGCCATCGCCGCCTCCGGCCTGCCCCGCGAGGAAGTCTTCGTCACCACCAAGCTGTGGAACAGCGACCAGGGGTACGACGCCACGCTGCGTGCCTTCGACACCTCCCTGGCGAAGCTGGGCCTGGAGTACCTGGACCTGTACCTGATCCACTGGCCGCTGCCGTCCCGGGGCAAGTACGTCGACACCTACAAGGCCTTCGAGAAGCTCCTGTCCGACGGCCGGGTCCGTGCGATCGGCGTCTCCAACTTCCTTCCGGAGCACCTGGAGCGGCTGATCGCCGAGACGTCGGTCATCCCGGCGGTCAACCAGATCGAGCTGCACCCGCACCTGCAGCAGCACGGCTCCCGTGACTTCCACGCGGAGCAGGGCATCGCCACCGAGGCCTGGTCGCCGCTCGGCCAGGGCAGGGGCCTGCTGGAGGTGCCGGCGATCGTCGCCATCGCCCAGAAGCACAACCGCACCCCGGCCCAGATCGTGCTGCGCTGGCACCTGCAGCTGGGCAACATCGTGATCCCGAAGTCGGTGACCCCGTCCCGGATCCGCGAGAACATCGACGTCTTCGACTTCAGCCTGGACACCGAGGACCTCGCGGCGATCAGCGCGCTCAACGAGGACCGACGCCTGGGTCCCGACCCGGCCGCCTTCGACATGGGCTGAACCCCCCCGCCCACACACCCGTACACCCCGCCGCACGGCCTCCTCGCGGCGGGGCGTACGCACACGACCCGACCGGGGGCCCGCACCTGAGACACGCCCCGTGACAGCCTTGCCGGGCAGGCACCCGACCCCGCCCGCCTCGCCAACCGGTGTCAGTCCGCACGCACGTCCGCGTGTACGACCTCGAACTCCTCCAGCGCGGTCACGGTCACATGGGCCTTGGCCGCGCCCGCGCGGCGGATCGGTGCCTGGGCGGCGCGGGTGGCCGCCATCGACTCGCGGTCCACGAACAGCGTGTCGACCATGCCGCGCCCGCGTTCCCGGTCCACGAACAGGGACGTCCGGGCCAGCCCCGCGAGGGATTCGAGCCGGGGCACCTCGGTGGCCCGGAACGTGTCGGCGACCAGGTCCGCGTCCAGGGGATCGAACTCCAGCCTGGTCAGCCGCATTCCGCCGCCCACCCGCGGATGCTGGATCGCGTGGAAGACCGCCACCTCGTAGTTGTCGACCGCCACGGTCCCGGCGAACGGATCGAGCAGCGACGAGCGCCGCTCACGCATCACCTCGTCGCTGTTGTGCCGGGCCTCCTCGGTGTCCCACCAGCTCACCGCGAAGAGTTTGCCCAGCCGGTGATCCACGAAGACGCCCGCCCCGCGGTATCCGGGGCGCTCTTCGAGCAGGTCGCGCCCCTGCGTGTTCAGGGCCCGGACGGCCGTGTCGATCTTCGTGGGATCGCCGGTCGAGTACACGGTGCGTACGAACATGCCGCCTCGCCTCCCGGGAGCCGGATGTGAACATCCGGGGTGGAATCCGAAATGTTCGCTACGACCAGTCTTCTCTGGGGCACTGAGGGCCGCAAACGACGCACGGTGCGCACGTTCGGTCCACCGGACTTGACGGGGCCACGCAAAGGGGCCACCTTGTAACGCACCCGGTAAGGAAACTTTCCTAACAGAAGGGTCCCCCACAGTGCGCATCCGAACACTGACCCTCGCCGCGGCCTCCGGGGCCGCACTGCTCGCCGCCGGAGTGCTCCCCGCCAACGCCTCCGGCACCACTTCCCCAACCTCCGCACAGGAGGGCACGGTCAGCGCGGCCGACCTGCTCGCCAAGGTGACGTCCTGTTCGCAGATCTCCAACGGCAAGTACAAGACCGATGACGAGACGTCGGCCACGATTCCCGTGTGCGGCAAGAACGGTGCCGTGTTCTGGAAGGCCGACATGGACGTCGACTGCGACGGCCAGCGCACCTCGAAGTGCAACGAGGACACCGACCCCTGGTACCAGGACGACACTGCCTTCCACCAGTCCAACGGCAAGCCGCTGAAGGCGGATTCACTGCCCTATGTCGTCGTGCCCAGCTCCAGCGGCATCTGGAACTACTCCAGTGCCGGCATCAAGGGCGGCGGCGTGGTCGCCGTCATCTACAACAACAAGGTCGAGTACGCCGTGGTCGGCGACACCGGCCCGACGAAGATCATCGGCGAGGCCTCGTACGCCACCGCCAAGGCGCTCGGCATCGACCCCGATCCGGAAACCGGCGGGGTCGACTCCGGCGTGACCTACATCCTGTTCAAGAACTCCAAGGTGTCCCCCATAGAGAGCCACAGCGCGGCGGTGACTCTCGGGGATCAGCTGGCCCAGCAGTTCCTGAGGAACAACTGAGCCGGCCCGGAGGTCAGTTGGGCTGTCCGAGCGGCCGTACGACGACGGTGTTGACGTCGACACCGGCGGGCTGCCGGATGGCCCACACGACCGAGTCGGCGATCTGGTCGGCGGTGAGCAGCTGCCCGGGCGGCAGTCCGTTGCCGTCCCAGAACGGGGTCTCCACCCGGCCCGGCGCGATCAGGGTCACCCCGACGCCCCATTCGGTGACCTGGCGGCGGGTGTTCTCGGCGAGACCGGTCACCGCCCACTTGGTGGCCCCGTAGAGGTTGCCCGGGGTGGGCACGAAGCCGGCGACGCTGCCGACCAGGACGATCCGGCCCCGGGTCTCCTTCAGGGCGTCGATCGACGCCCGGATGAGGAGCGCGGGGCCGAGCACGTTGGTCAGCACCATGTCGGTCCAGCCGGCCGGGTCGCCCTCCGCGACCGAATCGTGGGTGGCGGAACCGGCGTTGGCGATCACGATGTCGAGCCGCCCGAACGCCTTGAGGGTGCCGTCGACCGCCGCCCGCACGTCGTCGTACTCGGCCGTGTTCCCCACGACGGTCAACAGGCCGTCGGGCTCGCCGAGTTCGGCGGCGAAGTCGCGCAGCCGCCGCTCGCCGCGGCCGGTGACGGCGACGCGGTGCCCGGCCTCCAGCAGCTGCCGGGCGACGGCGGCGCCGATGCCGCTGCCGCCACCGGTGATGAGCGCGACCGGAGAGTCGGTCATGATGTACCCCCTGTGTTTCGGTGAACGCCGGGGAGTCCATCACTTGAAGCGCTCTCGAAGTCAAGGAACGCAGGTGTCGCGGCAGGGCACGGACGGCAGGTACCGGTGCCAATCGGCCCGGGTCGCGCCGCCCCCGGCCCGTGCGCACACCGCCACGACGGCCCGCCGGGGATCCAACACGGCTGCGCGGTCGCGGAGATGGGGCGTGACGAGACGCAACTCGCCGCCGTCGAAGGTGAATCCCAGCGCTGAGCGGGCCGGTCAGACGGGTCGTACCGCCGTGTGCACGGTGTACGCGGACAGGACGAACACGTCCGGGCGCCGGTGCACGCCCGCCGGGTCGGTCGGGTCGAGGAGGCGGTCGAGGGTGGCGCGGTCGTCGGCGTCGAGGGCGTCGCCGAGGTCGTCGCGGAAGCGGGAGAACTGCGCG
This sequence comes from Streptomyces sp. NPDC054794, assembly GCF_053611585.1. Taxonomy (NCBI): domain Bacteria; kingdom Bacillati; phylum Actinomycetota; class Actinomycetes; order Kitasatosporales; family Streptomycetaceae; genus Streptomyces; species Streptomyces sp. NPDC054794. Next base: position 86,750 of record NZ_JBSHAQ010000026.1, on the reverse strand, counting down.
GCGACATAGGCGCGGGCCCGCTCGGACGCGGGGGCGGGCAGATCCAGCAGGAAGCTGCGGGTGCGGGTGTGCTTCAGGCCGACGGACGTCAGCAGGGCGGGCCAGTCCTCGGTCTCGGCGACGGCACCGGGCAGGTCGGCCCGCATCTGCGCGAACCACTCCTCCTGCAGCACGTCGAGCCGGGCCTGGAGCCCCGGCCGCCCGATGCCGAGGTCGCGGGGCAGGAAGCGGGACGGCAGGCCGCCCTCCAGCAGGGCGAGGGTGCCGCCGGGAGCCAGGCGGGCGGCGAAGGCGGCGAGCGCGGCGCGCTGGTCGCCGAGGTGGTGCAGGCTGCGGCTGGCCCACAGCAGGTCGGCGGGGTAGTCCAACTCGTCGAGCACAATGGGGAGTTCACCGGCGAGGACGCCGAAGCGGTCGGCGACGCCCTGGCGGGCGGCGCGGGCGCGGGCCCGGTCGAGAAGCGGCTCGGTGCTGTCCACCGCGACGACCCGCGCGCCCGGGAAGGCCTCGGCGAACAGGCACGACACGACGCCGGGCCCGCTGCCCGCGTCGACGATCAGCCCCGGCTCGGTCACCTCCTTCGCCAGCCAGGCCATGGCCCGCTCGTAGACGGGCGCGAACAGCTCCGCCTGCGTCTCCAGGTGCGCGGCCATCTGCGCCCAGTCGATGTCGGTGTGGTCGTGGTGGTGGTGCGCCATGGTGGTCAGCCTCTCGTCCAGGTGCGCCCAGAGTGCGCCGACGCACCGCGCGCGGGCCAGTTCTGTTGCCGGTACGGCAAATTCGTGATGCGCGACAGCAAGGCGCCGGCCGGGCGCCGACCCGGGCGGTGCGGGACGCGATCCGCCGGGGCACCTCCCGGGCGCTTCTTCGGGCGGTCCCCACCCGCACTGGGGACCGCACGTCGTCCCGGGCCGTGGTTCCTCCCTCAGCCGCCGCCCGCAAGGGAGTTGCCGTAGATCCGGGCCAGTTCGGAGACGGTGCGGCTGATTCGGTCGCGCAGCTCGGCGGGGCGCAGGACCTCGATGTCGGCGCCCAGGCTCAGGAATGCGCCGTGGGCGTGGTCGACGGATTCGATGGGGACGGTCGCCACGGTCCAACCGTCTGGGTCAGTGCGGCCGTTGGCTCGTACCGCCTCGCCCGCCGGGCCGGTGAGGCGGGCGCCCGGGGCCAGCCGGATCACCGCCTGCGCCCCGTGCAGCCGGTCGTGGAAGTCGCGCTGGTACGCCGTCCAGTAGGCGGCCAGGTCGAAGTCGGCGGGGCGGGTGAACTCCTCGTCCGTGGCGGCGAGCCGGAGGATCTGGTCGACGCGGAAGGTCCGTGGTGCGAGCCCGGGCCCGGGTCCGGCGACGACGTACCAGCGGCCCGCCTTCAGGACCAGCCCGTAGGGTTCCAGGCGGCGCCGCACGTCGGTGGGCTCGCGCCAGCGCCGGTACAGGACGTCCAGCACACGGCCGTTCCAGACGGCGTCGGCGACGGCGGCGAGGTACGGGGTGTCGTCGGCGTCGGCGTACCAGCCGGGGGCGTCGAGGTGGAAGCGGCCGCTGACGCGGTCGGCGTGGGCGCGCAGTTCGGCCGGGAGGGCGGCGCGGACCTTGAGCTGGGCGGCGGCCAGCACCGGGCCGAGCCCGAGGTCGGCGGCAGGTCCCGGGGCGCCCGCGAGGAAGAGGGCCTCGGCCTCCTCGGTGGTCAGGCCGGTGAGCCGGGTGCGGTAGCCGTCGAGGAGGCGGTAGCCACCGGCGTGGCCCGCGTCGCCGTACAGCGGCACCCCCGCCGCGCTCAGCGCCTCGACGTCCCGGTAGACGGTGCGCACGGAGACGTCGAGCTCCTCGGCGAGCCGGGCGGCGGTCATCCGGCCCCGGGTCTGGAGCAGCAGCAGGATCGAGACGAGACGGCTGGACTTCACTGACACAGGATGTCAGTGAAGCGGGCCTAGCGTCCCGTCCATGGCCTTCGAGGAGAAACTGCTGACCGTGCCGCCGCCGATCGTGGTGGCCGGCCGGCGCGTCAAGCGCTACCACGTCACCACCGACCCCGCGGGCATCGCGCCCGAGGTGGAGCGGGCGGCGTACGCGATCCTGCCCGAGCTGCTGCCGGAGCCGGACGGCACACCGCCGGCGACGTTCGTCGTGCTGCACCGGGGCGGGGACAGCGGCGCCTACCTCAACGCGTACAGCTGGGTGTGGGACAACGTGCTGCACTACCGCAACGCGGCGGCGGGCCAGCCGGTGCTGGGCTGCACGGACACCGACCCCACCCACTTCGTCGTGCCGGCCCTGCCGTGGATCGGCTGTGTGTGGGAGCTGCCGCCGATCCAGCACGAACGGGACGCCTGGGTGCGGCATCTGCTCGCCCCCGAAGTCCCCGACCTGGAGGCCTATGTGACCGACACCCTGCCCGAGGGAACCACAGGAGACCGCTCATGAGCAGCCCGCACGACTTCGACTTCTTCCACGGCGACTGGGAGGTCCGCCACCGCCGCCGCGCCGACTTCCTCGACCCGGACGGCGACTGGGAGGAGTTCCCGTCGACGAGCCGCTGCTGGCCGCTGTTCGACGGGGGCGCGAACATCGACGAGATCGACCTGCCCCGGCTCGGGTCCAAGGGTCTGACGCTGCGGCTGTTCGACCGGGAGAGCGAACGGTGGTCGCTGTACTGGTCCTCCAGCCGCAGCGGGAAGCTGTTCCCGCCGGTGGTGGGCCGGTTCGAGGGCGGCCGCGGCGAGTTCCACGGCACCGACACGCACGACGGGAAGGACGTGCGGGTGCGGTTCGTGTGGTCCGGGGTCTCCCCCACCGCGGCGCGCTGGGAGCAGGCGTTCTCGGTGGACGGCGGGGAGACCTGGGTGACCAACTGGACGATGGACTTCAGTCGGCCCGCGGCTTCCTGAACGCGCGGACGCTGAAACGGGGGTCGGGGCGGGGGCGGTCCTGGTCGGGCAGGGCCGCCAGCCGCTCGGCGAGGCGCTCGGTGAGCGGGTTGTCGGGGCGCAGCACCGTGAACCAGCCGCGGCGCAGGTCGGCGATGGTGCCCCGGGGAGTGCGGCCCTGGCCGAGGCCGGGGAAGGTGGCCCGGCCCGCGGGGAGGAGTCCGTGGTCGGCGGCGTGCGCGGCGACGGTCGCGGCCGCGTCGTGGGCGGGGCGGCGCGGGCGGGGCGCGAGGACGACGTCGATGTCGCTGCCGACGTCGTGCGCGGCGGCCTTGTCGACGGTGGTGACGTACACCCCGCCGGGGCGCAGCACCCGCGCGCACTCGGCGACGACGGCCCGGACGTCGGCCGGTTCGTCGATCAGGTGCAGCAGCCACACGCTGGTGACGGCGTCGAAGGTGGCGCCCGGAAACGGCAGCCGGCGGCTGTCGGCCAGCAGGACCGAGCCGGGCAGCCGGGCTTCGGCCATCCGGGCCATGCCCGGGGCGAGGTCGGCGCCCGTGACCCGGGTTCCGGGCCGGGCGGCCGCCAGCCGGCGGGTCACGATGCCGGTGCCGCAGGCGACGTCGAGGAGACGCCGGGCGTGGTCGGGTATCAGGCCGAGGACGGCGTCGGCGGCCGCCTCGGCGCGTGGTTCGCCGCCCCGGGAGGCGTCGTAGGCGTCGGCTTCCTTGTCGTAATCCAGCACACGGTTCAGTGTGCTCCGTGACCTGCGGCGATGTCCTCCACCTTGCGGGCGAGCTCGAAGTCCTTCTCGGTGACGGCGCCGCCGACGCTGTGGGTGTTCACGGTGAGGGACACCGAGTGGTAGCCGAGGGTCAGGTCGGAGTGGTGGTCGAGGTCCTGCTGGATCTGGGCGATGTGCACGACCAGTGCCGTCGCCGCGAAGTGCGAGCCGAGCCGGTAGGAGCGGGCGATGCGGTTCCCTTCGAGCGACCAGCCCGGCAGCTCGGCCAGCCGGTCCTCGATCTCCTTCTGCGACAACGGTTCGACGGGCATGGGACGGTTCCCTTCCTACGGGTCGCGTACCCGTTCAGCCTGCCACAGGAGAGCCGCCGCGGCCCTGACCGAAGGGGTCAGCGACGGCCGCATTCGGCCGCCAGGTCGTCCGCCGGTGCGGTGATCCGGGCGCGGCCCTCGACCCGCTCGACCCAGGAGTGCGGCAGGCCGACGTCGCCGTGGCGGGCGCCGAGCAGATTGCCGCACAGGGAGCCGGTGGAGTCGCTGTCGCCCGACTGGTTGACGGACAACAGCAGGGCGTCCTCGACCCGGGGCGTGGCCAGCGCGCAGTAGACGCCGATGGCGAGGGCCTCCTCGGCGACCCAGCCCGCGCCCAGGGACTCGACCTTCTCGGCCGTCGGCGACCCTTGCGCGGCCGGGTCGACGGCCCGGCGCAGGTCGGTCGAGGTCTCTTCGTGGCCGGGACGGGGGTCCCCTGTTCGAGCGGAGCCGAGAACTTGGGGGAACTCCGGCACGCGCAGCGCGCAGCACCGAGCCCTCCAGGGAGTCCCCGGCGACGAGGTACGCCAGGATCGCGGCCGGCGCGCCCGACGCGTAGTGGCCGGTGGGGTGGCCGTGGGTGATCTGGGCGCCGCGGGCGGCCATGGCGAACGCCGCGTCGGCGGGGTTGACGAGGCCGAAGGGCGCCGAGCGCATCACCGCGCCGCAGCCCTTGGCGTCGGGGTTGACCTCTCCGGGAGTGCCGTCGAGCGGAAGTCCCCGCGTCGGGGGCGTACATCTGGGCGACGCCGGACAGGCAGGCGTTGCCGGGGGCGCGGCTGGGGGTGCCCCCTCTGGGGGTGTGCAGCCAGGCTCGGTGACCAGGCCGCCGGCCGGGGCGCCGCTCGCGGGCGGTGCGGCCTGTTCGGGGCCCGGCTTCGTCTGGGTCTCCAGCCAGCGCTCTTACGCCCGGCGCAGCAGCAGGACCCAGTCGCCGCCGATGCCCTTGTGCCGTTCCCGTGCGTGGGCATGGACGAGGGCCTCGGCGGTGAACAGGGTCATCTGGGTGTCGTCGCTGATCCGGCCGGCCGCGCCGTGTGCTCCTGGCACCAGCCCGGTCACCCCGCGCTCGCCGTGCGCGGCCCGGATCCGGTCCAGGGAGGAGAACTCGACGGGGTATCCGAGGGCGTCGCCCAGCGCACCACCGAGCAGGCAGCCGCGGACTCTGGCCCGGTACACCGCCGCGGCCGCCCAGGACTACTGCCACGGCTCGTTCATGCGCGCGCTCCTCGACTACGGTCGTCCGCATGACCACTGTCGCCGCCGGCTCCGCCGTGTCCGCCGCCACCCCCGCCGACAAGCGCGTCGGCCCGCTGCTGCGCGCCTGGCGGGAGCGACGCCGGGTCAGCCAGCTGGAGTTGGCGCTGCGTGCCGACTCCTCGGCCCGGCACATCAGCTTCATCGAGACGGGCCGTTCGCGGCCGAGCGAGGACATGGTGCTGCGGCTGGCCGAGCACCTGGACGTGCCGGTGCGGGAGCGCAACGCCCTGCTATTGGCGGCGGGTTACGCCCCGCACTACCCCGAGACCCCGCTGGACGATCCGGCCCTCGACGCGCTGCGCGACGGCATGGAACGGCTGATCCAGGGCTACGAGCCGTATCCGGCGCTGATCGTCGACGCCACGTACACGGTCGTCGCCGCCAACCGGGGCATCGCGATGTTGCTCGACGGCGTACCGGAGTCCCTGCTGGCGCCCGCGCCGAACGCGATGCGGCTGACCCTGCACCCGCACGGGCTCGCGCCGCGCATCCGCAATCTGCGCGAGTGGCGCGGGCACCTGCTCGCGCAGATGGAGCGGCAGATCGCCCTGCACCGCTCGGACGCCCTGCGCACGCTGTACGAGGAGGTCGCGGCGTACCCGGTGCCGCCGGGCGCGGACGACGAGGAACCGGCCGGATCCGTCGCCTACTTCGCGCTGCCGATGCGGATCGATCACGAGGGCCGGATCCTGTCGTTCGTGTCGTCGATCTCCACCTTCAACACGCCGATGGACGTGACGGTCGCCGAGTTGGCCATCGAGACGTTCCTGCCGGCGGACCCGGCGACCGCCAAGTACCTGCGGGAATTGACGAGTTGACACGTCAGTCCCCTCGACCACGTGTGCGACACGGCGTGCCGTGACACACTGCTCGCGTACGACGGCGCGTAGGGGAGGGCGTGGCGTGAGTGAGCGGCGGGCTGCGCCCACCGTCGGCCAGGTGGTGCTCGGCAAGCGGCTTCAGGAGCTGCGCGAGGCGGCCGGCCTGGGGCGCGACGAGGCGGCCCGGGTGCTGCGGGTGGCGTCGGCGACCGTACGGCGGATGGAGATGGCCGAGGTCGCGCTGAAGATTCCCTACGTACAGGTGCTCCTGACGACGTACGGTGTGCCCGCCGACGAGGCCGCCGCGTTCGTGGAGCTGGCCGAGGACGCCAATCAGCCGGGCTGGTGGCAGCGGTTCCACGACGTGCTGCCGGACTGGTTCAGCCTGTACGTGAGCCTGGAGGGCGCCGCCCGGATCATCCGCTCCTACGAGCCGCATTTCGTGCCCGGCCTGCTGCAGACCGAGGACTACGCGCGGGCCGTGCTGGAGGCCGGCACGATCGGGCAGGCCGGCACGGAGGCGATCGAACGGCATGTGTCGCTGCGCATGGAGCGGCAGCGGCTGCTGGAGCGGGAGCACGCCCCGCACCTGTGGGTGATCATGGACGAGACGGTGCTGCGGCGCCCGGTGAGCAGCCGCGGCGAGGTCATGCGCGACCAGCTGGACAAACTGCTGGAGTACGCAGAACGGGACCAGGTGACACTGCAGCTGGCGGAGTTCGCGAGCGGCCCGCACCCTGGGACGTACGCGCCCTTCTCGCTGTTCCGGTTCGCCGAGCCGGAGCTGCCGGACATGGTCTTCACCGAGTACCTGACCGGTGCCCTGTACCTGGACTCCCGCAAGGAGGTCTCCGCGCACCTGGAGGTCCTGGACCACATGACCGCTCGCGCCGCGTCGGCCCAGCGCACCCGGAAGATCCTGCGGGAGCACCGCGAGAACCTCTGAGACCGCCCACGGCGCCCGCGCCCGGCCGCGGGGCACGCACGCAGCACGCCCGCAGCGGGCGGCACCCCCATCGACATCCCTCGAAGACCCTTCGATCGCCTAGGAGACGACACCGCATGACAGGATCCGACGCCGCGCCCGTCCAGATCGACACCAGCCGTCCGCACCCGGCCCGGGTGTACGACTGGTGGCTGGGCGGCAAGGACAACTACCCGGTGGACGAGGAGCTGGCCCGCAAGATCCTGGCCGCGGACGGCACGGCGGTGCGGGGGGCGCGCGCCAACCGCCGGTTCATGCACCGGGCCGTACGCACGGCCGCCGAGGCCGGGATCCGCCAGTTCCTGGACATCGGGACGGGCATCCCCACCGAGCCCAACCTGCACCAGGTGGCCCAGGGCGCGGCCCCGGAAGCCAAGGTGGTGTACGCGGACAACGACCCGATCGTCCTGCGGCACGCGGAGGCGCTGCTGCACGGCTCCGCCGAGGGCACCACGGAGTACGTCCACGCCGACGTCCGCGACCCCGACACCATCCTGCGGCTGGCCGGCGAGACCCTCGACTTCGCGCAGCCCGTCGCGCTGTCCCTGGTGGCGCTCACCCACTACCTGGGCGACGCGGAGGACGACGTGTACGGCCTGGTCGGGCGGTACGTCTCCCTGCTCGCCCCCGGCAGCTACCTGATCCTCTCCCAGGTCACCCCGGACCTCAGCCCCGAGGGCGTGGCCCAGGCGACCGAGCTGTTCCGGCGCAGCGGCACGCCCTTCTACCCGCGCACGCTGCCCGAGTTCACCCGGTTCTTCGACGGCCTCGAACTGCTCGGCCCCGGTGTGATCCCGGTGTACGGGTGGCGGCCGGAGCCGGAGGACGTGGCGGCCCAGGCGGAGGGTGTCGTGCCCGTGTACGCCGGGGTCGCGCGCAAGGCCTGACCCGGACGGGTGCGGTGAACAGGTGCGCTTCCGCGCTCGCCCCTAGGTTCGAAACCGGGGGCGAGCAAGGGAGCGCACGTGACCGACACCCGGATATCGTCCGCGCCGCCCGCCGAGCCGGTCGGGCAGCCGCCGCACACCGCACGGATCGTCCGGCCCGACCGGCCGGCGCCCGGCCCGCACCGCCCACGGGAGGCGTGATGCCCACGGACGCGGTGCTGTACCAGGCGGCGGCGCTGTGCCTGACCCATCCGGACGACGACTTCGTCGCCCGGCTGCCGCTGCTGCGCGAAGCGGCCCCGCAGCTGCGGGAGTTCACCGACCACGCGACCGCGACCCCGCTGCCGGAGCTGGCCGCGCACTATGTGCGGGTCTTCGACGCCGAGGACCGCCGCAGCCTCCGGCTCAGCCGGTGGTACGAGGGTGACGCCCGGCGGCGCGGGAGACCGCTCACGCGCTGTGCGGACGCCTTCAAGGCGCACGGCCTGGAGTGCAGCGGCGAGAAGCCGCCCGACTTCCTGCCGGCGGTCCTGGAGTTCACCTCCCGCACCGGCGAGACGGAGTTGCTCACCGAGCACCGCGACGCCCTGGAGCAACTCCGCCGCCGCCTCGCCGAGTTCGGCACACCGTACGCGACCGTCCTGGACGCGGTGTGCGCCGCCGTGCCGGGTTAGGCGGCGCCGTGTCAGGCCGCGCCGCCCTTCGTGTCGCGTTCGTCGTCGACGATCTCCGCGTCGACCACGCCCTCCTCCTCCGGGGTGCCGTTCGCGTCGGCCGTGTGTCCCTCGGCTGAACTCCCGGCGGCCTGGGCGTACATGGCCTGGCCCATCTTCTGGCTGACGGAGGCGAGTTTCTCGACGCCGCCGCGCAGGGCGGCCGTGTCGGCGTTCTGCTCCAGCAGGGTCTTGAGCTCGCCGGCCGCCGCCTCGACCTCGGCCTTGGTGTCGGACGGCACCCGGTCCTCGTTGTCCCGGATGAACTTCTCCGTCTGGTAGACGAGTTGCTCGGCCTGGTTGCGGGTCTCGGCGGCCTCGCGGCGCCCCCGGTCCTCCTCGGCGTACTGCTCGGCCTCCCGCATCATGCGGTCGATGTCGTCCTTGGGCAGGGCCGAGCCACCGGTGACCGTCATCTTCTGCTCGCGGCCCGTGGCCAGGTCCTTCGCCGAGACGTGCATGATCCCGTTGGCGTCGATGTCGAAGGCCACCTCGATCTGCGGCACCCCGCGCGGGGCGGGCGGCAGGCCGGTCAGGTCGAAGACGCCGAGCTTCTTGTTGTACGCGGCGATCTCGCGTTCGCCCTGGTAGACCTGGATGCCGACCGAGGGCTGGTTGTCGGTGGCGGTGGTGAAGATCTCCGAACGGCGGGTCGGGATGGTCGTGTTGCGCTCGATGAGCTTGGTCATGATGCCGCCCTTGGTCTCGATGCCCAGGGACAGCGGGGTGACGTCCAGCAGCAGGACGTCCTTGACGTCGCCGCGGATGACACCGGCCTGCAGGGCGGCGCCGACCGCGACCACCTCGTCGGGGTTGACGCCCTTGTGTGGGTCCTTGCCGGTGAGCTCCTTGACCAGGTCGGTGACCGCGGGCATCCGGGTCGAACCGCCGACGAGGATGACGTGGTCGATGGCGGAGAGCTTCACGCCGGCGTCCTTGACGGCCTGGTGGAAGGGGGTCTTGCAGCGGTCCAGCAGATCGGCGGTGAGCTCCTGGAACTGGGCGCGGGTGAGCTTCTCCTCCAGGTGCAGCGGGCCCTCGGCGGAGGCGGTGATGTAGGGGAGGTTGATGCTCGTCTCCGACGAGGAGGACAGCTCGATCTTGGCCTTCTCGGCGCCCTCGCGCAGCCGCTGCACCGCCATCTTGTCGTTGCTCAGGTCGATGCCGTTCTGTCCCTTGAACCGCTTGACCAGGTACTCCACGATCCGCTGGTCCCAGTCGTCGCCGCCCAGGTGGGTGTCGCCGTTGGTGGCCTTCACCTCGATGACGCCGTCGCCGATCTCCAGCAGGGAGACGTCGAAGGTGCCGCCGCCGAGGTCGAAGACGAGGACCGTCTGCTCCTCGCCCCGGTCGAGGCCGTAGGCGAGGGCGGCGGCCGTCGGCTCGTTGATGATCCTCAGCACCTTGAGGCCGGCGATCTCCCCGGCCTCCTTGGTCGCCTGCCGCTGGGAGTCGTCGAAGTACGCCGGCACGGTGATCACCGCGTCGGTGACGTCCTCGCCGAGGTAGGACTCCGCGTCCCGCTTCAGCTTCTGCAGCACCCGCGCGGACAGCTCCTGGGCGCGGTAGCGGGTGCCGTCGATCGAACCGCTGTCCGGGAAACGCCAGTGGGCGTCGCCCATGTGCCGTTTCACCGAGCGCGCGGTGCGGTCCACGTTGGTGACGGCCTGCCGCTTGGCGACCTCGCCGACCAGCACCTCGCCGTTCTTGGCGAAGGCCACGACCGACGGTGTGGTCCTCGCCCCCTCGGCGTTGGCGACGACCGTGGGCTCGCCGCCCTCCAGTACGGCCACCACCGAGTTCGTCGTCCCGAGATCGATCCCGACCGCACGTGCCATCTCCGTCCCCTTCCGCCCGGGCCCTTCCCAGACTCCAGCACAAAACTTGAGTGGTCCATTGTCAATGCCGGGTACCCAGAAACGGCGATGCCGCGCCCGGGGGGACGCGGCATCCGAAGGCACGGGGGTGTCAGGCGAGCTTCGCCGACAGGGTGATGGTGGTGCCGGTCAGGGCCTGGCTGACCGGGCAGTTCTTCTTGGCCTCCTCGGCGGCCGCGACGAAGCCGTCCTCGTCCAGGCCGGGGACGGTGCCCTCGACGGTCAGGTGGATGCCGGTGATGCCCTCACCCGGCTGGAAGGTGACGTCGGCCGAGGTGACGAGCTTGGTGGGCGGGGTGCCGGCGCCGGTCAGGCCGTGCGACAGCGCCATGGAGAAGCAGCTGGAGTGTGCGGCGGCGATCAGCTCCTCCGGGCTGGTCTTGCCGTTCGCCTTCTCGGCGCGCGACGGCCACGACACCGGCTGCTGGCCGATGCCGGAGGAGTCGAAGGTGACGACACCGTTGCCCTCGATCAGGTTGCCTTCCCAGACGGTGTGAGCGGTGCGCGTGGTTGCCACGGTTCTTCCTTTCGCGGGTGGACCCGGGTTCGGTGTCCCATCCGATCACATTCGGGCTCAGCGCACCCTGAAGACCGGCCCGCGGGCGGTGAATGGCAGATGACGGCCCTCGGGGATCAGATAGGCGTGCTCGCGCCGCACCCGCAGCACGTCGCACCAGCCGTCGGTGATCACCAGGACGGGCGCGCCCGGCGGGAAGTCCTCGGCCCGCTGCAGCAGGTCGATCCCCGGCTGCAGGACCGTACCGCCGCGGCCGTGCACCCGCACCCGGCCGGCGATCTCGGTGACCGGCAGATAGCCGGCGTCGTGCGGGGCCGCGTCGCAGAAGACGACCCGGGCGGCCGGTACGTCACGGGCCTCGGCGTACGAGGCGATGGCACCGAGCGCTTTGCCGAGCAGCGTGCGGTCCATGGAGCCGGAGGTGTCCAGGACCACGCCGAACGTGCAACGGGCCACCTCCTCGGGCGGGAACCAGCGGCCCGCGCGCGGGATGTCGGGGGTGGCCGACTGACGGCGCGAGGGACGGGCGTACGAGCGCACCGCCTCGGGGCGGGGCACGAACTCGTCGAACCAGCGGGCGAGCCGGGCGTCCCAGGGCAGCGGCGGGTGGCTGAGCGCGCGGATCTCCTCGACCAGGCCGCCGGGCAGGAAACCGCGGTCCTGCTCCTGGTGCAGGTCCAGGCCCCGGGCCAGGCCGCGGCGGTAGAACTCGTCGAGGTCCACGTAGTCGCCGGGCGGGCCGAGCGGGGCGCCGAGCACGTCGCCGAGTCCCTTGCCGCGCAGGGTGGCCAGGCGGCGCGTGCGGCGCAGGTCGCCGGCGATGCGGTCGTAGACCTCCTCGGAGGACAGGCCGGCGAGCGCCGGGTCGTACAGCAGGCCCTCCGGCATGGTGCCGATCTGCATCTCGCGGAGCCAGCCGTTGATGACGTAGTCGCAGGCGATGTTGAAGAGGTAAGGGTCCCGGGTGCCGCAGCGGTCGCCGTGGCGCAGGGCGGCGTGCAGCATCTCGTGGCCGAGGACGAACCGCCACTCCTCGTCGTCGAGTCGGCACACGGGATTGACGTAGATCTCGCCGGCCTCCGGGTTCACCGCGGCGACGGAGATGCCGTGGGCACGGGCGAGTTCGGCGTCGGCGACCAGCTTGATCCCGGCCGCGATGCCGCCGAGCAGCGGATAGGAGGCGATGAACCAGCTCAGGGCCTGCTGCCAGGGGCGCAGCCGCGCCGCTTCACCGTCGAGGGAGTCGCGGCGGCCGCCCGCCATGTCCATCGCCGCCGACACCGTACGGGTCAGCGCGGTGGCGAACGCCAGTTGGTGGTCCGGGGGCTGCCGCCAGCCCACCCACGGCATGAGCAGTTGGTCGGGCTCGTCGCCCGCCGTGCCGCAGCGCTCGTACGCCGCCGGGAGCCCGTCCCTGCGCCAGCGCGCGGCGAGCTGCTCCTCGTCGCCGTCGGGGTAGGAGGCGGGGAGGTCCTCGGGAGTGGTACCGATGGTGAAGTTCAGCAGGAAGCGGTTGACGACGACGCAGCGCGCGGCGAGGTCGAACCGGTCCGGCTGGGTGCGTTCGCCCTTCACCGCGGGGACATGCCCGAAGCCCACGTGCAGGACGGCGTGCGCGAGCGCCCAGGCCCAGGCGGCCGGTTCGGCGAGGCGGTTCGGGTGGATGTGCAGGTCGGCGTCCGAGTCGACGACCACGAGCCCGTCGCGGGGCGCGAACCTGCACTCCTCCTGCCGGCAGACGCCGAACTCGACCGCCGCCAGCGCCGGGTTGGCCTTCACCAGCCGCATCCCCTCGGCGAACGCCTCGGCCGCGAGGTCCCGCTTCTTCTGCCCCTTGCCCCGGGTACGGCTCACCGGCGCGCCTCCACGAGCCGGGGCATGTCCCGGGCCGCCTCGATCAGGAACCAGGAGGGCAGTACGGGATTGCCGTCGGCGTCCGAGGCGATCACGGTCTGCGCGACCTCGACGGAGATCTCCGCGAGCTGCACCAGCAGGGACTTGGCGCGGTACGCCGTCTGCCGGCCGTTCGCCGACATGTGCTCCTTGCTGGCCGGCAGTTCCTTGACGAGTCGGCCGCGGAAGGACTCGGCGAGGTAGTACAGCAGGTCGCGGTCCTCCGGCCGGTTCGGCCAGCGGGCGTCCCCCTTGATGACGGCCTCGATGCCGAACCGGCTGCGCACGATCTTGACGTAGCCGCAGAACGCGGTGGCGTGGGCCGGGGTGAGCGTGCCGTGGGCGAGGACCTTCAGGGTGGCCTCGTCGAGGTCCCGGCCGAAGGAGTGCAGCGCGTCGGAGAGCATGTGCCACGAACGCGGCGTGGAGAACGGCTCCTCGGTCTTGGGCGGCTTGGACCACAGGTGGTCGGGGCGGTCGGTGAGGTGGTCCACGATCCAGGGGTGGATGCCGTTGCCGGCGGCCCAGGCGAGCCAGTCCCTGGGGGAGGCCTCCAGGTGGACGTGGGCGAGACGGTTGACCAGGGCAGAGGCGATGGGGCGGGCGAGGGCGTTGTCGGTGGCGCGGTTGCCGGCACCGATGACGATGGACCCCTTGGGCAGTTCGTAACCGCCGATGCGGCGGTCCAGGATCAGCGAGTAGAACGCCTTCTGCACGTCCGGGGTGGCCGCGTTCAGCTCGTCCAGGAACAGACAGTACGGCTCGTCGCGGGCGATCGCCTCCGGCGGGCAGAACACCGAGCGCCCGTCGCGGATCTGCGGGACGCCCATCAGGTCCTCGGGGGCCAGCTGGGTGCCGAGCAGGCTCACGCACTCCAGGCCGAGCGAGGCGGCGAACTCCCTGACCAGGGAGGACTTTCCGATGCCGGGAGCGCCCCAGAGGAAGACGGGCCGGACGGTGGCCAGGCCGAGCAGCAGGTCGGGCAGACGGGCGGGAGTGACGGTGACGGCGGCCTGCAAACCCAGGGCTCCTTGGGGGTGTTCGAGAGGTGAGCGACTCGAACAGTGTGGGCGCCGGGCCCGATGGGCGCAGCCGAATTTCAGGCGGCCCGCCGGTCGGCCTCCTCGGCCGTGAGCGGTACCTGGGGCCCGTCGGCCTCGCGCAGCCAGCGGCGCAGGACGTGGTGCACCCGCTCGGCGCCGACCAGGTCCCGCCCCGCGTCGACGGGCGCGGACAGGCTCAGGGGCGACAGCAGGAACGGGTGGGCCTGGGCGCCGCCGAGGCCGCCGTGGGAGCCGATCTGCTCCTCGAAGGCGAGGACTTCGCCGGCGGCGGGGTCGTACCAGGAGTTGACCATGATGTCGGCGGTGTGCGGGAAGGAGTGCGTGCGGCGGACGGCGTCGGCGGCGCCGGGACCGAGGCCGGCCAGCGGGCCGGGTTCGTGGTCGAGCCGGTCCAGGGGGATCTCCGTGCCGTGCGCGCCGAGGACCAGACCGCCGTGCTCCTCGCTGCGCACCAGCAGGAAGGCGATGCCGGGGTGGTTGGCGAGGGTGGTGAGCAGGGCGGGGTGGCGGGCGTCGATCTCCTCGCGGGACATGCGGTGCGGCACGTCCGGGAAGGAGATCAGGCCGAGGTTGCCGGAGGCGAGCACGATCGGCTCCGACGCGCGGGAGGGGCGGTGGCGCTCGCCGTGCTCCTCGACGGGGCGGCGCAGGGCCGCGCGGACGGCCGCGCGGGCCTCGGTGCCGGTCGGGTTCTCCCCCGGGCGGACGAAGCCGAGGGCGCGGGGCAGGGTGCGCTCGGCAGCGCGCGGCAGGCGCAGTCCGCAGCCGGCGCGGACCAGGTCGCCGAGGGTGAGGCCGAAGCGGGCGCGGAAGGTCTCGCCGGGGCTCTGGCCGTGGTCGGACAGGACGACGATCCGGTAGGGGCGCGGGGCGTGTTCGGCGACCTTCTCGATCAGGGCGAGGCACCGGTCCAGGCGTCGCAGCACCTGCTCGGTGTCCCGGCCCCGGGGTCCGGAGTGGTGGGCCACCTCGTCGTAGGCGACGAGGTCGGCGTAGACGGCGGTGCGGCCGGCCAGCAGGTCGCCCATCACCGCGGCGACGACGACGTCCCGCTCGACGACGGTCGCGAAGGCGCGGACGAGGGGGTACAGGCCGCCGCGGCTGACGCGCGGGCGCTGCCCGCGCATCCGGGCGCGGGTGGACTGGCCGAGCTCGCGGCCGGCCTCGGCGACGAAGGACAGGGCGGTGCGGACGGCGTTGGCGGGGTCGGAGAAGTAGGCGAAGTAGCCGGCCCGGGAGCGGTTCTCGCGGCCCCGGCGGCGGGTGGCGATGGACAGGACGAGGGCCTGCTCGTCGGCGCCGCCGCTGAACAGGTTGCCGCGGCTGGCGCCGTCGAGGGTGAGCAGTCCGCCGTCGCCGGTGTGCGCGACGGCGCGGCGCTGCAGTTCGGCCGCGCTCGTCGGCCGGTTGCACACCATCACCTCGCGGCTGTCCTTCTCGTACCAGCGGAAGGCCGGTACGTCGAAGGTGCAGCCGTGCAGGATGCCGAGCTGGCTGGCGCCGGTCTGGCTGGACCAGTCGGTGCGCCAGGGGGTGAGCCGGTGGCTGGGCCGCTGCCCGTCGCCGGCGGCGAGCCAGCGGCCGACGGTCGGCATGAGGCCGCCGCCGACGGCCTCGGTCAGGACGTCGTGGCCGACGCCGTCGAGCTGGATGAAGACGGTGCCGGGGGCGCTCGGGCAGGGCGGGTGGGCCCGGCGGCGGCGGTCGGCGAGCCGGTAGAGCCTGCGCCGGTAGGCGTCGTCGTCGCGGACGGCGAGGGCGCCGCCGGTGGCGGAGGCGACGGCGGACATCACGGCGGCCACGATGACGGCGGTGTCGGGGGCGGCCTCGCTGCTGCCGGAGGGGTTGATGCGCAGGGCGACGAGGAGCAGGGAGCCGTTGAGGAAGAAGACCAGCAGGCCGAGCACGAGCGCGGGCACGAGCAGCAGCAGCCGTACGAGAAGGGGCCAGACGACGGCCGAGAGCACACCGAAGGCGCCGGCGCCGAGGGCGGCGGTGACGGCGATCCGGGTGGCGCTGTCGCCGTCGGCGGACTGGAGCTGGAAGTCGGGCAGGAGCCCGGCGAGCACCAGCATGGTGACCGTGGAGACCGCCCACACGGTGATGCTCCGCCCGACCTGACTGGCGATCCGCCGCCACCGCCCCCCGCCACGCACGCCCCGCACTCCTCACGTCCCGGCCCCTCGCCGCCGCGGGCCCGGGTCCCACCTTGTCATACCGGGGGCGCGGGACCGGGGGGACTAACGCCCGTCGTAGCCGGCCGTGGGCATGGACAGGCGGCGGTGTACGCGGGCCTTCATCTGGGCGTCGTACAGGGGTTCCGCGCGGCCGACCGTCTCTACGCGCACGCCGCGCCGCGCACACTCCTCGGTGAACTCCTCGACGGAGGACAGCGCGCTCTCCAGCACCCGGCGGCTGGGAGCCACGAACAGGTCCACCCCGGGCCGCACCCCGTCCCACAGCACGCAGTGGTCCGGCCGCAGGCCGCGCACCAGGAGCTCGCGCGCGACGACGTATCCGTGCTCGGCGGCCCAGCGCTCGCACATCGCGTGCTGGCTGCGGGAATCGACCAGGAAGGGATCGGCCTCCAGTTCCTCCAACGGCGTCAGACTCGCGATCGCCGTCACACGGACCGGTCCCATGGCGTCCCCCTCACCTCCGGGTTTCGCCGCCGACCCTACTCCTGCCCGTAGGCTTCGGGGAGTCGCGCGAAGGAGGCAAAGAGGTGCCGGTGGAGATCACCTGGTGGGGCCATGCCACCTGCACGATCGCGGACTCGAACATACGCGTGCTGACCGATCCTCTGTTCGCGCGCCGGCTCGCGCATCTCCGTCGCCGCCGGGGCGCGCTGCCCTCCCCCGAGGCCCGGCGCGCGGATCTCGCCCTCGTCTCCCACTTGCACGCCGATCACCTGCACCTGCCCTCGCTGGCCCGGCTCGCCCCGGGCACGCGCCTGCTCGTGCCCCGGGGCGCGCCACGTGCCGTACCGGGGCTGCGCCGGCTGACTCATCTGCGCCTGACCGAGATGGCGCCCGGCGACGAGACCGTGGTCGGGGACCTCGTCGTCCGGGCGGTGCCCGCCCGGCACGACGGGCGGCGGCTGCCCGTCGGCCCGCATCGCTCCCCCGCCCTGGGGTACGTCGTCACGGGCGAGGCGCGGACCTACTTCGCCGGGGACACCGGCCTGTTCGACGCCATGGCCGAGGAGGTGGGGCCGGTGGACGTGGCGCTGCTGCCGGTGGGCGGCTGGGGGCCGTACCTCGGTCCGGGGCATCTGGACGCGGGGCGGGCGGCGCAGGCGCTGGCCCGGCTGGCCCCGCGCAGCGCGGTGCCGGTGCACTACGGGACGTACTGGCCGATGGGCATGGACGCCGTGCGCCCCCATGAATTCCATGCGCCGGGCACCGAGTTCGTGCGCCTGTCGGGCGTCCTCGCGCCCGAGGTCGCGGTGCATCTGCTCGGGCACGGGCAGAGTGTGCGCCCGGAGGTCGCGCGGTGAGCTGGCTGGCCGCCACCGCGACGACCGTGCCGCCGGAGTCCACGCAGCAGGCGATCGGCTATCCGACGCTGTTCCTGCTGGTGCTGGTCGGGGCGCTGGTGCCGGTGGTGCCGACCGGGGCCCTGGTGAGTTCGGCGGCGGTGGTGGCGTTCCATCAGACGGCCCCGTTCGCGCTGGTGCTGGTGCTGGTGACGGCGTCACTGGCCGCGTTCCTCGGGGACGCGGCGCTGTATGTGCTGGGGCGGCGTGGGATGGGATCGAAGAACGGCTCGCGCTGGCTGGGGGCGATCCGGTCGCGGGCGCCCGAGGACCGGCTGGCCCAGGCGCAGGACAAGCTGGCCGAGCACGGTGTGGCGGTGCTGGTGCTGTCCCGGCTGGTTCCGGCGGGCCGCATCCCGGTGATGCTCGCCTGTCTGCTGGCGGACTGGCCGCTGCGCCGCTTCGCCCGCGGCAACCTGCCGGCCTGTGGGGCCTGGGCGTTGACGTACCAGATGATCGGCATCCTCGGCGGTTCGCTGTTCCCAAGGCCCTGGCAGGGCGTGGTCGCGGCGGTCGCGCTGACCGTACTGATCAGCGCGACGCCCAGCGTGTGGCGCAGGGTGCGCGGAACGGCGCGGGCCCTCGACTAGACCGGCTTACGGGCCCGCGACTGCGGCGGCTTGGAGGGGCGGATCAGGTCCGGGGTCAGGACGCGGGAGGCCCCGATCGGCAGGTCCCACAGGTTCTCGCGGTCCAGTCCCGCCTTCTCCCAGGCGACCCGCACCCGGGTGAGCGGTTCCAGGACCGGTTCGGCGGACAGCACGAACGTGCCCCAGTGCATGGGCGCCATCCGCCGCGCGCCGAGATCCCGTACGGCCCGGACCGCCTCCTCCGGGTCGCAGTGGACGTCGCTCAGCCACCAGCGCGGGTCGTAGGCGCCGATGGGGAGCAGGGCGAGGTCGATGCCGGGGTAACGGCGGCCGATGCGGGAGAACCAGTGCCCGTACCCCGTGTCCCCGGCGAAGTAGACGCGCTGCCGGTCGGGATCGGTGAGCACCCAGCCGCCCCAGAGGCTGTGGCAGGTGTCGGTGAGGGTGCGCTTGGACCAGTGGTGGGCGGGCACGAAGTCGAAGCGGACCCCGGACAGTTCGGCCGCCTCCCACCAGTCCAGCTCGGTGACCACGGTGAACCGGCGGCGCCGGAACCACCGGCCGAGTCCGGCGGGCACGAACACCGGTGTGTCGCGCGGGAGCAGGCGCAGCGTGGGGGCGTCCAGGTGGTCGTAGTGGTTGTGGCTGATGACGACGGCGTCCACGCGCGGGAGCGCGCCCCAGGCGACGCCCACGGGGGTGACCCGGGCCGGGGTGCCGAGGATCCGGCGGGACCAGACGGGGTCGGTGAGAACCGTGAGCCCGCCGATCCGGACCACCCAACTGGCGTGTCCCGCCCAGGTGACGGAGATCGTGCGGCTGTCGACCCGGGGCACCGGGCCGGGTTCGAAGGGCAGCAGCGGGATGTCGGCGAGCCCCTCGGGTCCGGGCCGCACGGAGCCCTCACGGGCGAACCGGGCGAGGGCCTTGAGGCCGGGCAGCGGGGCGGTCAGCCGGTCGTGGAACGTCCGCGGCCACACCCGGTGTTCACCCAGCGGCCGGGGTTCGGCGAGCGGCGGGGACGGGGGCGCGAGGGGGGTACGGGCCGGGGCCTCGTCGGCCTTGCCGGTCCGGGGGGTCAGGGGGGCGGTGGTGGTTGTGGGTGCGGTGGTGGTCCTAGCGGCCATCGTGGTCATGGCGTCGGTCGTGGCCGCGGTGACCGTCGTCGTCGCCGTGACGGTGATGGCTGTGGTCGTAGGGACGGTGGCGGTCGTGGGGGTGGTCCCGAACTGCTGCGTCTGCTGCGTCATCGAGGAGGCTCCCGTCGCTGAGCGTCGTCGCGGAGATCGTCGAAGACCGACCTCAGGGTGACCAACGCGCGTTGCACGTGTGGCAGTTCCAACGGTGAGGGTGACGTGAGGCATTCCGTGCGTTCCTCGTCCGTACCGCTCAGCAGTGGACCCGTGGCGAGCCGCACGCGCAGCTCCCCGAGGTCGTCGCCGAAACGGTGGCCACCGGGCGCGGGCATGCCGAGCCGGGCGGTGAGGAAGTCCTCCAACTCCTGGGCGTCGCTGACGTCGTGCGCGCCGAGCGCGGAACGCAGCGGGCCGAGGTCGACGTACAGATGACGCCCCGCCTGCGGCGGCCGGGACAGGGCACCGGCCGCGACGACGGCGGCGTGCGCGGCGGCGGCCACGCGCGCGTGCAGGCGTACGGCCAGGTCGCGGCGGTGGACGACCGGCTCGGGTTCGCCGAGCGCGTAGGCGGCGGCCGCCGCGACCGGTTCGGCGACGCGCGCCCCCAGTGCGGTGAGCACGTCGAGCACGCGCGCGTGCAGCGCCTCCCCGGTGGCGCTCGCGGGGAAGCGGGCGACGGCGGCGGGCCAGCCCGGCGGCAGCGACGCGCCGGCCAGGTCGGT
The DNA here is from genome assembly GCF_053611585.1 of Streptomyces sp. NPDC054794. Taxonomy (NCBI): domain Bacteria; kingdom Bacillati; phylum Actinomycetota; class Actinomycetes; order Kitasatosporales; family Streptomycetaceae; genus Streptomyces; species Streptomyces sp. NPDC054794. Next base: position 66,822 of record NZ_JBSHAQ010000026.1, on the reverse strand, counting down.
GACGACGGTGACGCGTTCGGGGAGCATCTCGGCGGGGCTCAGCAGCACCGTGCCGTGCGGGTCGTGCAGGGTGTCGCGCCAGGTCTCGTCGCTGACCAGGTGCAGCCCCTCGCCCTCGGCCGCCTCGACGGTCTCGTGCAGCAGTTCGGGCGGGGCGACGGTGGCGGTCGGGTCGTCGGCCACGGACAGCACGAGCAGCCGCGGGTCGCCGCCTTCGGCACGGACCCGGCGGACGGTCTCCAGAAGGGCGTACGGGTCCGGGACGCCGCCGGACTCGGCCGGTGTCGGCACGTGGAAGGACGGCCGGCCCAACAGGCGTGCGTACGGCGCCCACCAGGCGGCGCAGGGGCGGGGCACCAGGACGTCGCCGCCGAGCGCGGCGGTCAGGGCGAGCAGCAGGGACGGGGTGCCGGGGCCGGCCGCCACGCGGTCCGGTTCGGCGGTCAGTCCGCGTCGCGCCCAGTAGGCGCGGGCCGCGTCGAGCAGCGCGGGGCCGCCACCGACGGGCTGTTGGCCGGCACGGCCCGCGGCGGCGGCGAGCACGGCGGACAGTTCGGGGAGCACGGGCAGTCCGTCGCCGGGCAGGGGTGGCCCGTAGCGGACGGGGCCGTGCCCCTCGGGGGCACGGTCGTCGGAGCGGTCGCCGGGGCGACCGTGGGGGTCCGTCCGCCGCATGTCAGCCTCCGCGCAGTCCGTGGGGTTCCGTGTCCTGTCCCGGTCGGGTCCGTGTTCTGTCGTCGGCTGCTCCGTGCGTCGGCTCCGTCGTACCCGGTGTCGCGCCGTTCCATGGGCGGTGCGCGCGGGACGTCAGCCGTCTCCGGCCGACCTGCGGTACCAGAGCCGGTGTACGGCGGCACCGGCCGCGCCCGCGATCAGCAGACCGCCGAGGACCAGCGCCGGGACGGACCCGTTGAACGCACCCCCCTCACCAGCCTCCACACCGTGCTCGACGGTGGCCTGTCCGCAGCTGGAGCCGGGCCGGGGCTCGGCACAGTCACGGCCGTCACCACAGGATGCACCCCGGGAGTCGTCACACGCCCCGCCCTCGTCCCCGTACGACTGCGACGCGCCGCTGTCCCGGCCCCCACCGCTCTCCCGGCCCCCACCCGTCTCGGTGGCATCACCGGTCCCCCGGTCGCCGCCCTCCCCGCCCTGGCTCTCCCGGGCACCGCTCTCCCGACCGGTGCCGGTGCCGGTGCCGGTGCCGTCCAGGCCATCGGCGGGCGGCTGCGACACACCGCCGCCCTCCCGCCCGTCACCGAGCAGCTCCGGCACACCGCTCTCCCGACCGTCGGGGAGCAACTCCGGCAGGCCGGTCTCCTGCCCGTCCATGAGCGGCAGCGGCACACCGCTGTCCCGACCGTCGGGCAGCGACTGCGGCGCCGCACTCGCGCCGCCGTCGGCCAGAGGCGCCGGCCGGGCGCTCTTCTGATCGTCGCCGCACGCCCCGGACGCACCGCTCTCCGCACCCGCACCCGCACCCGCACCCGCACCCGCACCGACGGTGTCCGGCGCGGTCCCGGCGATCCCGAGGGTCCCGTCGGTCGCCGCACAGGTCTCGGACACGGTGACGCTGCCGCCCGGCCGTTCGCTGCCTGGGCCCACCCGCGCGGTGGGGACCGCGGCCGCGGCCGGTACGGCGGTGCCGAGGCCGACGGCCAGGACGGATATGACGAGGGCGCGAGCGGTGCGTCGCATGGACGGGCTCCTCAGACGGACGGCTGCGGGAGCACGAGGTCGTGCCCCCGCAGCCATCACAGCCCGCCGCGCCGCCCCTCGCGCGCGGCCGGGCCCCATTCGCGCGAACGCGAACGGCCTATCGGGTGACGTCCGGGACGCTCACGGCACCGCGACTCCTGCGCCGCGTGCCCTACGCGACGTCCCCTACGCCGCGTCCCGCATCACCTGCTCGCGCAGCCGGTCGCAGCAACGGTTGATCAGCCGGGACACGTGCATCTGCGAGACGCCGAGCTGTTCAGCGATCCGGCTCTGCGTCATGTCGTCGAAGAACCGCAGGTAGAGGATGGCCCGCTCGCGCTCGGGCAGCGCGGCCAGCCGGGGGATGACGGCCTCCCGGTCCACGACCGTGTCGAGGGCCGGATCGGGCCCGCCGAGTGTGTCGCCCAGCGAGTGGCCGTCGTCGCCGCCGGGCAGCTCCGCGTCCAGGGAGAGCGCGGTGAAGCTCTCCAGCGCCTCCAGGCCGACCCGGACGTCCTCCTCGCTCAGCCTCGCCAGCTCGGCGATCTCCGCGACGGTGGGCCGTCGCCCGGGCACGGTCTGCGACAGGTCCTGGCAGGCGATCCGCACCCGGTTGCGCAGTTCCTGGACCCGGCGCGGCACGTGCAGGGTCCACAGGTGGTCGCGGAAGTGCCGCTTGATCTCGCCGCTGACGGTGGGCACCGCGTAGCTCTCGAAGGCGTGGCCGCGCCCGGGGTCGTACCGGTCGACGGCCTTGACCAGACCGAGGGCGGCGACCTGGCGCAGGTCGTCGAAGTTCTCGCCGCGGCCGCGGAAGCGTCCCGCGAGCCGTTCGGCCATGGGCAGCCAGGCCTCGACGATCTCGCCGCGCAGCGCGTCGCGTTCCGGTCCCGGCGCGAGCGCGGCCAGCCTGCGGAAGGCCCCCGCGGTGTCGGGCGCGTCGTCGTGCGGGTGCCTGGTGCTCGCTCGTTTCGGCATGTGTCTGGCAACTCCCCTGGAGGTGCTCGATTCGACGGTCACCGTGGGAGTGCGTCCGCGTGCCGGACGGATGCACCCGGGGCGACGGATCACCGCTCCCACGGGTGTGCCTCCGGTCCGAAGCACTGCCGGTGCGCCTGCCCGCCGCCTTCGGGCACAAACACGAGTCTGCGCGGTGAGCGTTTTCCGGGAGCGGGGCCGGGCACGATCCCCCTGCTTCGGTGGACGGTGCGGGAGTTCCCGCCGGGGCGGGAGAGGGAGTAGCCTGCCGACCGGCATATCACGCCGTAACGGGACAAAAGACCCCTGATTCAGCCGCCAAACTTGGATAACTCGTTTTCTTGAATCATTCGGGTTTGGGGCGGTAGGTTGGCGCCATGACCGCATCCCCGACTCCGACCACCGCCGAGGAGCTGCGCGGTGCCGGCCTGCGGGTGACGGCCGCACGCGTCGCACTGCTGGAGACCGTCCGGCACGGTGATCACCTCGGTGTCGAGGCCATCGCCTCCGGCGTGCGCGAGCGCGTGGGCCACGTCTCGCTCCAAGCCGTGTACGAGGCCCTGCACGCACTGACCGCCGCGGGGCTCATACGCCGCATCGAGCCGGCCGGCAGCCCGGCCCGGTTCGAGGGACGCGTCGGCGACAACCACCACCACGTCGTGTGCCGCTCGTGCGGTGTCGTCGCCGACGTGGACTGTGCCGTCGGTGACGCGCCCTGTCTCACCGCGTCCGACGACCGCGGCTTCTCGATCGACGAGGCCGAGGTCGTCTACTGGGGCGTCTGCCCCGACTGCTCCACCCCTCGCAGTGCTTGACCTTCGCAGTTCTTGAGCAAAGTGATCCACCTGATCCGGAAGGATTCCCATGGCTGAGAACCCTGATGCAATCGTCACCGACGCCAAGGCGGAGGGCACCGGTGGCTGCCCCGTCGCACATGGGCGCGCCCCGCACCCGACCCAGGGTGGCGGCAACCGCCAGTGGTGGCCGGAGCGGCTCAACCTGAAGATCCTTGCCAAGAACCCCGCCGTGGCCAATCCCCTCGGCGAGGAGTTCGACTACGCGGAGGCGTTCCGGTCCCTCGACCTGCCGGCCGTGAAGCAGGACATCGCCGAGGTGCTGACCACCTCGCAGGACTGGTGGCCCGCCGACTTCGGCCACTACGGCCCGTTCATGATCCGGATGGCGTGGCACAGCGCGGGCACCTACCGCATCAGCGACGGCCGCGGCGGCGCGGGCGCCGGCCAGCAGCGCTTCGCCCCGCTCAACAGCTGGCCCGACAACGGCAACCTCGACAAGGCCCGCCGTCTGCTGTGGCCGGTCAAGAAGAAGTACGGCAAGAACCTGTCGTGGGCCGACCTCATGATCCTCGCCGGCAACGTCGCCCTGGAGACGATGGGCTTCGAGACCTTCGGCTTCGCCGGTGGCCGCGAGGACGTGTGGGAGTCCGAGGAGGACGTGTACTGGGGTCCCGAGACCACCTGGCTCGACGACCAGCGCTACACCGGTGACCGCGAGCTGGAGAACCCGCTCGGCGCGGTCCAGATGGGCCTCATCTACGTCAACCCGGAGGGTCCGAACGGCAACCCGGACCCGATCGCGGCGGCGCGCGACATCCGTGAGACGTTCCGCCGGATGGCGATGAACGACGAGGAGACGGTCGCCCTGATCGCGGGCGGTCACACGTTCGGCAAGACCCACGGCGCGGGTCCGGCGGACCACGTCGGCCCGGACCCCGAGGCCGCCCCGATCGAGGAGCAGGGCCTCGGCTGGCGCAGCACGTACGGCACCGGCAAGGGCGCGGACGCCATCACGTCCGGCCTGGAGGTCACCTGGACCCCCACGCCCACCCAGTGGGGCAACGACTTCTTCGACATCCTGTTCGGCTACGAGTGGGAGCTGACCCAGAGCCCCGCCGGCGCCAACCAGTGGAAGCCGAAGGACGGCGCGGGCGAGGGCACCGTCCCGCACGCCCACGACTCCTCGAAGAAGATCGCCCCGTCGATGCTCACGACGGACCTGTCGCTGCGCTTCGACCCGATCTACGAGCCGATCGCCCGCCGCTTCCACGAGCACCCCGACCAGTTCGCGGACGCCTTCGCGCGTGCCTGGTACAAGCTGACGCACCGTGACATGGGTCCGAAGTCGCTCTACCTCGGCCCGGAGGTCCCGGAGGAGACCCTGCTGTGGCAGGACCCGCTGCCCGAGGCCGAGGGCGCGGCCCTCGACGCCGCGGACGTCGCGGCCCTGAAGGCCAAGCTCCTCGACTCGGGCCTGTCCGTCGCGCAGCTGGTCTCGACCGCGTGGGCGTCGGCCTCGACGTTCCGCGGCAGCGACAAGCGCGGCGGCGCCAACGGCGGCCGGGTCCGCCTGGAGCCGCAGCGCAGCTGGGAGGCCAACGACCCCGACGAGCTGGCCACGGTGCTGCGCACCCTGGAGGGCGTCAAGCGGGAGTTCGAGTCCGCCGGTGACAAGAAGGTCTCCCTGGCCGACCTGATCGTCCTCGGCGGCTCCGCGGCCGTGGAGAAGGCCGCCAAGGACGCCGGGTACGACGTCGAGGTGGCCTTCGCCCCGGGCCGTGTCGACGCGACGGACGAGCACACCGACGCCGAGTCGTTCGCGGCGCTGGAGCCGACCGCCGACGGGTTCCGCAACTACCTCGGCAAGGCCAACCGCCTGCCGGCCGAGTACCTGCTGCTGGACCGGGCGAACCTGCTGACCCTGAGCGCGCCCGAGCTGACCGTCCTGGTCGGCGGCCTGCGGGTGCTGGGCGCCAACCACAAGCAGTCGTCGCTGGGCGTGTTCACCGACACCCCCGGCAGGCTCACCAACGACTTCTTCGTCAACCTGCTCGACCTGGGCACGACGTGGAAGTCGACCTCCGAGGACCAGACCACGTTCGAGGGCCGTGACGCCTCCGGCAAGGTCAAGTGGACCGGCAGCCGTGCCGACCTCGTCTTCGGTTCGAACTCCGAGCTGCGCGCGCTCGCGGAGGTCTACGCGAGCGACGACGCGAAGGAGAAGTTCGTCACGGACTTCGTCGCGGCCTGGGTCAAGGTCATGAACCTGGACCGGTTCGACCTCGTCTGATCCCGGCGTCGGCCTGACGTTCCCGACGGTCCGGTCCGGGGCTGCCACCGCAGCCCCGGACCGGACCGTTCGTGTGTCGGCCCCCGGTCTTCGGGTACGCGGTGCGCATCCCGAATGATCTGGAGGGAGACATGCAGCGAGGCAGTGACCGGCTGAGCGTTCACCGGGACGACGAGATGAAGCACGAGCTCCAGGAACTGCTGCGGTCCGGGCACCCCACCCGCACCGAGGACTGGCAGGACCCGGAGCCCCCCGCCGACGACGACCCCCGCGTCTTTCGCGGTCCGGTGGTGGCGGGGCACTCCCGGATGTCGATTCTGGAGTCGGTACGGCTGGAGCTGGCGCGGCACCTGGGACGCACCGCCTTCCCGGCGGGGCCGGGCGAGCTGGCCGGCGTCCTGCGCCACGACAACGCGCCCGACGACCTGGTCGAGGCGGTACGACGGCTACCGCGCCACGCACGCTACGACAACATCCAGCAACTGGCCGAGACGGTGACGGCCGCCTCCTAGGGGGGTCGTTTGGATCAGGCCGGCTGTGACGAGCGGTGCGGTCTGGCCGACTCCGAGCGGGTCATGGGGGTGCCCCCTGTTCGAGCGAAGCCGAGAGCTTGGGGGAGCGTGCAGCTGCAAGGCGGAGGAGGGAGTCGACGAGAACTTGGGGGAGTCGGCGAGTGACGACAACGCGGCTGGGGGTCCCCCCTGCTCGAAGAGCTTGGGGGAGTGCGTGCCAGACCCCGCGACGCCGGGATGATCCAAACGACACCCCCCAGTCGCGACGGGATCGCCGCGACGGCGTCAGCACCGACGCCACCCGGCCGCCGCCACCAGCGCGGCGGCCGGATAGCCGCGCCCTGACACGGCGCACCCCCTCACCGACACGGAGAGGACGCCGAACACGATGCGCATCGCATTTCTCGCTGCGCAGGGCGCCGAACAGGTCGAGCTGACCGAACCGGTGGTGGGCGAGGCCGATGTCGTACGCGGGCGGCACCTGGGTCGACGAGCGGGTGACGGTGTGCGGGGCCGGTGCGCGTCGGCCTGACCCGTCGTGTCCGCTCAGGTGCCGGGAGTCACCGTCTCCGAACAGCTGCGCTCACGGGCACCGTCGCGGGTACGTCCCGCGACGACCAGGCGGCGCGGGTTGCGCCGCAGGAACTCTCCCTCCAACTGCGCCATGCGCTCGTTGTGCGTGCGCAGCGCGTCGTTCGAGCCGTACAGCAGGGTGTCGTGGCGCGTGCGGTGGATCGTCTCCAGCTCCTTCATGAGCTGCTGGTCGTCCAGACGGTCCGGGTCGACTCCGGTCATGGTGTGCCCCGCTCGTCGTGTTCGCTCTTCCGCCTCCACTGTACGAACATTCCGGCCCCCGGGCCCTCCGTGCGGCGCCTACCGCTCCCGTTCCACCCTGCGTTCGTCCCACACCGGCTCCGGCGTCTCGCGGACCCGGCCGTCACTGCCGAAGACCAGGTAACGGTCGAAGGAGCGGGCGAACCAGCGGTCGTGGGTGACCGCGAGGACCGTACCCTCGAAGGCCTCCAGGCCCTCCTGCAACGCCTCGGCCGACTCCAGGTCGAGGTTGTCGGTGGGCTCGTCCAGCAGCAGGGCCGTGACGCCCGCGAGCTCCAGGAGCAGGATCTGGAAACGGGCCTGCTGGCCTCCGGAGAGGCGCTCGAAGGTCTGTTCGGCCTGCTGGGTCAGCTCGTAGCGGCGCAGCCGGGACATCGCCGCCCCCCGGTCCTGCGCGTGCTCCTTCCACAGGATGTCCAGCAGGGTGCGCCCCTGAAGCTCCGGGTGCGCGTGCGTCTGCGCGAAGTGGCCGGGCACGACCCGCGCGCCGAGCTTCCACTGTCCCGTGTGCGCCACGTCGTCACCGGCGAGCAGGCGCAGGAAGTGCGACTTGCCGGACCCGTTGGAGCCGAGGACGGCGACCCGCTCCCCGTAGAAGACCTCCAGGTCGAAGGGCTTCATCAGGCCGGTCAGCCCAAGTCCCGTGCAGGTGACCGCCCTTACTCCGGTGCGGCCGCCCTTCAGGCGCATGGTGATGTCCTGCTCGCGCGGCGGCTCCGGCGGCGGCCCCGCCTCCTCGAACTTGCGCAGCCGGGTCTGCGCGGCCTGGTAGCGGGAGGCCAGCTCATGGCTGATGGAGGCCGCCTGGCGGAGATTGAGCACCAGCTTCTTCAGCTGGGCGTGCTTCTCGTCCCAGCGCCTGCGCAACTCCTCGAAGCGGGCGAAGCGTTCGCGCCGCGCCTCGTGGTACGTGGCGAATCCGCCGCCGTGCACCCAGGCGTCGGCGCCGGTGGGTGAGGGCTCGACGGAGACGATCCGCTCGGCGGCCCGGGCGAGGAGTTCGCGGTCGTGGGAGACGAAGAGCACCGTCTTGCGGGTCTCCTTCAGCCGCTCCTCCAGCCAGCGCTTGCCGGGCACGTCGAGGTAGTTGTCCGGCTCGTCGAGCAGCAGCACCTCGTCGGTGCCGCGCAGCAGCGCCTCCAGGACCAGCCGCTTCTGCTCGCCGCCGGAGAGCGTGCGCACCTGCCGCCACTGCGCCTTCTCGTAGGGCACGCCGAGCGCGGCCGTGGTGCACATGTCCCACAGGGTCTCGGCCTCGTAGCCGCGCGCCTCGGCCCAGTCGGCGAGGGCCTGCGCGTAGCGCAGCTGGGCGGCCTCGTCGTCGACGGTCATGATGCCGTGCTCGGCCTTGTCGACGGCCCGCGCGGCCTCCCGGATCCGGGGCGGCGCGACGGACACCAGCAGGTCGCGTACGGTCGTCTCGTCCCGTACGGACCCCACGAACTGGCGCATCACGCCCAGGCCGCCGCTCACGGTGACCGTGCCGCCGTGCGGCTTCAGCTCGCCGGAGATCAGCCGCAGCAGGGTGGTCTTGCCGGCGCCGTTGGGTCCGACGAGGGCCACCACGGCCCCTTCGCCCACCCGGAAGGACACGTCGCCGAGCAGCGCCCTCCCGTCGGGGAGGTAGTACTCGAGGTGCGCGGCTTCCAGATGTCCCATGGGGACGCATTCTGCGGGGCGCCCCCGACCTGCGGCAAACCGATATCCGGCTACTCGGCGTCCGGCCGTCCGGCCGCACCCGACGGCTGTACGCCGGCGTCCAGCGGCCGCCCCTGCACGTCCAGCGCCTCCCCGGCCGGCCCGCCCTCCCCGGCGGGGGCCACGGCCGCTCCCGCCCAGGACAGCGCCTTCCAGCCGTCGGACGGCGAGCCCTCCAGCACCACCACGCCGGTGTTCCGCAGCGGGTGGGCAGCGGCGAAGGGCACGTCCACGTTGTCGGCGCGGGCGGCGGTCCACATCCGGATCGCCGCGCCGTGGCTGACCATGGCGACGGTCCCGGCCCCGCTGTCGGCGGCCTCGGCGATCACGGCGTCGTACCGCCCCAGTGCCTGAGTGCCGGTCTCCCCGCCGGGCATCCGCAGCGCGGTGTCGCCGACCGCCCAGGCGAACGCCGTCCGCATGTACAGCCTGCCCTGCTCGGAGTCGCCGGGCGCCATCTCCAGGTCGCCGGCGGACAGCTCGCGGATGCCGTCCCGGACGAGCACGTCGAGCCCGCGGGCGGCGGCCAGCGGGGCGGCCGTCAGCTGCGTGCGGATCAGGGTGGAGGCGTAGACCGCCTCGATGTCCTCGTCGGCCAGCGCGGCCGGCAGGGCGGCGGCCTGCCGCTCGCCGAGCGGGGTCAGGCCGGTGCCGGGTACGGCGGTGTCCAGCACGTAGTCGACGTTGGCCAAAGTCTCGCCGTGGCGGACGAGGAGCAGGCGCATTCGGAGGTTCCTCTCACTCGATCGCACCGCCTACGCACAGAAAACGGCCACATCAGGGTACCCGCCCCGACATGAGCCCAGACGTCGACCTCACCGCCCCGAAACCCGGCCACCACGCCCTGCGCGACTGGCTGCTCTCGCTCGACAGCCGGTTGTTCGAGGTGGCCGCCGAGCGGAACTGGCCGGGCGCCGAGCCCGTACTGCCGCGGCTGAGCCGCAGCGCGAACCACGGTGTGCTGTGGTTCGCGACGGCCGCCGCGATGGCGGCGGTCCGCACCCCGCGCGCCCGCCGGGCCGCCGCCCGCGGCATCGCCTCCCTGAGCCTGGCCTCCCTGACCATCAACACCGTCGGCAAACGCTCGGTGCGCCGCCCCCGCCCGGTCCTGGACCCGGTGCCGGCGGTACGGCATCTGAAGCGGCAGCCGATCACCACGTCGTTCCCGTCCGGTCACGCCGCCTCGGCGGCCGCCTTCGTGACCGGGGTCGCGCTGGAGTCGCCGGCCTGGGGCGCGGCGGTGGCCCCGCTGGCGTTCTCGGTCGCCATGTCCCGCGTCTACACGGGCGTCCACTTCCCGAGCGACGTGCTCGCGGGCGCCGCGCTGGGCGCGGGTGCCGCGTTCGCCGTACGGGGGCTGGTGCCGACGCGCGCCCAGGTCACCCCGCCCGCCCGGCCGCGCGCCGTCGCGCCCGCGCTGCCCGACGGCGAGGGTCTGGTGTTCGTCACGAACCGGGCCGCGGGCACCGCCGACCGGGTGCGCGCGCTGCGCGCCGCGCTGCCCGGGGCGGAGATCGTCGAGGCGGAACCCGCGGACGTCAAGGCCGAGTTGGACAAGGCGGCGACGCGGGCGCGGGTGCTGGGGGTGTGCGGTGGCGACGGCACCGTGAACGCGGCCGCCGCGGCCGCCCTGCGCCACGGCCTGCCGCTGGCGGTGCTGCCCGGCGGAACGCTCAACCACTTCGCCTACGACCTGGGCGTGGAGGACGTACGTGCCCTCGCCGGGGCGGTCCGGCGGGGCGAGGCGGTGCGCGTGGACGTGGGCCGGTTCGCCTGCGGCGGCCGGGACGGCATCTTCCTCAACACCCTGAGCCTGGGCGTCTATCCGGAGCTGGTGCGGGAGCGGGACCGCTGGTCGCACCGGATCGGCGGCTGGCCCGCCGAGGTACGGGCGGCCGTGCGCGTGCTGCGCCGGGGCGAGCACCCCTTGGAGCTCGAACTCGGCGGCCGGAGGCACCCGTTGTGGCTGCTGTTCGTCGGCAACTGCACCTATCACCGCCTGGGCCTCGCCTCCGGCCGCCGACTGGACCTGGCCGACGGGCGGTTGGACGTACGGGTCGTGCACGGCGGCAAGGGGCCGGCGCTGCGGCTGCTCGCCGCCGCCGTCGCGGGCCCGCTGACCCGCTCCCCCGTGCACGCGGCGGTGCGGGTGGGCCGGCTGCGCCTGGCCGGTGTCGAGCCGGGCACGCCCCTGGCGTACGACGGTGAAGTCACCGAGGTCTCGGGCGAGGTGACGGTGGAGAAACTGCCCGAGGCGCTGACGGTCTACCGGCCGCTGCCCCGTGGCTGACGTCGCCGCCCGCCGGCTCCCCGGCCATTGTTGTCCACATCGTGAAACGCCGGTCTCATTATTCGACATGCGTGCGTAGGGTGGTGCGTACCGCAGGACGGGACCGCGGGCCCCGTGGACCGATGCGGGAAAACGAAGAACGACGAGGGGGCACAGCCATGCCGGAGCAGCGGGAGACCGCCGTGTACACCCATGGGCACCACGAGTCGGTGCTGCGCTCGCACACCTGGCGGACCGCCGCCAACTCCGCTGCGTATCTGCTCGGTTCACTGCGACCCCAGATGCGGATCCTGGACATCGGATGCGGCCCGGGGACCATCACCGCCGATCTGGCGGCGCTGGTCCCCGACGGGCACGTCACCGGCGTCGACCACGCCCCGGGCATCCTGGACCGGGCCCGCGCCACGGCAGCCGAACGCGGGCTGACCAACGTCGACTTCGCGGTCGCCGACGTGCACGCGCTGGACTATCCGGACGACTCGTTCTGCGTGGTGCACGCGCACCAGGTGCTGCAGCACGTCGGCGACCCGGTGCGGGCGCTGCGCGAGATGCGCCGGGTCACCAGGCCGGGCGGGTTCATCGCCGCCCGCGACTCGGACTACGCCGCGATGACCTGGTACCCGCCGGTGCCCGGGATGGACGACTGGCTGGACCTGTACCGCCGGGTCGCCCGGGCCAACGGCGGTGAGCCGGACGCCGGGCGGCGGCTGAAGTCCTGGGCGCTGGCCGCCGGGCTCACGGACGTCACGGCCACTTCCAGCACCTGGACGTTCGCCACGCCCGAGGAGCGGGCCTGGTGGAGCGGCCTGTGGGCCGACCGCACGCTCGCCTCGGCGTACGCCGAGCGGGCCACCGAGGGCGGGCACGCGACCACCGCGCAACTGGCGGCCGTGTCACGGGCGTGGCGGGAGTGGGGACAGCGGGAGGACGGCTGGTTCGCCGTACTGCACGGAGAAATTCTGTGCCGTAAGGAAGCCTGATCCGCGCCTTTCGGGAAATACGAAGGGCAGGAGGTTCACATTATGGTTCCCATCCTGCTGGTACTGCTTCTGGCGCTTCTTCTCTTCGGTGCCGGATTTGCAGTGAAACTACTCTGGTGGATCGCGTTGATAGTTCTCGTGATCTGGCTGCTGGGATTCCTGGTGCGCGGCACCACCGCGGGCGGCGGCAGGAGTCGCTGGTACAGGTGGTGACGTCCGCCCGGTACACGTGATGACGTCAGTTCCGCGGCAGCAGCGGCCCGAGCGGCCCGAGGTCCAGATTCAGGTCCTCGGGCCGCAGGCCGTAGCGCTCGCGGAGCTCGGTCATACGGTCCTCCAGGAGCATCAGGGTGAGCCCGATCCGCTCCTCCTGGTCCTCGCTCAGCTCGCCGGTGTCGACGCGGCGCAGCGCCTGCCGCTCCATCAGCTGGCGCAGCAACTCCACGACGGTCAGCACGAGTTTCACGAGGTCACGCTCGACCGTGTCGGGATCGAGGTCCAGCCGGTTGCCGTGCCGGGTCATGACGTCACCTCGCCCCGCGGCTCCACCCAGGGCGCGGGCACCCGCCGGCCCACGGAGCTGATCAGCGCGTTCAGGTCGATCCGGACGAGGTCGACGTCGGCGATGCGCAGCGTGATGTCCCCGGTGATGACGACCCCGCCGGCCAGCAGCCGGTCGAGCAGGTCCACCAGGGCGATCTCACGTCGTTCGACGACGGTCACCGCTCCTCCCCGGACAGCTCGCCGGTGAACGAATACGCGGCCCAGGGTCCGGTGAGTTCCACCCGAATTCCGGGAGCTCCGGGAACATCGTCCTTCGTACGGTCCACCAGTTCCACGAATTCCTCGGATTCCGCGCGCGGCACCAGATAGGCAGCGTTCAGTACATTCTGTCCCGGCACTCCGGAAAGCGCCGAGTTCTGCGGGGCGTGCAGGCGGGATTCCTCGGCGAACCCGGAGAGCGCCGTATGAAGTCGGCTCGCGAATTCCTCGGCCTGCCGCCACCTGTCCTCGTCGGACCGGACACTCTGCCGGCGCCGGCGCAGATACTCCCGGCCGCTGGTGGGCCGGCTCTCCGGGCCCGCGGCGTCGGTGGGCTCGTCCTCCACCGTCTCGGGCTCCCGCACCGGATCCAGATGGACCTTGACACCCCATTCCACCCGGCCGTCCAGCCGGTCGAGGGTGCGCCGGAAGTCGGCCTCGCCCGTCTCCATCATGACGCGTACGCCGCTGTCGTCCCGGAAGACGGTGGCGAGCCGGAGCGGCAGCGGCGTGGTCACGGTGGTGAGTGCGTCGATCACCCCCTGGTGGGCCCGTGCCGTGTCGGTCAGCCAGTCCAGGTCCTCCAGATGGGCGCGGAGCGGTTCCTCGGCGAAGTCCCGCTCCGGGACCGTACTGACGACGGCGACCAGCCCGTGGTGGCGCAGCAGTCCCGGCGGGGCGCCCGCCACGCCCGTCAGCTGGGACTGCAGGGCCGCCTCGAACGGGCGGCAGATCGCGTAGACGTACCGCAGGCCGGTCATCGCCGTCATCGGTCCTCCTCCTGCCCGCGCCCCGGCTCCAATTGGGCCAGGCGTTCACGCAGCTCGGCGTTCTCCCGCGCGAGTTCGTCGCGGCGCTTCTCCCGGGCGAGTTCCTCGCGACGGGCGTGCGAGGACAGCGCCGGATCGGTCTCCCACCAGTCGATGCCCATCTCCTTCGCCTTGTCCACCGAGCAGACGACGAGCCGCAGCTTGACCGTGAGCAGTTCGATGTCGAGCAGGTTGATCCGGATGTCGCCGGCGATGACTATGCCCTTGTCGAGGACGCGCTCCAGGATGTCGGCGAGGTTGGCGCTCCCGTCGTGACCGTAGGGCTGGGGCAGCCGACCGGGCGTGGTCATCGACGACGGCTCCCGCTCTCGGCGTAGGCGCCTTCCTCCTCCTCCTCGTCCCGGTCCTCGTCCTCGTAAGCGGACTCGTCCTCGTCCCGGTACCGCCCGGGCTCCTCGTCCTCGGCGTCGTACTCCGTGTCCTCGTCTTCTTCTGCCTCCTCGTCCTCCTCAGGCTCCTCTGCGCCCTCCTCGTCCTCGTACTCCTCCGGCTCGTCGGACTCGGGCTCCTCGTCCTCGTCCGTGTCCTCGGCGTCCTCGGCGTCCTCGGCGCGCGCCTCGTCCTCCTCCTCGGCGACCGCGTCCTCGTGGCTGCGGACGACCTCGCCGTCGCGGATCTCGCCGCGCCAGCCGTCCTCCGCCTCCCCCTTGAGGGTGATGAAGCGGGCGAAGTTCTTGAGGTCGAGCCGGGCCCGGCGGCCCTGGGCGCGCCAGATGTTGCCGGTCTTCTCGAACAGGCCGCTGGGGTAGTACTCCATGACCAGCAGGACGCGGGTGAGGTTCTCCTCCAGCTCGTGGAAGGAGACCACGCCCTTGGTGGTTCCCTTGGCACCCTCCGACGACCACTGGATGCGGTAGTCGGGGACCTGCTCCGTGGTGCGGGCCTTCCAACTGCGGTTGGACCAGAAGACCTTCAGCTGCCAGTCCGACGTCGTGTCGTCGGCGCGGCTCGCGCTCTTGACGCCCTTGGCGAAGGTGCTGAAGTCCTGGTACTGGGTCCACTGGTCATAGGCCGTGCGCAGCGGTACGCCGACGTCGATGTACTCGATGATGACGGTGGGCTTGTGGCCCGCGCCGCGCTTGCGCTTGCCCTTGCCGCCGCCGAGGTTCTTCAGCGCGCCGACCACGTTGTCCTTCGCCCGGGAGGCGCCGAGCTCCAGAGCGGAGCGCAGCGGGCCCTTGCCCTCGGCGAACTTGCGGCCGGCGTCGAGGGCGAGCTGGGCGAAGCCGGGGCTGTTGCCCTCCGCGATGTCGTTGAGCTTCCCGGTGGTCTCGCCGAGCTTGTGGCCGACGCCCACGAGCAGGCGCTGGGCCTGGGCGGCGAGGTACTCCTGCGCCTCCTCCTTCAGGCGGTCGGCCGCCTCGCTCTGCGCCAGCCGGCCGAGCCCGCCGTCGGTGGCGCCACCCGCCGCGGACGACGCGGTGGAGCGCGCGGTTCCGAGGGTGTCGGTCATGACTCCTCGCCTCCCTTCGGCAGCCGGTTCCGGCCGCCGCGGGCCGCGCTACCACCCGCGGACGTCGTCTTCCTGGCCGTCGACGTCTTCTTCGCCGCCGCCTTCTTGGCGGGGGCCTTCTTGGCCGAGGCCTTCTTCGTCGCCTTGCCGGCGGGGGACCTGTCGGCCGCCTTACGCGCGCTCCCCTTGGAGGCCCGGCGGGACTCGCCCGACCGTTCGCCATCGGCACCCTGCCGCGTCTCGTCCTCCTCGGACTGCGAGTCCTCGCGGCCGCCGTCCTCTTCCGCCTCGTCCGCGGACCCGTCCGGGCTCGCGAGGCCCGTGACCGATTCGAGTTGGTCGCGCACCTCGGCGGTGCGCCCGTGCAGCCGGTCGGCGAGGGCGTCCATCTGCCGCTCGACCATGGCGCCGGAGGCCGCCTTGCCGACGCCCCGCAGGTCCTCGCGCAGCTGGTCGCCGATCTCCTTGAACTGCGGGTTGTCCCGCAGCTGTTGTGAAACCACCTCGGCGAGCGCGCCGGGGCTCAGACGCAGCCGCTTACCGGCCGCCAGCGTGCCGAGCGCGAACGCCAGCTTCATCTTCCTCGTCCGTCCGAGCAGGTATCCGGCCCCTACGGCGAGGCCCAGTCCCATGCGATTCATGTGTCACGTCCCCTGGTCCGTCTCCGTACCCCGGCGCAGAGCGATCTCCAGCCGGTCGAGCAATTCGTCCTCCACCCGGTCGAACTCCTCCTCGTCGATCTCGCCCGCCGCCAACCGCTCTTCGAGCTGGGCGAGTTCGGCCCGCACGGCGGCCGGGTCGTAGTACAGCCGCTCCGCCTCCCGGATCACTTGTTCGATCACCCAGCCGGCGCCGCGCACCGGAGCGAACGGCAGCAGCAGGATCTCGCCGAACAGCCCAGCCATCTCACTTCTCCTCGTGCTCCAGGCCGCCGCCCGCCGTGGTGCCCGCGGGCTCGGCCGGGCCGGGCTCCACGAAGCTGTACGGCGGCAGCGGTCCGTTGACCCGCAGCTCCAGGTGGCTCAGGCTCTCGCGGGCCCGCTGCACGGCGGCCATGAAGTCCTCGGCGGACCCCCGGTCCACCAGGAAGGACACATTGGCCAGCCAGCCGGTGGAGCCGGGGCCCACGCTCACGGCGCTGGCCACCGGTTCCAGCGCGCGCTCCACCGCGGTGGCGTCCTCGGCCTCCTTGGCCTGTACGGCGGCCACCACCATCTCGCCCAGCCGCAGGCGCTGTTCGTAGGTGCCGCCGCCGGCTTGCCGGTTGGCCTCGGTCAGGGCGCGGATCTCCGGGTTGTCGGCCATCACGCGGTGCAGGACGGCCTCTTCGATGTGGCTCGCCTTGACGTTGTACTCGACCTTGTTCTCCAGCGCGTCCAGGCGTTCCCGGTAGTGCTCGGCGCGCTCGGCGAGCACGCCGGTGACCGTGGCGTCGTCCGGGGCGACGCTGCCGAAACGCATCGGCAGCACGCAACCGGCCGCGCCCGCCTCGGCGATCACGTTCTGGTGGGCGAGCAGTTCCCGGCGCTTGGCGCGCAGGTCCTCCGGGGCGTCACTGACGAGGGCGACCAGGCCGGCCTCCTCCAGGAAGCGCACCGGACGCGGCGGATCGCCGACGCCGCCCATGTCCTTCGGAAGCGCGGGATGCGCGTGCGCCGTGATTCCGTAGACGTACGTGCTCATTCCTGCTCCTCCCTCCTGCGCGCGGACGTCTTACGAGGCCGCGGCCGGGACTCGGCCTCGCCTTCCTCGCGTGCCTGCCGGAAGGCGTCCGAGACGGTCTGCGCGGCGCCGGACAGCGCCCCCTTGGACTTGCCTCGGGCGCCGGACTCGGTCACCTCCCCGACGATGTCCGGCAGCCCCGGGGTCTTGTGCGGACCTGCCTCCAGGTCCATCCGGTTGCACGCCTCGGCGAAGCGCAGGTACGTGTCGACGCTGGCCACGACGACCCGTACGTCGATCTTCAGGATCTCGATGCCGACCAGGGAAACCCGCACGAAGGCGTCGATGACGAGACCCCTGTCGAGGACGAGTTCCAGAACGTCGTAGAGGCTTCCACTGCCTCCACCGCCGGCCTGCTGTGCCGGGACAACGGTCATGCCGCTCACGCCTCCTCTTCCGTGGATGTGTCTGCCGCGGGTGTCGCCGCGGGTGGGCGGCCTAGCGGCCGCCGGGCCTGTGTGCCTCGGCGCGACCGCGTTCGTAGCGGCGAACACGCCGGTATCCGGTGAGCTGACCGCGCGGATCCAGTTCGACCTGGTAGCTCGCCATCAGGCTCATCGTGTCGGGGACCCTGGGCAGTTCCAGGACCTCGATCTCCAGCGCCCAGCCGTCCTCCGTCTGCTCGAAGCACGACACGGACTCGGCGGCCATGCCGGTCAGCTCCGCGAGTTGGCCGCGCGCCTGGCGCAGCACCTCCGTCGGGCTCGGCCGGTCCTTTGCCGCCTGGGTCTCGCCACTCTTGCGCGGTTCCCGCGTCGGTTCCTTTTCCCGCGTCGGTTCCTTTTCCCGCGTCGGTTCCTTTTCCCGCGTCGGTTCCTGCGCGTTCCGTGAACGCTGTGTCTGTGGTGTGTTCCTTGTGTTCGTCATGGCCACCTCTGTGTGCGAGTGGCCATCAGGCCCCTGCTCAAACCTTCGTCCGTGGCCCAACCACGCAACGCGCACGCTCGGCATCAGGCCGGATCCGAGGGCCGCGCCGCCTCGGTCGTCACCGCACGATCGCCTCCTCCACCAGCAGCCGGCCGGCCGTCGCGATGGCGTCGGCGTCGATGCCCGCGGCGTGCATCTGCTCGTCGGGGGCGGCCGAACCGGGCATCGTCCGGACGGCGAGCCGGACCAGGCGGGGGACGGGCCCGCCGTCGAGGAACGCGTCGAGGACGGCGTCCCCGAGGCCGCCCTCGGGATGGTGGTCCTCGACGGAGACCAGGCAGCCGGTCTCCTCGGCGGCCTGCCGCAGCGTGGACCGGTCGACGGGCTTGACCGAGTACAGGTCGATGACCCGGATCGCGATGTCCTCCTCCGCGAGGAGGTCGGCGGCGGCCAGGGCCTCGCGCACGGTGACACCGGCCGCGACCACGGTCAGCCGGTCCTCCTCGGAGGAGCGCAGCACCTTGCAGCCGCCGACCGGGAACTCCTCGTCCGGGCCGTAGATCACCGGGCTCTTGCCGCGCGAGGTGCGCAGGTAGCGGATGCCGTCCAGGCCGGACATGGCGGCGACGAGCTTCGCGGTCTGGTTGGCGTCGCACGGGTACAGCACGGTCGAGCCGTACAGCGCCCGGAACATCGCCAGGTCCTCCAGACCCATCTGCGAGGGCCCGTCCTGGCCGATGGCGACGCCCGCGTGGGAGCCGACGAGGTTGATGCCGGAGCCGCTGATCGCGGCCATGCGCACGAAGTCGTGGGCGCGGGTGAGGAAGGCGGCGAACGTCGCGGCGTAGGGCACCCAGCCGCGCGTGGCCATGCCGACGGCGGCGGCGACCAGCTGCTGTTCGGCGATGTAGCACTCGAAGTAGCGGTCGGGGTGCTCCTTGGCGAAGAGTTCGGTACGGGTGGAGTCCCCGACCTCGCCGTCCAGGGCCACGATGTCGCCGCGGGCGTTGCCGAGCGCGGCGAGCGCCGCGCCGAAGGCGTCGCGGGTCGCGACCTCGTCGCCCTTCTCGTACGGCGGGAGGACGAGCGCGTTGGTGGGCACGGAGTGCAGCAGGCGGGCTACGGGCGGTTCCTGCACCCGGATGCGCAGGTCGCGCGAGCCGCCGAGCTCGGCGATCGCCTCCTCGGGATCCTGCAGCGGCTTGCCGTGCAGCCCCTCGCGGTCCTGCGCGGCGGCGACGCCCTTGCCCTTGAGGGTGCGGGCGAGGATCACGGTGGGCTGCCCGCGGGTGGACCGGGCCTCGCCGTAGGCGCGGTCGACGGCGTCCACGTCGTGCCCGTCGATCTCCACGGTGTGCCAGCCGAAGGCCTGGAAGCGGCGGGCGTAGGCGTCCAGGTCGTGACCGTGCCGGGTGGCGCCGCGCTGGCCGAGCCGGTTGACGTCCACGATGGCCGTCAGATTGTCGAGGTGTTCGTACGCGGCGTGCTCGACGGCCTCCCACACGGAGCCCTCGGCCAGCTCGCTGTCCCCGCACAGCACCCATACGCGGTACGCGATGTGGTCCAGCCGCTTGCCGGCCAGCGCGATGCCGACGCCGACCGGGAGGCCCTGACCGAGCGAGCCGGTGGCGGTCTCCACCCACGGCAGCCGCCGGGGGGTCGGGTGCCCCTCCAGCCGGCTGCCGAGCTTGCGGTAGGTGTTCAACTCGGCGTCGTCGATGACGCCGACCGCCTTGTACACGGCGTACAGCAGGGGTGAGGCGTGTCCCTTGGAGAGGACGAAGCGGTCGTTGGCCCGGTGGGCGGGGCGTTCGAAGTCGTAGCGGAAGTGGCGGTCGAGCAGGACGGCCATCAGCTCCGCGGCGGACATCGAGGACGTGGGGTGCCCGGACCCCGCCATGGCGGCGGCCCGCACGCTGTCCACGCGCAACTGCTGGGCGAGTTCCGCGAGTTTGTCGGTGTTCATGAGTCTCCTTCGGCGGGGATGTCGGAGCGCTTCACGGGCCCGGGGCCGCGATGGTGCTCGGTGGGGGTCGGGGTGGGCGCGGGCTGCCGGTCCGACCGCCACGGCCCGCCCGCCACCCGGGCCAGTTCCGGGGACGCCGTGTCCAGGGGCACCGACCAGGACCGGACGAGTCCCAACTGGACGGCCTGGCGCGGCAGTACGGCCTCCAGGACCCAGTCGGCGGCGACGCGTACGCGGTTGCCCGGCATCGCCGCGAGGTGGTAGCCGCGGGTGACGACGCCGGCCGGCGGGCCGGACAGGGCGATGCCGAGCGGGTCGGCGGCGGCCTGGACGCCACCGAGGTCCACGAGGAAGCCCAGGTCGCGGTGGCGATACGGGCGGCGCTCGCCGATGCCGAGCGAGGCGGCCACGTTGTGCGCCGCGACCCGGCCCTGCCGCCAGGCGTGCTGGGCGGTCATCGGGGTGAACGTCCCGGGCCGGTTCAGATCGGGCACGGCGGCCGCGTCACCGCAGGCGAACACCTCGGGGCTGCCGGGCACTTGGAGGTACGGGTCGACGATCAGCCGTCCCCGCTCCAGTGGCCGTCCGGTGGCCTCCACCAGCGGATCGGGCCGTACGCCCACGCACCACACGAGCGTCCGCGTCTCGACGAACTCGCCGTCGGAGAGCAGCACTCCGTCGTGGGTTGCCTCCCGCACGGACGTCCCCGTCCGCACCTCGACGCCCCGCCGGCGCAGCACGCGGTCGGCGGTGCGCGAGAGCCGCTCGTCCAGCTCGGGCAGCAGGCGCGGCGCGATGTCGAGCAGCATCCAGCGTGGCCGCACGCCGCCCGGCAGAGGCCGTCTGCGGGCCATTTCGGCGGTGTACAACTGCATCTGAGCGGCCACTTCCGTGCCGGTGTAGCCGGCGCCGACCACGACGAAGGTGCACCGCGCGACGGCGCCCTTGGGGTCGTCGGCCGCGGCGGCGAGCTCCATCTGCCGGGTCACGTGGTCGCGCAGGTACAGCGCCTCGGGCAGGCCGCGGAAGCCGTGCGCGTGTTCGGCGACACCGGGGATCGGCAGCAGCTTGTTGACGCTGCCCGCGGCGAGGACCAGCCGGTCGTACGGCAGGGTACCGCTCGCGCCCTCGGGGTCCGTGTAGTGCACGGTGCGGCCGTCGAGGTCGACGTGGTCCGCCTCGCCGAGCAGCAGGCGTACGCCGCGCAGCGTGCTCAGGGAGACGGTGACCCGGCGCGGCTCCAGGATCCCGGCGGAGACCTGGGGCAGCAGGGGCAGATACAGGAAGTAGTCGGTCGGGTTCAGCAGGGTGAGGTCGGCTTTGTACCGGCTCGCCCGCGCCAGGGCGCGAGCCGTCCGGTACCCGGCGAAGCCGGCACCGACGATCACGATGCGGGGTCGACTCACAGGACGCCTCCGGCGGTGTGGCTCGTCCGAGGCCTACCGCGTCCCCCTGGTCCGAACCTCCAAACGCCGCGAAGCGGGCTGTTTCGGCGCGGCGGCGGGCGCCCCGGCCCGCCGAGACACGACGACGGCGGGCCGATGGCCCGCCGTCGTGCTGGAGAGGGTCCTCCTCAGGCCCGGTGGTGCGGGGACTCGGGGTCGATGCCGTCCTCGCGCGGGGCCATCGTCGGCATGGGCGGGTACGGCGTGCCCAGTCCGCCGGGCGGTCCGGCGGGCGGGGTGCCGCCGATGACGTGGGCCGGGGCGTGCGCGTGCTTCGGGCGGGCCGCGCTGCGCAGCGCGTAGGCCACGACGCCGAGGATGGCCGCCGTGATCAGCGCCGCCGCCCAGCCGGGGAGGCCGGTCGCCAGGGCCAGCCCCAGGGCGAGCGCGAGGGCCCCACCCGCGTACAGGGCGACGGCGCCGGACGCGCCGTACAGCATGGCCGTACGGCGTTGCTTGCGGGTCTGCTCACGCAGCTCGTCGCGCACGGTCTCCCGTGCCACCTGGGCCAGCTCGTCGACCAGCTCCTTGTCCAGATGCTCAAGATGATCCAAGGGCTTCATGCTCCCCGCGTACCCGCACATAGCTATGCATAACGCGAGGCGTCCCGGTGGTGCACCGACCCGTGGCCCGCGCGCGGCCACGGTCTAGGCTCGTCCGCATGGAGATTCTGGGCGCCTCGCTGCGCATCTGCGTCGACGACCTCGAAGCCACGATCCCCTTCTACGAACGCCTCGCGGGCGGCAGAGCCCTCCGATTCGACCGTGGTGGTGTGCAGGTCGCCGCGGTCGGTTCGTTCCTGCTGATGAGCGGTCCAAAGGCGGAGCTGGAGGTGCTGCGCAAGGTGGCCGCGACGATCGCCGTGCAGGACGTCGAGGAGGCGCACCGCACGCTCACCGAGCTCGGCGCGCACATTCTCGCGGGGCCGGTTCCCACGCCGGTGGGCCGCAATCTGCTGGCGATGCATCCGGACGGGGCGGTCTTCGAGTACGTCGACCAGCGGGGCTGACGGGAGCGCGATCAGGCGCCCCGCGCGACCGCGCGCGCCAGGCTCCGTGCCGCCGGCCGCAGCTCGCGCTCGACGGCTCGAGCGGTCCGGGCCTCGCAGACGACGCCCGGCGCGCCGGGGCCGCGCCGGGCGAGCAGGGCCAGGCGCAGATGCGTGGGCGGATGGGTGTCGTCGACCTGCGTCCAGGTCAACTCGCTGACCCGGCGCAGCCGTTCGCGTTCACGCGCGGGGACGGCGGCCACTCGGTCGGCCAGCAGTGACCACAGCCGCTCGTCGTACGGCGCCCCGCCCTCCCGTGCCAGCCGCCGCAGCTCGTCCTCCACCCGCCCCGCGTGCAGCAGCGTCTCGGTGAGTCCGAGCGCCGCCTCGGTGGAGGCGACGCGCGCGGCCAGGTCGTCGGCGAGGTACTCGCGGCGCGGGAAGCCGTGCACCGCGAGGCGGTCGAGGAGGCGCAGCGCCGACCGGGCCGCGTGGTGCGGGACGGTGAGCAGGGCCCGGACCGGATGGTGGCGGGCGCGCTCGGGGCGCAGCAGGTACTCCCACACCCGCAGGGTGTGCAGCGCGGTGCCCACCGTGAGGCCGTGCCGTGTGTCGCCGTTCGCGAAGTGACCGAGCTCGTGCCCGAGGAGCGCGACCCGCTGCTGCGGCGTGAGCACGTACCACAGCCCGAGCCCCAGGCGCAGGACGCGGCGACGCACGCCGTAGGAAGTGACGGCGGCGTTGCACCAGGGGTCGACGACCACCACGTCGACGCCCCGCGTGCCCAGCTCACCGGCGACCGCGTCGACGAGCCGGAAGAGCCGGGGCGCGTCCGCGCGGTGCAGCCGGGGCAGGGCCGTGGTGAGCCGGGGGAACCGGGGCCGCAGTACCGGGAAGAGCAGGACCGGCACGGCGCCGGCGACGACCGCGAGGGGGTTCGGCCAGCCGCGGGCGATCAGCCAGGCGCCGAGGGCGAGCAGCGCCGACGAGGAGCCGTGCACGAGCAACGCCAGTGCGTACGAGGCGACATGAGCCGCTGTCAGCCGGGGGCGTCGTCCCACCGTCCCGTCGCGGGCCAGTTCCTCGAACACGGCGGCCGCACCGCGGCCGGCGAGTTCGCGGCGCAGGGTCGCGGTGCCGCCGACGCCGTAGACGAACAGTTCGGGCGCCACGTTCCAGTCGCAGGCGGCGCACCACGCCGGGTAGCCCTCGTCGACGGGCTGGGGCGCCCCGCACTGCGGGCAGTTCTGCGTCGGTTCCCCCATGACGGTCCCTCCCCGCCGGCCCCGGATGTTCCCGCCGGTCCCGGATGTCCCGGGTGCTGTCGGCGACGTGATGGGGCGGGCGTCCGGTTCGCCCGGAGCGGTACCAACTCCCCTACGTCTCAGGGCGCGTCCGGCCGC
Source organism: Streptomyces sp. NPDC054794 (assembly GCF_053611585.1). Taxonomy (NCBI): domain Bacteria; kingdom Bacillati; phylum Actinomycetota; class Actinomycetes; order Kitasatosporales; family Streptomycetaceae; genus Streptomyces; species Streptomyces sp. NPDC054794. Next base: position 43,309 of record NZ_JBSHAQ010000026.1, on the reverse strand, counting down.
ATGCGGAAGTCGTAGCGGTCGGGCAGCGGCGCGTCGCTCAGGCGGGCCCACAGCCGTCCGACCGTCTCCGCGCCCTCGCGCAGGTCGGCCACCTCGAAGCCGTCGTCGAAGACGGCCCGGGCCGCCTCGGACCGGCCCTCCGCGAGCAGCAACTCGGCCTCCAGGAGCCGGAACCGGCCCCGCCGCCGGACCGCGGGCAGGAGCCGCTCCCACACGGACCGCGCGTCCGCCGCACGCCGGACCCTGAGCAGCGCCTCCAGCGTCTCGCGGCCCAGGGCGGCGGTGGCGGCCGTCCACAGCTCGCCGTCGTCGCGCCGCTCGTGGCACAGGTCGTCGAAGGCCTCCGTGTACCGGTCGGCGGCCCGCTCGTGGTGGCCGGACGCCTGGTCGGCGACGGCCAGGCAGCGCAGCAGGGGCCACAGCGAGGGGGCGAGGGCAAGGGCCCGCTCCCAGCTGCGCACGGCCTGGGCGCGGTCACCGGCGTGCCACTGGGCCACGCCGAGGTGGTACTCGGTGAGCGGGGTGGCGGGCGCGGTCTCCAGCATGTCCCGCCAGTGCGGGGCGACCAGCGTCTCCCCGGGCGGCCGCACCCGGCGCGGTTCGGGCAGCGACCCGGAGCGCAGCAGCTCCCGCCAGGGCTCCTGGGCGTCGCCGAGCGTGGCCTCGTCGAAGGGGGTGCCGGGCAGCTTCCAGCCGCCGCGCAGCACTTCGAGCGCGCCCCAGCCGGATCCGGTGGCCAGCGTCTCGCCGGGTTCGGTGTCGGCGTACGGCTTCCAGGCCGCGTGGGCGGCCTCGACGGCGGCCCGCGGCAGGACCGCCGCCAGCCGTTCCTCGGCCGCGCCGACGACCTCGGCCCACTCCCCCGCCGAGGGCGCGTCGAGCGGTCCGTACGCCTCCAGCCAGGACACCTCGCTCTCCGCCTCCAGCCGCACATGCTCCAGCTGGGTGCGGGCGAGCCCGGCCTGGATCTCGCAGTAGCCGCCGGTGCCGGGCTCGGTGAGCCACTCCTGCCAGCGCCGACCGCCCGGCCCGGCGCCCCAGATGAACAGCTTGCGGCCGCGCAGCACGTCGGTGGAGGTCTGCACCAGCCCGTGCCCGTCCGCGTCGAGCGCGGCGATCCAGCGGCGCCGTCCGTCGGGCACCTCGTAGAAGTAGTCGGCGGCGTACGGGCTGTCGATCGGGTGGGTGCGGTCGATGCCGTCGTCCGAGGGGACCGGCACCCGGCGCAGCCTGCGCTCGTACCCGAAGTGCCACGCCTCGTCGGCGGGGGCGAGGACCCGGCGGTCCTCGGGCACGGCGATGTTGGACCACCAGTAGGCGGGCACCGGCCGCTCGTGCGGATTGCGGACGCGGACGCCGGCGTACAGGAAGTCGGATCCCTCCGGCAGCCACAGGTCGACCTGGAAGGGCAGGTCGCGCAGCCGCTCCCACTCCCACAGGCGCAGCATCTCGCCGCCGTCGGGGGCCGGGACGCGGGCGGCGTGCAGCGGGGCGCAGGAGAGGGTGGTGTGGCCGGTGGCGCCGATGTTCCATTCGACGCCGCCGGAGTACCAGGCGCCGTTCAGGGCGAAGTTCGCGGGCTGGAACACCGGGTTGCGGTAGAGGAGTTCGCGGCCGGTCGGCAGGTGGACGAGGGAGGCGATCCGGCCGCCGAGGCCGGGCAGGACGGTGGCGCGCAGCCGGTCGTTCTCGATCACCAGCGCGTCGACGGGGCGGGGCGCGCGGGTCCTGCCGTAGCCGTCCCGCACGCGGACCGGCAGCAGGCTGCGCAGCGGGGCGCAGGAGAGCTGCCGGGCCATGTCGCGCGGCAGGTCCTCCCGGTCCCGGTCCTCGATGCGGTGGACCTCGTCGAGCGGCCGCAGCGCGGGCAGGGGGTTGTCCGTGCCCAACTCCGCTGCCGGCAGCGTCAGTACCTCACGTCGGATCGTCGTCACGATCACCATGGAAACCGCTGCCCGGCGAACCGGCCAGGGGATCTGCCGGTCAGGATTGCGCAAAGGCCGCCGTGCGGGCGGGCTCCGGGCGGGCCGGTGGGGCGGGGCGCGACGCGGCGGGGCGGGGAGTAATTCGGTGTGCGGCCGCAACACCCGGCCGTAGAGTCGATCGTCCATCGGATCGCGTGAAGAACGGAACGGCGCATGAGCGAGCGGCACACCTACCGGGTCATCGTCCGGGGCACCTGGGACGGGCTGACCGACGAGGCGCGGGCACGGCTGCTGGCCGAGGCGGCGGACCACGGGCTGACGAGCATGCGGTTCACCGAGGAGGGCTCGCTGTCCTACGAGCCGTCGCCGCTGAAGCACTTCTCGATGCGGTACGTGGTGGTGTCGGACGCGGCCGACGGCGAGGAGATGGCGGCGGCGATCGCGGAGGACCGCGCCGAGACCGCGCTGCGCACACTGGGCTACGGCTTCACCGGTCTGAAGTCGACCGTCACCGACCTCGACACCATGAAGATCAACGTCAAGCCCGCATCTCGGCGGTGATCGCCCACCGCTCGTGGTCCCGCCAGGCCCCGTCGATGTAGATCATGTTCGGCGAGAAGCCCTCCAGCCGGAAGCCGGCGCCGCGGGCGAGGGCGACGGAGGCGGCGTTGCCGGGCTGCGCGTTGATCTCCAGCCGGTGCAGCCGCATCGGCCCGAAGGCGTGCCCGATCACCAGGTCGAGGCCCTCGCGCATCAGCCCGCGCCCGGCCGCGTGCGCGAAGGCACCGTAGCCGAGGGCCCCGCTCTGGAAGCCGCCCCGGACGATGTTGTTGATGTTGATGAACCCGGCGACGGCCCCGTCGTCCTTCTCGCAGACCAGGAACCCGGCCCGCTCGGGGTCCTCGATCAGCCGCTCCGCGTACGCGGCGTAGGCCTCCTCGGTGGCCGGCGGGAAGAGCCACGGGTGGTGCAGGTCCTTGGACTCCCGGGCCCGGGCGGTGAACTCGGCGCCGTCCGCGTAGGTGAAGTGGCGTATGCCCACACGGGGGCCTTCGGCGAGGAAGCGGGACGTGGTGTGCGGCATCCGGCCACCCTACGCCGCACCGGTCCTGCGCGGCGGGCGGGTCAGCGCAGTGCCGGCTCGTCTAGGGTCAGCGTGCCCGCGTCCGCGTCCAGTTCGGCCGCGGCGCCGAAGGGGATGGTCAGCGCCCCCGCACAGTGCCCGAAGCCGAACTCCTCCACCATGGGCACGCCGCCGAGCGGACCGAGGCGGTCGACGAGCAGGGCGCGCACCCGGTCCAGGGCGTCGCACTGTTCCCAGGAGCCGAGCAGCACGCCGTGCACCCCGTCCAGCCAGCCCGCGCGCAGGAGCTGGGTGAGGTAGCGGTCCAGGCGGTACGTCTCCTCGCCCACGTCCTCCAGGCACAGCAGCCCGCCGCGCGCCGACGGCCGGGCGTGCGGGGTGCCGAGTTCCGACGCGAGCAGGGCCAGGCAGCCGCCGAGGGTGACGCCCCGGGCCCGGCCGGGGACCAGGGCCGTGCCGCCGGAGGCGATCACCCGGACCGTCTCCGGGGCGAGGAGGGTGGCCTTCAGGTGCTCCTGGGCCCGCGCGTTCTTGATGAAGTCGATCCCGGCCGCCATCGGCCCGTGCAGCGTGGCGAGTCCCAGGCGGGTGGCGAACGCCTCGTGCAGCGTCGTGATGTCGCTGAAGCCGACGAACACCTTCGGCCCGGCCGCCCGCATCGCCGTCCAGTCGAGCAGGTCCACGATCCGCTGCGCCCCGTACCCGCCCCGGGCGCACAGCACCGCGTCCACGGACGGATCGCACCAGGCGTTCTGCAGGTCGGCGGCGCGGTCCGCGTCGGTCCCGGCCAGGTACGCGAACGTGCCGTGCCGGTCGAGCACGTGCGGGGCCACGACGGGGTCGAGGTCCCAGCCGCGCAGCACGTCGAGTCCGGCCTGCAGCCGCTCCTCGGGGACGGGTCCGCTGGGGGCGACGACCGCCACCCGGGCGCCGGGAGCCAGCCGGGACGGTCGTACGAGGGGTTTCACGGGGCCAGCTCCAGCGTCGGTACTCCGGGCGGGGTCAGCCCGAACACCTGAGCGTACAGCGAGAGCTCTGCCTCCAGCGCGCGCACCAGGGTGCCGGCCCGCCGGAACCCGTGCCCCTCGCCCTCGAAGGCGAGGTACGCGTGCGGCACCTGCCGGCACTTGACCCGGGCGAGGAAGCGCTCGCACTGAGCGGGCGGGCAGATGACGTCGTCCAGGCCCTGGAGCAGGACGAAGGGCGCGGTGATCCGGTCGGCGTGCGCGGCGGGCGACCGCTGCGCGTACCGTGCCGGGACCTCGGCGAGCGGTCCGACCAGGCTCTCCAGGTACCGCGACTCGAAGTCGTGGGTCTCCCCCGAGGCCCAGGCCGTGAGGTCGAGGACGGGGTAGATGATCGTGCCGCAGGCGTAGACGTCGGTGGTGGTCAGGGACGCGGCGGTGGTCCAGCCGCCCGCGCTGCCGCCCCGGATCGCGAGCCGGGCGCGGTCGGCGGTGCCCTCGGCGGCGAGGGCCTGCGCCACCGCCGCGCAGTCCTCGACGTCGACGACGCCCCACTGCTCGCGCAGCCGGTCCCGGTACTCCCGGCCGTACCCGGTCGAGCCGCCGTAGTCGACCTCGGCGACCCCGATGCCGCGCGAGGTGAAGTAGGCGATCGACAGGTCCAGCACCAGGGGCGCCCGGCTGGTGGGTCCGCCGTGCGCCCACACGACGTACGGCGGCAGCTCGTCGCCGGGGGCGACGCAGCCGGGGTGGTGCGGCGGGTAGACGCGGGCGTGCACCTCGCGTCCGGCGGGGCCCGTGAAGACGCGGATCTGCGGTTCCGGGTAGTGGGCGGGGTCGACCGGGTCGGTGTGCCGGGCGCCGGTCACCCGGGCCCGGCCGGTGCGAGTGTCGAGCTGGACGACCTCGTGGGCGGTGCGCGGGCTGGCGCCGACGGCGACGACCCGTTCGCCGTGGGCCGCGAGGGTGGGCGCGAACTCCGTCCAGGGGCCGGCCGCGTCGACGACCTCGCCGGTCTCGGGATCCAGTATCCCGAGGGCAGTGGCCCCGCGGCCGTGCACGACGGCGATCAGTCCGTTGTCCAGCGGGGCGAACCAGCGGTGGCCGAGCTTCCACAGCGGTCCGCCGAACTCCTCCTCGCGCGGGCACAGCGGCCGGCCGTCGCGGTACAGGTTCCACCAGCCGCTGCGGTCGCTGGCGTACAGCAGCCGCCCGTCGGCCGACCAGTCGACCTGCGCGACGGACTCCTTGGGGCCGCCGACGACCGTCCGCGCCCCGTGCAGCCTGCCGTCGGCGCCCACGTCGGCCAGGACCAGCTCCGTGCCGTCCCAGGGCATCCGCGGGTGGTCCCAGGCCAGCCAGGCGGCCCGGCGCCCGTCGGGCGAGATCCGCGGGCCGGTCACGAACCGGTGCCGTGCGTCGGTGAGTTCCCGCACGGCGTCCCGATCCGATGCCGCCGATCCGTCCAGCGGCACCGCCGCCAGGACGCGGCGCACGTCCCCGGGTCCCTCGCCCGTGAACTCCTCCAGGACGCACCACACTTCACCGCGCTCCAGGTCCAACAGCGGCTCCGCCCAGCGCAGTCCACCGCCCACCTCGGACACGGGCGTCAACGGGCGCGGCCGGCCTCCGGGTTCGTACCGGTACAGCCGCTGGTCGGCGAAGTGCGTGAACACCACCAGGGGCCGGCTGTCCACCACCGTGCCGGCCCAGGGCAGCCCGCCGTACTCGATGACCCGGCTGCGCACGTTCCACGGCGCCGGCAGCACCGACTCCTCGGTGCCGTCCGCGCGGCACCGCACGAGCGTGCGACGGCCGCCCTCCTCGGGCCGGGGTTCGGTCCACCACGTCTCGTCGCCGACGAAGCCCACCCACTCGGGGTGCCCGTCGTGCGCGGCGGCCAGCGCCGCGTCGATGGGCGAGGGCCAGGAACCGTACGCCAGGGTCCGCACGTCGTCTCCCACCTTCCGGGGCACTGTCCTCCCGGATCATGCCCAGCACACGGCCGGTGATCCGTCATCGCCGCCACCGGGCGAACCGAACCGGAGGACAGACCCTAGGCCGTCCGCAGGAACCGGTCGAGGACGCGGACGCCGAAGTGCAGCGCGTCGACCGGGACGCGTTCGTCGACGCCGTGGAACAGGGCCTGGTAGTCGAAGCCCTCCGGCAGCTTCAGCGGCGCGAAGCCGTAGCCGGTGATGCCCAGCCGGGAGAACTGCTTGGCGTCGGTGCCGCCCGACATGCAGTACGGCACCACGTGGCCCTCGGGCGCGAACTCCTCTACGGCTGCCCGCATCCTGGCGTACGTCGGCGTGTCCACCGGTGCCTGGAGCGCGACCTCCCGGTGCGCGAACTCCCAGTCCACGTCCGGCCCGGTCAGCCGGTCGAGGGTGGCGCGGAACTCCTCCTCGCCGCCGGGCAGATAGCGCCCGTCGACGTAGGCGATCGCCTCCCCGGGGATCACGTTGAGCTTGTAACCGGCCTCCAGCATCGTCGGGTTGGCGCTGTTGCGGAGCGTGGCCTCGACGAGCTGGGCGGCCGGGCCGAGCTTGTGCAGGAGCCCCTCCAGGTCGGCCGGATCCGCCTCGACGCCGTACACGGCGGCGAGTTCGGTGAGGGCGGCCAGCACCGTCGGGGTCGGCCGGAGCGGCCACGCGTGCTCGCCGATCCGGGTGACGGCGGCGGCCAGCCGGGTCACCGCGTTCTCCCGGTTGACCTTGGAGCCGTGCCCCGCCCGCCCGCGGGCGGTGAGCTTCAGCCAGCCGGTGCCGCGCTCGCCGGCGGCGATGGGATAGAGCTGACGGCCGCTCCCGTCGTGGAAGGTGTACGCACCCGACTCGCTGATGCCCTCCGTGCAGCCCTCGAAGAGCCCGGCGTGCTCGTCCGCCAGGAACCCGGAGCCGTCCGCCGCGCTGGCCTCCTCGTCGGCGGTGAACGCGACGACGATGTCACGCCGGGGCCGTACGCCCTCGCGGGCCCAGGACCGGACGACCGCGAGGATCATCGCGTCCATGTTCTTCATGTCGACCGCGCCCCGGCCCCACACGACCCCGTCCAGGATCTCGCCGGAGAACGGGTGCACACGCCAGTCCTCGGCGCGCGCGGGCACCACGTCGAGGTGACCGTGCACGAGCAGCGCGTCGGCGGACGGGTCGGTGCCCTCGATCCGGGCGACGACGTTGGTCCGCCCCGGGGTGCGCTCCAGCATCAGGGGCTCCAGCCCCGCCCCGGCCAGCCGCTCGGCCGCGTACTCGGCGGCCGGCCGCTCCCGGCACTCCCCGTCGCCCAGATTGGTCGTGTCGATCCGGATCAGGTCGGAGGTGAACCGCACGACCTCGTCCAGCGCCAGATCGTCAGCCATACTGCTCCTCCACGGCGGCCGAGACGATCGTGGTGACCGCCTTGAAGGTCCGGATCCCCTCGTACATGGTGCCGTTGGTGTACGCCACCCTCCGCTCCCCGATCCGCTCCACGCCCGGCACCACGGTGGCGGCGAGCGCGAGGTGCTCGGCGTCGAACTCCAGCGCGATGGTGAACGGGCCCCCGGCGAACGGCTCCTGACGCACCGCCAGCGTGGCCGCCTCCTTCGCCGCCGCGCGGATGTCGGCGGCGGTCCTGGCCGGCGTACGGCACACCGCCGCGTAGCGCGACACATGGTCCTTCACCGCGACCTTGAGCGCCTCCGGCGCGTACCCGAGCGCGTCCTCGCAGGCCACGTCGTCCCCGGTGACGAGCACGACGGGCACCCCGTACTCGGCGGCCACGTGCGCGTTGAGCAGCCCCTCGCTGGCCCGTACGTCGTTCAGCCACACCCCGGTGATGGAGTTCGCGAGGTAGGTGTGGGCGAGGACGCCCTCCATGCCGGCGCCCGCGTGGTAGCCGACGAACGCGAGGCCGTCCACGTCCCCGTGCTGCACGCCCTCCACCATGGACAGCGACTTGTGCCGCCCGGTGAGCATCGCCGCCCGCTCGTCCAGCCGCTCCAGCAGCAGGTTGCGCATGGTCCAGTGAGCCTCGTTGACGACGACCTCGTCGGCGCCGCCGTCGTAGAACCCCCGCACCGCGGCATCGACGTCCGAGGTGAACATCGCCCGGCACCGCTCCCACTGGGGCGTCCCGGGCAGCACATCGGCCGGCCAGGTGACGCCCGTGGCCCCCTCCATGTCCGCACTGATGAGGATTTTCATAAAACCGCACGCTACGCGGTGCGCCACCCTCGGACCAGGACCGCGCTCCCGGCCGCGCCGTCGCTCAGCCTGCCGCGCCGGCGCCCGCCAGGACGAACCAGCGTGCGGGCAGGTCTATGCGGGTGCCGTCCGCCAGGTACTCCGTCTGCGGCAGGGTCGTCTCGCCGGTGGCGAGGATGTCGAGTCCGGCCTCGCGCAGCAGCTTCGGGATCTCCTCGTCGTCCGCGCCGGCCGGCTTGAGCCCGTGGTGGAACACCCGGCGCAGCTTGGGCGGCGGCCCGTCCGGGTCGGCCGCCGCGCGGCGCAGCACCTGGCGCGAGCCCGAGGTGAGTTCGACGACGAAGGCCCGGCCCCCGGAGCCGATGATCTCGGCGACCGCCCCGGCCACCAGGGCCCGCGCCTGCGGTTCGCTCTGATGGATGACCGCACGCATGTACACGTGGCTGTCGCCGACGCGGCTGTGCAGGGCACGCACGGCCTCGGCGTCGGTCAGGTCGAGCTGCTCGAACTCGACGGCCTCGTCGCCGCCGTCATCGGCGGCCGCGCGGCGGGCGTGCTCGACGGCGGCGTGCGAGAGGTCGACGCCGACGGCGCGCGCGAACCGGGTGGCGAGATAGCGCGTCTGTGTGCCGTTGCCACAGCCGAGGTCGACGATGGTGCGCGTGGTGTCCGCGAACGGCAGCAGCAACTCGCTGTGCGGTACGGCGGTCAGCGACGGATCCGAGTCCCAGATCGCCTCACCCGGCGCGTCCGAGGTATCCCGCCAAAAGCTCTCCCAGGCATTGCGGTACTCCTCCGAAATGTTCATGCCCCTCCCCAAGTCGGTTCCGTGCTCGGAGTATCGCGGTCCCGGAGAGCACGGCAAGAGGAAGGCGCCCTCCTTCACCAGAAGTTCCGGCCAGCGCACGCCAGGAGGCGCGCACACACGCTCCGCGCGCCCTCTCTCAGAACCCGCGGGACGGCGTCAGGGCCTGCTCGAACCAGACGGTCTTGTGGTGTCCGGCGGCGCTGGCGCCCCATTCGCGGGCCAACCGGCTGACCACCCGCAGACCGCGGCCCGACTCGTCGTGGGTGCCCGCGCCGAGCAGGGTGGGCAGTGCCGGCTCGTCGTCCGTGACCTCGCACAGCAGCGCGTCGGTGCGCACCAGCCGCAGCCCGATCCGGTCACCGCCCCCGTGCCGTACGGCATTGGAGACGACCTCACTGACCAGCAACTCCGCCGTGTCCACGGCGTCGTACAGACCCCACTCCAGCAGTTGTGCGCGGACCAGCCGACGGGCCTGGCCCACCTCGCGTGCGTCCCGGGCGAGTTGCCACTCGGCGACATCGCCGGCCCGGATGCCGTTGAGCCGGGCCATGAGCAGCGCGACGTCGTCCTTGCGTCCGCCGTGCGTGTTGAGGGCCCGGATGATCGTGTCGCATGCGGCGTCCATCGAGGCCGCGGGGTGCGCGGCGGACTCGCAGAGCGCGGCGAGTCCGTCGCCGATGTCGGCCCCGCGCACCTCGACCAGTCCGTCGGTGCACAGCACCAGCCGGTCCCCGGGCGAGACCCGGACGACGGCGGACTCGAAGGCGACGCCGCCCACTCCTATCGGGGCGCCGGTCGGCAGGTCGAGCAGTTCGCTGCGGCCGTCCTCGGCCCGCACCAGGACGGGCGGGATGTGTCCGGCGTTGGAGAGCTGTACCTCGCCGCGGATCGGGTCGTACACCGCGTACAGGCAGGTGGCGAGGTAGTTCTCGCCGAGCCGCCGGGCCAGGTCGTCGAGGTTGCGCAGCAGTTGCGCGGGCGGCGTCTCCATGGTGGCCATGGTCTGCACGGCGGTGCGCAACTGGCCCATCATGGCGGCCGCGTTGAGGCCGTGGCCCATGACGTCGCCGACCACGAGCGCGGTGCGCGAGCCGGGCAGTTTGATCGTGTCGAACCAGTCGCCGCCGATCCGGCCGAGCCGGGTGCCGGGCAGATACCGGGTGGCGACGTCGCACCCGGCCATGCGCGGGCTCACCTGCGGCAGCATGCTGTCCTGGAGGGTCTCGGCGACGTTCTCCTGGTACGTGTACATGCGGGCGTTGTCCAGCACGAGACCGGCGCGGGCGGCGAGTTCGGCTCCCGTGGTGCGGTCCATGCCGTCGAAGGGCTCGCGGTCCGGGCGGCGCATCAGCACCATGAAGCCGAGGACGACGTTGCGCGCCTTGAGCGGGACGATCAGCAGGGAGCGGCCGTTGATCAGCGGCCTGAGGTCACGCTTCTCGAACTCGCCGGAGATGCGGTTGCCGAGTTCCTCGCTGATCCTCGGGATGAGGACCGGCTCGCCGGTGACCATGCACTGGAAGAACGGGGTGTGTTCGGGGAAGGCGAAGGTCTCGCCGACCGGCACGGTGTCGTCCCAGCGGCCGGGTTCGTCGTTGTGCTCGACCCAGACGCGGTGCATCACGGTCGTCGCGTCGGGCGGGCCGTCCGGGAAGCCCTCGCCCGCCAGCACCGCCGAACGCAGATGGGTGCCGGCGAAGTCCGCGAAGCGGGGCACGGCGGCGCTGGTCACCTCGCGGATGGTCTCCCCCAGGTCCAGCGAGGAACCGATGCCGGAGCTGACCTCGTTGAGGAACTCCAGCCGCTCGCGCACGGCCACGTACTCCAGGTCGTGCTCGGCGCCGACCGGGACGTCGACCGCGGTCCGCTGCTGCGGCACGGTGTGCGGGCGCGGGCGTCCCGCGCGGCGCGGCACGCCCCAGTCGGGTGTCACCGGCACCCGGTCGTACTGACTGAACTCCAGGACGGGGTAGCCTAGTTCAAGCACCTGGGAGACGACGCGGCCGCTCAGGCCCGGGCCCATGTTGGGCAGGATCTCGGGCAGCCGACGGGCGAGTTCGTCGAACGCGGGCAGCTCGGTGTAACGGGCGAAGCCTGGCGCGATCCGCTCGACGGCCTCCTCCGTGTAGCCGCGCTCGACACGCAGTCGCGCGGCGTCGGCGGCGAGCACCAGCAGCCGTTCGGGCCCCGGGCCGACCAGCGGATAGGCCCACCACAGGACGTCGAGCCGGGTCTCGTCCCTGTCCTTGGAGTCCTCGGAGATCCGGGCCCGGCCCGCCGTCGCGTAGGCGGTCCGTCCGCCGAGCGAGGCCTCAAGATCGGGGCCCAGGCCGTCGTACGCCTCGTAGGGTCCGTAGGCGTCCGGCCGCGGTTCGGCGTCGAGGCCGTCGGGCAGCGCGCCGGAGACCGGCAGCAGATCGCCCGCCGGACGCCCCACGGCGTCCTCCCTCGTCACGCCGAACAGCCGGCGTGCGCCGCTGCTCCAGTGGGACACCAGACCGTCCCGGTCCACGACGACCACGGCCAGCGGGATACGCCCGGCCGTCGCGGCGTCCCCCGCGCCGTCCCCAGCTCCGCGGCTGGGAGGTACGTCCCTCTCGTTGCCACGGTCCATGGCCAAGGCCCTCTCTCCCCACGGCTCCGCATAGATCTGTGCCGCCCGTCACTACCGTACGGGGACGTCCGGTTGCGATGTGTGGCAATCCTGGAATTGGTTTCACTTGATCGCCTCGGCCCGCAGGTCCGCGCCCCGCCAGGGCGGTGAGCCGGTTGCTGGGTCAGGCTGCGTCAGGCTGCGTCAGGCTGCGTCAGTCGTGGTGCCCCAGCAGCAGGTCCCGTTCCGTGCGTCCGCCGCCCGCCACGTGCAGAACCGTGGCCACCGGCGGGTATCCGGCCGCGATCACGGTGTACTCGCCGGAGGAGAGGTCGACGAACCGGAAGGTTCCGTCGGTGCCCGTGGTGAGCGTGTCCACGACGTTGCCGGCCGCGTCGAGCAGGGTCACCCGCGCGTCCTGGACGGGCCGTCCGCCACCGGCCCGCACGGTCCCGCGCAGCACGGCGCCGCCCGCGAGTTCGACGTCCTGCCGGGTCTCCCGGGACGCCTGCACGGTGACGGGCAGGGCGGCCGGGCGGAAGGCGGGCGCGCCGGCGGCGAGGGTGTACTCCCCGGCCACCAGTTCGGTGATGACATAGCCGCCCTCGCGCCCGCTGCGGGTACTTGCGACGACCTCGCCGTGCACGTTGGTGAGCGTGACGGTGGCGTCCCGGACGGGCGAGCCGTCGGCGGTGAGCACGGTGCCCGCGAGGCGTCCGGCGCCGCCGAGGACGACGTCGAGCTCGACGGGCCGCTCGCCGACGGTCACCGAGACCGCCTGCGGCTGGTGGCCGCCCGCCGCGGCGATCAGCACGTACGACCCGGAGCCGGGCGTGGACAGCGCGTACCGCCCGTCCTCGCCGCTGGCGCCCCGCCCGATCTGCCGCCCGGCGACGTCGATGAGGGTGAGGGCTGCGCGGGGCACCACGGTCCCGTCGGGGTGCTGCACCATCCCGCAGACGGGGCTTCCGGCGGCGAGGGGCGAGCGAGGGGAGAGCGGGGTCCCCCCGGCCGAAGGCTGGGGGCGGGCCTGCGGGATGGCGGCGTTGCCCGGCACGGTCTCCTGGTCGGCGACGGGGGCGTTGTGGGGCACCAGGGGTTTCTCCTTGAGGAAGAAGGCGATGAGCAGGCCGAGGACGAGCACCGGGACGAGGTAGAGGAAGATCCGGGGCATCGCGTCGGCGTAGGCGCGGATGTAGGCGTCGCGCAGCTGCGGGGGCAGCGCGTGGACGAGCCGCGGGGTGAGGGACTCGGGGTCCGGGAGCCGGGTGCCCGCGCGCGCGGGAAGACGGTCGTGCAGGGCGTCGGCGAGCCGGCCGGCGAAGAGGGTACCGAAGACGGCGGCGCCGACGCTGCCGCCGATCTGCCGGAAGTAGTTGTTGGCGCTGGTGGCGGTGCCGAGGTCGGCGGGGCGGACGGAGTTCTGCACGGCGAGGATCAGGACGGGCATCACCATGCCGATGCCGGCGCCGAGGACGGCCATCCAGACGCTGTAGTGCAGCCGGGGCGTGTCGACGGCGAGCCGGGACAGCAGCCACATGCCGATGGCGGACAGCAGTCCGCCGAGGACGGGGAAGACCTTGTAGCGGCCGGTGTGGGTGATGAGCTGTCCGGCGACGATCGAGGCGCCGACGATCCCGGCCATCATGGGCAGCATCAGCAGGCCGGACTCGGTGGCGGAGGCGCCGTCGACCATCTGCAGGAAGGTGGGCAGATAGCTGGCGGCGCCGAACAGGGCGACGCCGATGACCAGGCCCACCAGTCCGGTGACGACGAAGACGGAGTCCCTGAACAGCCGGAGCGGGATGAGGGGTTCGGCGGCGCGGTGCTCGGCGGCGAGGAAGAGGACGGTGGCGGCCAGCGCGCCCGCACCGAGGCAGAGGATCGGGCGCGAGTCCCAGGCGTACTCGGTGCCGCCCCAACTGGTGAGCAGCACCAGGCAGGTGGAGGCCGCCGCGAGCAGCAGGATGCCGAGCAGGTCGAGCGGGCCCCGGACGGCGGGCTTGGGGAGCTTCAGCACCAGTGTGACGACGGCCAGGGTGACCAGCCCGAAGGGCACGTTGACGTAGAAGCACCAGCGCCAGGAGAGGTGGTCGGTGAAGTAGCCGCCGAGCAGCGGTCCGGCGACCGAGGCGAGGCCGAACGCGGCGCCGATCAGGCCGAGGAAGCGACCGCGCCTGCGGGGCGGCACGATGTCGGCGATGATCGCCTGTACGCCGATCATGAGTCCGCCCGCGCCGACGCCCTGGACCGCGCGGAAGGCGATCAGCTGGTCCATGGTCCGCGCCCGTCCGGCCAGCGCGGAGCCGATGACGAAGACGAGGATCGCGAACTGGAAGACGCCCTTGCGGCCGATCAGGTCGCCGAGTTTGCCGTAGACCGGCAGTCCCACGGTGGCCGTGAGCAGGTACGCGGTGATCGCCCAGGACATCCGGTCCAGGCCGTGCAGCTCGCCGACGATCCTCGGCAGCGCGGTGGCGACGATCATCTGGTCCAGGGCGGCCAGCAGCAGCGCGAGCATCAGCGCGAAGAAGACCAACACGATCCGGCGCGCGCCGAGTTCGCCGGCCGGCCCGGCCGGCGGGACGGGGGCCTCAGGAGGTGGCGCCACCGCCGGCTCGTACTCCACCAGGGTCGTCCCGCCCACGTACCGCTCCCCTCGTCGCGCTGCCGCACGATTTCCGCCTAAATCCACGCGTATCACGCGTAAATCGACAACTGCGGGCAGGCACGACGAGTTACGGCACGAGGTCGGTCGGCGCGGAGATCCACTCGAACCGGTGAGGGGATCAACGCACCTTCCCCGATTGCCCTTTGGGCTACTTCTCGACCTCGGCGGCGAGCTTGGCGAGCACCGCGTCGTAGATCCGGCCGAGGCCCTTGGGGGCGAAGGTCCGCTCGAAGAAGCCGCCGATGCCGCCGGCACCGGTCCAGGTGGTGGTCACCACGACCCGGGAGCTTCCCTCGCCGGCGGGGGTGACGCGCCAGGTGGTGACCATGGAGGAGTTGCGGTCCTTCTCGACCAGTTCACCGTCGGTGGGCTCGGTGACCTCCAGGAGGCAGTCGCGGACCCGCTTGCTGGTGGCCTGAAGCTTCCAGTGCACGAGGGTGCCCTCGCCGTCGCCGCCCTCGCGCACCTCGTACTCGCTGAAGTGCTCGGGCAGCAGCTTCGCGCGCGTGCCACTGTAGTCGGCGAGGGCGTCGAACACCTTCTCCGCGTCCGCCGCGACGACCCGCTCCGTAGTGGCCTCGACCTGCGCCATGGGACTCCTTAAGGGACCTGAACTCTCGGGGTTGGGCAAAGCCAACCACCCCGCGACCCGGCCGCCCAAATCGAGGTCGCACGATCATGGGAACGTATGTTCTATTCTGTGGCCAGCGCTACCGAGGAGGCGTCATGCGCTGGGAAAACCTCACCGTGGAGTCCGGCGGTCACAGCCGGGCGGCCGATGCCGCGCTGTTCGGCGCGGACGCGGTCACCACCCGCACCTTCGACACGCCCGAATTCGCCGGAATCACCTTCCACGAGATCCGGGCCCGCTCGATCATCAACCGGGTACCGGGCGTCTCACGCATGTCCTTCGACTGGACGGTCAACCCCTACCGGGGTTGCTCGCACGCGTGCGTGTACTGCTTCGCCCGCAAGACGCACAGCTATCTCGACCTCGACACGGGGATCGGCTTCGACACCCAGATCGTGGTCAAGGTGAACGCGCCCGAACTGCTCCGCCGCCAGCTCGGCTCCCGCCGCTGGCAGGGCGAGCACATCGCGATGGGCACGAACGTCGACTGCTACCAGCGCGCCGAGGGCCGCTACCGCCTGATGCCGGGCATCATCGCCGCCCTGCGCGACCACGCGAACCCCTTCTCGATCCTGACGAAGGGCACGCTGATCCTGCGCGACCTCGACCTGCTCAAGCAGGCCGCCGCGGTCACCGACGTCGGCATCTCGGTCTCCGTCGGCTTCACCGACCCGGGCCTGTGGCGCACCGTCGAGCCGGGCACGCCCGCGCCGGAGCGGCGCCTGGAGGTCGTACGAACCCTGGGCGAGCACGGCATCGGCTGCGGCGTGCTGATGGCGCCGGTGATCCCCTTCCTCGGCGACGACCCGGCCCAACTGCGGGCCACCGTACGGGCGATCGCGGCCGCCGGGGCCACCTCCGTCACCCCGCTCGTGCTGCATCTGCGGCCGGGCGCCCGGGAGTGGTTCATGGCCTGGCTCGGCCGACACCACCCCTACCTGGTGCGCCGCTACGAACGGCTGTACGCGGACGGCGCCTACGCGCCCAAGTGGTACCAGCGCCGGATCACCCGTCAGGTCCACGAGCTGGCCCAGGAGTACGGCATCGGGCCCTCGCGCCCGGGGATGCCGCGGCGGATCCGCCCGCCGGAGGCCACGCAACCGACGGCGGCACCGGCGCCCGCCGACGGAACCTCCGAACCTACCCAACTCACGCTGATCTGAGAGCGTTCGGGGGCATCTTCCGGCCCAATTGGGTCAAGTGTTGACAGAACGGTTTTTCCCGGCCCTCTTTTCGGGACGATGCGGCGAGGACCGTGACCTTCGCGGTCCGATCACCCTCCGTCCCGGGAGGACCCATGAGATCACGCGCAGCCGTGCTGTGCGGTGCCGCCGTCGTCGTGGCCGGGTCGTTCACGGCCGCGCCCGCCGACGCCGTCATCCGAAGGACCGCACCGACCGCGCAGACCGCGGGGGCCGCTGGGCTCGCCTGGCAGAAGTGCGGCACGACCGACTATCCGACGCTGCAGTGCGCGTCGCTCCAGGTGCCGCTCGACCACGCGAACCCCGGCGGGCGGCAGATCACGCTCGCCCTGACCCGCGTCCCGCACACCGCCCAGACCTACCAGGGCCCGCTGCTGGTCAACCCCGGCGGCCCCGGCGGCAGCGGCCGCACCCTCGCCGGATTCGTCGCGGCCGCGCTGCCCAAGGACGTGGCCGCGCAGTACGACGTCATCGGCTTCGACCCGCGCGGCGTGGGCAGGAGCACGCCTGCCCTCACCTGCGAACCCCAGTACTTCAAGGCGGTGCGCCCCGACTCCGTGCCGGACACGGACGAGCTGGAGCAGGCCGGCCTCACGCGCGTGAAGGCCTTCGCCGACGCCTGCGGCAAGAAGTACGCGAGCGTCCTGCCGTACATCGACACCGTCAGCTCCGCGCGGGACATCGACGCGATCCGCACGGCGCTCGGCGCCGAGCGGGTCAACTACTTCGGCTACTCGTACGGCACCTACCTCGGCGCGGTCTACGCCAAGCTGTTCCCCCAGCGGGTGCGCCGACTGGTCCTGGACTCGATCGTCGACCCGACCGGCGTCTGGTACGACGACAACATCGGCCAGGACTACGCCTTCGACGACCGCCACCGGGCCCTGATGACCTGGATCGCGCAGTACGACGCGACGTACCACCTCGGCGACGACCCGAGCCAGGTCGAGGCCAAGTGGTACGCGATGCGGGCGGCGCTGGCCAAGAGGCCGGCGGGCGGGAAGGTCGGGGCCTCCGAACTGGACGACACGTTCATGCCCGGCGGCTACTACAACGGCTACTGGCCCTACCTCGCCGAGGCGTTCGCCGCCTACAGCCGGGACAAGAAGGCCGACCTCCTGGTGCAGGCGTACGACCGGTTCGGCGCCGTCGACACCGCGGGCGACAACGGCTACAGCGTCTACGCGGCGGTGCAGTGCCGTGACGCCTCCTGGCCGCGGGACTGGAACCAGTGGCGCAAGGACGCCTGGGCGGTGCACGAGAAGGCGCCGTTCATCAGCTGGAACAACACCTGGTACAACGCGCCGTGCGCGTTCTGGCCGACCCCGTCGCGGCAGCCGCTGAACATCGCCAACGCCGAGCTGCCGCCGGTGCTGCTGTTCCAGGCGACGGACGACGCGGCGACCCCGTACCCGGGCGGCGCGGCGGTCCACCGGCTGCTGGCCGGCTCCAGCCTGGTCGTCGAGCAGGGCGGCGGGAACCACGGCATCACGCTGAGCGGCAACGCCTGCCTCGACGAATACCTGGCCGCCTACCTGACCGACGGCACGGTGCCGCGCGGCGACGGCGGCGAGGCCGACGCGGTCTGCGTGCGGACCCCCGACCCGAAGCCGCTGACCGGAAAGGCGGCGTCCACCTCGTCCCGTGGTTCGGCCCTGCACGGCCTGCTGGGCCACCACGGCTGACCACCCACCGCCTGACGGCCCCTCGGGGGTGTCGGCCGCCTCGAATGCGTTGGCCGCGTCGTCGGACCATGGTCCACGATGGGCGCATGAGTGAGCCGACCAGGATCCCCGCCCCCGACGGGGTCGCCCCCGCCGCCCAGTACAGCCATGTCGTGGCGGCCACCGGCCGTTTCGTCGCCGTCTCCGGCCAGCTCGCCCTGGACGAGGACGGACAACTGGTCGGCGCGGGCGACCCGGCGGCCCAGGCCCGCCAGGTCTTCGAGAACCTCAGGCGCTGCCTGGCCGCCGCTGGGGCCGGCTTCGCCGACGTCGTCAAACTCACCTACTTCGTGACGGACATGGCCCACCTGCCGGCCCTCCGCGCGGCCCGCGCCGCGCACATACCCGAGGACCGGCTGCCGGCGTCCTCGGCCGTACAGGTGGCGGGGCTCGTCCGACCCGAGTTCCTCATGGAGGTCGAGGCGTTCGCGGTGGTCGGCGCATGACCGGGCTGACGGTGCGGCCGATGGCCCCCGCCGACTGCGACCGCGTCTCCGAGATACGGATCCGTGGCTGGCAGCACGCCTACCGGGGCATGATGCCGCAGTCCTATCTGGACGGACTCAGCGTGGCGCGGGACGCCGAGTGGCGACGCTCCCACTTCTCTCCGCGCCCCACGAACGGCGTGGTGAACCTGATCGCCGAGCGGGACGGCGAGATCGTCGGCTGGGCGGCGCACGGACCGTACCGGGACGGCGAAGTGCGCACCGAGGACGCCGAGTTGTACGCGATCTACGTCGACACCGCGCACCTCGGCAGCGGGGTCGGCCGGACCCTGCTGGAGCGGTCCGTCCGGCAGTGCCTCGTGCAGCCGCGCATGTTCCTGTGGGTCCTGAAGGAGAACACGCGCGCCCGGCGCTTCTACGAGCGAGCGGGCTTCCGCGCGGACGGCGCGGAGGAGCCCTTCGAGGTGGAGGGCATCGACGTGCCCGAGGTCCGTTACGTCAAGGAGCCACTCGGCTGACGCGTCACCGCGGCCTGGGGATCCGCGTCAGCGCGTGCACCGCCGCCTCGGCCAGCGTCGGGTGGGCCAGCGCCTCGTTCAGGACGCGCCGGGCCCGGGCGTCGCCGAGCGTGCCGAGCCCCTCCACACAGGCGAGGGCCACCCGGCGATAGGGGTCGTGCGGGCGCAGCCGCCGCTCCAGGGTGGTGATCAGCGCCGGCACGGACTCGGGGGCCCGCAGCACGACCAGGAGCCGCACGGGGTGCAGCGCGTAGGCGACGCGCAGTTCGTTGGTGGCGAGGGCGGCGGCCGCGCGGGCGGTGCGGGGGTCGCCGAGCCGGGCCAGCGCGTGGGCCGCGGAGGCGCAGCGGGGCGGGTCGCGGTGGTTGAGCAGCAGGACGAGGGACTCGAAGGCGCGCCGGTCGCCGGCCACGCCCAGCCGGAACGCCGCCAACTCCCTGGCCCACAGCGGCTGTCCGGCCGCCGTGAGCACGTCCGCCAGTTCGTCGGGGTCCTCGGTCGCCAGCAGCCGCTCGTACGCCGACGTGCCGCGCGACTCCTGTCGTAGACGCTCCGTGAGCGATCGCAACTCTTCGTCCACGAAGCCCAGATTAGGGGTGTCGCGCGAAGCCGGGGAGCTTCATCACAAACTCGGGACTAGCGCGCTCGTTACCCACCGGTTAAGCTCATTCGAGCGAGTCACCCACTCGCGCTTGCTTACGACGGTTTGGTGACGCAGCCGTCGTGAGTGCAGGTCGGTTCGGTACCTCACGTGTACCACCAGTACGGCTCGGCTCCGGGACAGAGCCGGTCGGTCCAGGCCGTTTCCCGGGCGTGTGCGCGCCCGCGGCGGACGGCACCGGGCGTGTGCGCAAGCAGCCCGGCAACAACACCCGCACTCAGCACGCTCGGCGTGCGCCCTCGGCGCACCCGTGCGGATCTCGCGCTCGGCGCGCCGTTCTTGTCGTCACCACCCCTCATTTCTGGAGTCCCGCGATGGCCACTCCCCTGTCCGACACCTCTCTGTCCCACCTCAAGACCATTGCCGTCGTCGGTCTCGGCACCATGGGCACCGGCATCACCGAGGTCCTCGCGAAGGCCGGCCGCGAGGTCGTCGGCATCGACATCAGCGAGGCCGCCGCCGCCCACGCGGTCGCCGTCCTGGAGTCCTCCACCGCCCGTGCCGTGCAGCGCGGCCGGCTCACCGAGCAGGAGCGCACCGACGCCCTCGCCCGGATCCGTACCTCCACCGACCTGCGGGCCGCGGCCGAGGCCGACCTCGTCATCGAGGTGGCCCCGGAGTCGTACGAGATCAAGCACCAGATCTTCCGCGAGCTGGACGGCATCGTCCGTCCGGAGACGATCCTCGCGACCGGCACCAACGCCCTCTCGGTGACCCGCCTGGCCGCCGACTCGGCGCGCCCCGAGCGCGTGCTCGGACTGCACTTCTTCAACCCCGCGCCGGCCATGCGGCTCGTCGAGGTCGTCTCCTCCGTGCTGACCGCGCCCCAGGCCGTCGCCGCGGTCACCGACCTCGCCATCGAGCTGGGCAAGGAGCCGGTCGCGGTCGGCGACCGCCCCGGGTTCGTGGCGGACGGTCTGCTGTTCGGCTACCTCAACCAGGCCGCCGCGATGTACGAGGCCAAGTACGCCTCCCGCGAGGACATCGACGCGGCGATGCGGCTCGGCTGCGGCCTGCCCATGGGCCCGCTGGCCCTGCTGGACCTGATCGGCGTCGACACCGCCCGTACGGTCCTGGAGGCCATGTACGCCGAGTCCCGCGACCGGCTGCACGCCCCCGCGCCGATCCTCAAGCAGCTCAGCGAGGCGGGCCTGACCGGCCGCAAGTCCGGTCGCGGCTTCTACTCGTACGAGGCCCCGGGCAGCGCCACCGTCGTGCGGGACGCGCTGACCCCGCTGGAGGGCGCCTCCCTCACCCCGGGCCGCACCGTCCGCTCGGTCGGTGTCGCCGGTTCCGGCACGATGGCCTCCGGCATCGCCGAGGTCTTCGCCAAGGCCGGCTACCAGGTGGTCCTCGCCGCGCGCAGCGAGGAGAAGGCGCAGACCGCCAAGGCCCGGATCGGCAAGTCCCTGGCCCGTTCCGTGGACAAGGGCCGGATGACCGCCGAGGCGGCCGCGCAGACCCTGGACCTGATCACCCCGGCGGGCTCCTACGAGGCCTTCGCCGACGTCGACCTGGCCGTCGAGGCCGTGGCCGAGGACCTGGAGATCAAGCAGCAGCTGTTCGCGACGCTGGACAAGGTCTGCAAGCCGGGCGCGGTCCTGGCCACCACGACGTCCTCGCTGCCCGTCGTCGCCTGCGCCCGCGCCACCTCGCGTCCGCAGGACGTGATCGGCATGCACTTCTTCAACCCGGCGCCGGCCATGAAGCTGGTCGAGGTCGTCCGCACGGTCCTGACGGCGGACGACGTCCACGCCACGGTCCGCGAGGTCTGCGGCCGTATCAAGAAGCACGCCGTCGACTGCGGCGACCGTGCCGGGTTCATCGTGAACGCGCTGCTGTTCCCGTACCTGAACAACGCGATCAAGATGGTGCAGGAGCACTACGCGTCCCTCGACGACATCGACGCGGCGATGAAGCTGGGCGGCGGCTACCCGATGGGCCCGTTCGAGCTCCTGGACGTGGTCGGGCTCGACGTCTCCCTGGCGATCGAGAAGGTCCTGCACCGCGAGTTCCGCGACCCGGGCCTCGCCCCGGCGCCGCTCCTGGAGCACTTGGTGGCCGCGGGCTGCCTCGGCCGCAAGACCGGCCGCGGCTTCCGCGAATATGCGCGCCGCTGAGGCATCCGGCGACTGGTTCGACGACGACGCGGACTGGGGCGGGCTGCTCGGCCCCAGCGGCGGACCCCCGCCCCACCCGGGCGGGGGAAACCCTGGACATGCGCATCACGCTGCGCACATGCAGTACGTTCGGGTCATGTCCCAGCCCGCCAAGTCCTCCCGTACACCAGCTACGCCCGACGCGCCGGAAAGTGCCGCAGGCGGTCGCGCCGCCGCCCAGCGGCTCAAGATGCGCCGAGAACTGGCGGCCGCCGCGATGGAGCTGTTCGCTACCAAGGGGTACGAGGCGACCACCGTCGACGAGATCGCGGCCGCGGCCGGGGTCGCGCGCCGCACCTTCTTCCGCCACTTCCGCTCCAAGGAAGAGGCGATCTTCCCGGACCACGACGACACCCTGATCCGGGCGGAGGCCGTGCTCAACGCCGCCCCCGCGCACGAGCATCCGCTCGACACCGTGTGCCGCGGCATCAAGGAAGTCATGCGGATGTACGCGGCCCGGCCGGAGATCTCGGTCGCCCGCTACAAGCTCACGCGCGAGGTGCCCACCCTGCGCGAGGCCGAGATCGCGTCGGTGGCCCGCTACGAGCGCCTCTTCACCCGTTACCTCCTCGGCCACTTCGACGAGCACGCCCACGACGACGACGCCAACGACGACCCGCTGCTGGCCGAGGTCGCCGCGTCCGCGGTCGTCACCGCCCACAACCACGTCCTGCGGCGCTGGCTGCGGGCCGGCGGCCAGGGCGACGTGGAGGCGCAGCTCGACCACGCCTTCGCGATCGTCCGCAAGACCTTCGGCAACGGGATCGGCGCCGGGCGCTCCTCGGCCCCCAAGCCCGCGGCGACCACCCCGGCGGCGGTCTCCGAGATGGGCGACGTGCTGGTGACGGTGGCCCGCACCGACGCCCCGCTCGACGAGGTGATGCGGACCATCGAGCAGGCGCTCAAGGACCGCTGAGACGCCCCTCGACCACCCCGCGCGACCCTACGCCGCGCTGTGATGACGGCCACCCCACCGGGTGGCCGTTTTGGCATGTCAGAGCACCTTTTCGAGCAGATTTAAGAGCCTGTTCGATCGATCATCGCTCATTTGTTACGTAAAGATTTCACCTGAGAGCAAGTTCTGGCACTCAGTGCCTTGCGAGGTGACACGCGGTGTCATACGTTGAAGGAGTCCGGGCGGCCGGCGTGCAGAGACCATTCGCACGTCGGCTGTCCCCGCAAGCCGATGGCCTGCGCGCCCGGACGCCTGCGTCACAGGCAACCTCCCGCGCCACAAAGCGCTGCCGAAGCACCACCCAGCCGAACCGACGGCACCTTCATCACCACCCTCAGCAGCACCGACGCAACCCTCAGCGCCCCTCCCTCAGGGCGCTCATCGCCGGAGGCAACACCGTGACCGTGAAGGACATCCTCGCCGCGATCCAGTCGCCGGAATCGACGCCGGCCGACATCGCCGCCCTGCCGCTCCCCGAGTCCTACCGCGCGATCACCGTGCACAAGGACGAGACGGAGATGTTCGAGGGTCTTCAGACCCGCGACAAGGACCCGCGCAAGTCGATCCACCTCGACGAGGTCCCCGTGCCCGAGCTCGGCCCGGGCGAGGCCCTGGTGGCCGTCATGGCCTCCTCGGTCAACTACAACTCGGTGTGGACCTCGATCTTCGAGCCGCTGTCCACCTTCGGGTTCCTGGAGCGCTACGGCCGCACCAACGAGCTGGCCAAGCGCCACGACCTGCCGTACCACATCATCGGCTCCGACCTCGCGGGCGTCGTCCTGCGCACCGGCCCGGGCGTCAACGCCTGGAAGCCCGGTGACGAGGTCGTCGCGCACTGCCTGTCCGTCGAGCTGGAGTCCAGCGACGGCCACAACGACACGATGCTCGACCCCGAGCAGCGCATCTGGGGCTTCGAGACCAACTTCGGCGGTCTCGCCGAGATCGCCCTGGTCAAGTCCAACCAGCTGATGCCGAAGCCCGGCCACCTCAGCTGGGAGGAGGCCGCCGCCCCGGGCCTGGTCAACTCGACCGCGTACCGCCAGCTGGTCTCCCGCAACGGCGCCGGCATGAAGCAGGGCGACAACGTCCTGATCTGGGGCGCCAGCGGCGGCCTCGGCTCGTACGCCACCCAGTTCGCGCTGGCCGGCGGCGCCAACCCGATCTGCGTCGTCTCCAGCGACCAGAAGGCGGACATCTGCCGCTCGATGGGCGCCGAGGCGATCATCGACCGCAACGCCGAGGGCTACAAGTTCTGGAAGGACGAGAACACCCAGGACCCGAAGGAGTGGAAGCGCTTCGGCAAGCGCATCCGGGAGCTCACCGGCGGCGAGGACATCGACATCGTCTTCGAGCACCCCGGCCGCGAGACCTTCGGCGCCTCGGTCTTCGTCACCCGCAAGGGCGGCACCATCACCACCTGCGCCTCGACCTCGGGCTACATGCACGAGTACGACAACCGCTACCTGTGGATGTCGCTGAAGCGGATCATCGGCTCCCACTTCGCCAACTATCGTGAGGCCTGGGAGGCCAACCGCCTCATCGCGAAGGGCAAGATCCACCCGACGCTGTCGAAGGTGTACTCCCTGGAGGACACCGGCCAGGCCGCGTTCGACGTGCACCGCAACCTCCACCAGGGCAAGGTCGGCGTGCTGTGCCTCGCCCCCGAGGAGGGCCTCGGCGTGCGCGACGAGGAACTGCGCGCCAAGCACATCGACGCCATCAACCGCTTCCGCAACATCTGAGCGCCCCCCGAGCACCCCGAGGTCACAGATGACTGAGCGTCAGCCCGCCGAGGCGAAGCGGGAGAAGGACCGGCCGTGGCTCATGCGCACGTATGCCGGCCACTCCACGGCCGAGGCGTCCAACGAGCTGTACCGGCGCAACCTCGCCAAGGGCCAGACCGGCCTGTCGGTCGCGTTCGACCTGCCGACGCAGACCGGCTACGACCCCGACCACATCCTCGCCCGCGGCGAGGTCGGCCGGGTCGGCGTGCCGGTCTCGCACCTCGGTGACATGCGCCGGCTGTTCCAGGACATCCCCCTGGAGCAGATGAACACCTCGATGACGATCAACGCCACCGCCATGTGGCTGCTGGCGCTCTACCAGGTCGTCGCCGAGGAGCAGGGCGCGGACATCACCAAGCTCCAGGGCACGACCCAGAACGACATCGTCAAGGAGTACCTGTCCCGGGGCACCCATGTGTTCCCGCCGGGACCGTCGCTCCGCCTGACGACGGACATGATCGCGTACACGGTCTCCCACATCCCGAAGTGGAACCCGATCAACATCTGCAGCTACCACCTGCAGGAGGCCGGGGCCACACCGGTGCAGGAGATCGCGTACGCGATGTCCACCGCCGTCGCCGTCCTCGACGCGGTGCGCGACAGCGGCCAGGTGCCGCAGGAGCGCATGGGCGACGTCGTCGCCCGGATCTCCTTCTTCGTCAACGCGGGCGTCCGATTCGTCGAGGAGATGTGCAAGATGCGGGCGTTCGGCCGCATCTGGGACAAGATCACCCGCGAGCGGTACGGCATCGAGAACCCCAAGCAGCGCCGCTTCCGGTACGGCGTCCAGGTCAACTCCCTCGGGCTGACCGAGGCGCAGCCGGAGAACAACGTCCAGCGCATCGTCCTGGAGATGCTGGCCGTGACGCTGTCGAAGGACGCACGCGCGCGTGCCGTCCAGCTGCCCGCCTGGAACGAGGCCCTCGGCCTGCCGCGCCCCTGGGACCAGCAGTGGTCCCTGCGCATCCAGCAGGTGCTGGCGCACGAGAGCGACCTGCTGGAGTACGAGGACATCTTCGAGGGCTCCCACGTCATCGAGGCGAAGGTGGCCGAGCTGGTCGAGGAGTCCCTCGCGGAGATCGACCGGATCCAGGAGATGGGCGGCGCGATGGCCGCCGTCGAGTCCGGCTACCTCAAGTCGCAGCTGGTCTCCTCGCACGCCGAGCGCCGGGGTCGTATCGAGTCCGGCCAGGAGAAGATCGTCGGCGTCAACATCTTCGAGACGACCGAGCCGAACCCGCTGACCGCCGACCTGGACACCGCGATCCAGACCGTCGACCCGGCCGTGGAGGCGCAGGTCGTCGAGGCGATCGGCCGCTGGCGCGACACGCGCTACCAGCCGCCCTTCAACCACCCGCGCCCGTGCAAGGCGCTGGACCGGCTGAAGGAGGCCGCCAAGGGCACCGACAACCTCATGGAGGCCACCCTGGAGTGCGCTCGCGCCGGTGTCACGACCGGCGAATGGGCGGGCGCGCTGCGGGAGGTGTTCGGCGAGTTCCGCGCTCCGACGGGCGTGTCGTCCGCGCCGATCGCCGTCCCGGTGGAGGCGGGCTCGGCGCTGGCCGAGGTCCGCGCCAAGGTGGACGCCACCGCCCGCGACCTGGGCACCGGCAAGCTGCGCTTCCTGGTCGGCAAGCCCGGCCTGGACGGGCACTCCAACGGCGCCGAGCAGATCGCCGTGCGGGCCCGTGACGCCGGCTTCGAGGTGGTCTACCAGGGAATCCGGCTCACCCCTGAGCAGATCGTGGACGCGGCCCTCGCCGAGGACGTGCACGCGGTCGGCCTGTCCATCCTGTCCGGCTCGCACGCCCAGCTCGTGCCGGACGTGCTGGAACGCCTCCGTGTGGCGGGTGCCACAGATATACCGGTGATCGCCGGTGGCATCATCCCGAATGGCGACGCCGAAGAGCTGCGGGCCGCCGGAGTCGCCGCGGTCTTCACCCCGAAGGACTTCGACATCACCGGCATCATCGGGCGCATCGTCGACGAGATCCGGAAAGCGAACAAGCTCGACCCCCTGGAGGTCCCCGCATGACCACGCCCGTCAACCGTCTGCGTCCGCGACGCTCCTGCCTCGCGGTCCCGGGAAGCAACCCCCGCTTCCTGGAGAAGGCGCAGGGCCTCCCCGCCGACCAGGTCTTCCTGGACCTGGAGGACGCGTGCGCGCCGCTGGCCAAGCCCGAGGCGCGGCACACCATCGTCAAATTCCTCAACGAGGGTGACTGGACGGGCAAGACGCGCGTCGTGCGCGTCAACGACTGGACGACCGAGTGGACGTACCGCGACGTCGTGACGGTGGTCGAGGGCGCCGGCCAGAACCTCGACTGCATCATGCTGCCGAAGGTCCAGAACGCCGAGCAGATCGTCGCCCTGGACCTGCTGCTGACGCAGATCGAGAAGACGATGGGCTTCGAAGTCGGCAAGATCGGCATCGAGGCGCAGATCGAGAACGCGCAGGGCCTCAACAACGTCAACGCGATCGCCCAGGCCTCGCCGCGCGTCGAGACGATCATCTTCGGCCCGGCCGACTTCATGGCGTCCATCAACATGAAGTCCCTGGTCGTGGGCGAGCAGCCGCCCGGCTACCCGGCGGACGCCTACCACTACATCCTGATGAAGATCCTGATGGCCGCCCGCGCCAACAACCTCCAGGCGATCGACGGTCCCTACCTGCAGATCCGCAACATCGACGGCTACCGCGCGGTCGCCCAGCGCGCCGCCGCGCTCGGCTTCGACGGCAAGTGGGTGCTGCACCCGGGCCAGGTCGAGGCGTCCAACGAGATCTTCTCGCCCTCCCAGGAGGACTACGACCACGCCGAGCTGATCCTGGACGCGTACGACTACTACACGTCCGAGGCGGGCGGCAAGAAGGGCTCCGCGATGCTCGGCGACGAGATGATCGACGAGGCCAGCCGCAAGATGGCCCTGGTCATCTCGGGCAAGGGCCGGGCCGCCGGCATGCGGCGCACCAGCACGTTCGAGATCCCGGAGGCCTGAGCGCGATGCAGTTCGGACGCACCTACGAGGAGTTCGAGGTCGGGGCGACGTACAAGCACTGGCCCGGCAAGACGGTCACCGAGTACGACGACCACCTGTTCTGTCTCCTCACGATGAACCACCACCCGCTCCACATGGACACCAACTATGCGGAGAAGACGACGGACTTCGGCAAGAACGTCGTCGTGGGGAACTACATCTACTCCCTCCTGCTCGGCATGTCCGTGCCGGACATCTCGGGCAAGGCGATCGCCAACCTGGAGATCGAGTCGCTCAAGCACGTGGCGCCGACCTTCCACGGCGACACGATCTACGGTCAGACGACGGTGCTGGACAAGTGGCCGTCGAAGTCGAAGAACGACCGCGGCATCGTCTACGTCGAGACCAAGGGCTACAAGCAGGACGGCACCCTGGTGTGCGTCTTCCGCCGCAAGGTCATGGTGCCCACCGAGACGTACATCAAGGAGCGCGGCGGCGAGCAGCCGGGCCGCCCGGAACTGAACGCACCCACGGAAAAGACGGAGAAGTAGGCCATGGCCCGTCTCGCCCAGACCGCTGGTCTGACCGACGTCCAGCAGGAGATCATCTCCACCGTTCGGGACTTTGTCGACAAGGAGATCATTCCGGTCGCGACCGGACTGGAGCACCGCGACGAGTACCCGCAGCAGATCGTGGACGGCCTGAAGGAACTCGGCCTCTTCGGTCTGATGATCCCCGAGGAGTACGGGGGCCTGGGCGAGTCGCTCCTCACCTACGCCCTGTGCGTCGAGGAGATCGCCCGTGGCTGGATGTCGGTCTCCGGCATCATCAACACGCACTTCATCGTGGCGTACATGCTCAAGCAGCACGGCACGCAGGAGCAGAAGGACCACTTCCTGCCCCGCATGGCGGCCGGCGACATCCGCGGCGCCTTCTCGATGTCGGAGCCGGGCCTCGGCTCGGACGTGTCGGCGATCACGTCGAAGGCGGTCAAGGACGGCGACGAGTACGTCCTGAACGGTCAGAAGATGTGGCTGACCAACGGTGGCACCTCGTCACTGGTGGCCGTTCTGGTCCGAAGTGACGAAGGACACCCCGAGGGCACGGCCCCGCACAAGTCCATGACGACCTTCCTGGTGGAGAAGGAGCCCGGCTTCGGCGAGGTCCGCCCGGGTCTGACCATCCCCGGCAAGATCGACAAGATGGGCTACAAGGGTGTCGACACCACCGAGCTCATCATGGACGGCCTGCGCATTCCGGCCGACCGGGTGCTCGGCGGCGTCACCGGCCGAGGTTTTTACCAAATGATGGACGGCGTGGAGGTCGGCCGGGTCAACGTGGCGGCCCGTGGCTGCGGTGTCGCGCAGCGTGCGTTCGAGCTCGGCGTCCAGTACGCCCAGCAGCGTCACACTTTCGGTAAGCCGATCGCCCAGCACCAGGCCATCCAGTTCAAGCTCGCGGAGATGGCCACCAAGGTCGAGGCCGCGCATGCCATGATGGTCAACGCGGCTCGCAAAAAGGACTCCGGGGAACGAAACGACCTCGAAGCGGGGATGGCGAAGTACCTCGCCTCCGAGTACTGCAAGGAGGTCGTGGAAGATGCCTTCAGGATCCACGGCGGCTACGGCTTCTCCAAGGAGTACGAGATCGAGCGCCTCTACCGCGAGGCGCCGATGCTGCTGATCGGTGAAGGTACCGCCGAGATCCAGAAAATGATCATCGGGCGCCGACTGCTCGAAGAGTATCGGTTCCAGGGCTGATTGTGTGGATACGGGGTGTTTTCTTCGAGAAGAAGATCACACCCCGTAGGCACGTTTCGGCTTCCGACTCGGCTTCCTGGCTTGCCGAGTTGCGGCCCGCGACCGGTACGATCCCGGGAAAGCCGCCGTCCCCCGTCATTGCGCGGCATCATCCGCTACGAAGGTCATCCATGCCCCACAGCCAAACCTCTGCACCACGAGACAGCCGGGTCGGCGTACGCCTCGCGCGCGGAGCATCGCCGTGGCTTCTCCCGACCGTCGCCACCGCAGCCCTCAGCCTGGCCCGCGCACGCCGCTCCGGCGCGGCCAAGGCCGTCGCCGTGCCCGCCACCGCGCTCGCGGCGGGCATGCTGTGGTTCTTCCGCGACCCCGAGCGCGAGATCGCCACGGGCCGGGTCATCTCGCCCGCCGACGGTGTGGTGCAGAGCATCATGCCGTGGAAGGACGGGCGCACCCGCGTCGCGATCTTCATGAGCCCGCTCAACGTCCACGTCAACCGGGCGCCCCTCGCGGGCACCGTGACGTCCGTCGAACACATCCCCGGTGGCTTCGTTCCCGCGTTCAACAAGGAGAGCGAGAACAACGAGCGCGTAGTCTGGCATTTCGACACCGAACTCGGCGACATCGAGATGATCCAGATCGCCGGCGCGGTGGCCCGCCGTATCGTGCCCTACATCCCCCAGGGCACGAAGGTCGAGCAGGGCGACCGGATCGGTCTGATCCGCTTCGGCTCGCGTGTCGACCTCTACCTGCCCGAGGGCGTGGAGGTCGCGGTCGAGGTCGGTCAGAAGACCGTGGCTGGGGTGACTCGCATTGACCGTGATTGATCCGGAGACACAGGCGGGCTGGGTGCCCGAGGCCGACGAGGTGGACGACGAGGAGGAGATGCCCCTCTCTCTCCGCCTCTCAATAGCCGACACCCTCACCCTCGGCAACGCCACGTGCGGCTTCATGGCGGTGTACTTCACGACCACCGGCATCCTGATCCCGCACCTCACGGGCGACGACGCGTCGGCCGGCATGGCCCGCCACTCGGCCGCCACCGCGGTCATCCTGATGCTCTGCGCGGCGGTCTTCGACCTGTTCGACGGCCTGGTGGCGCGCAAGCTGCGCAGCTCGCCGATGGGCGCGGAGCTGGACAACCTGTCCGACCTGATCAGCTTCGGGCTGGCGCCCGCGTACTTCGTCCTGGTCTACGGCATGGTGGCGGACGACGCACACCAGAGAATGGCGGCGCTCGGGGCAATCGTGGTGCTCTTGGCCGTCGTCCTGCGTCTGGCGCGCTTCTCCTGCGTGACACCGACCAACGGCATGTTCCAGGGCATGCCGAGCCCGTTCGGAGCGCTGACGGTGGTCTCCATCGTGCTCCTGGAGCTCCCCTTCGTGGCGACACTCCTGGCGATCCTGGGCACGGCGTGGCTGATGGTCAGCCGGGTCGAGTACCCGAAGCCGCGGGGCCGGCTCGCCGGGGCGATGCTCGCCTGGATCGTCCTGTCCATGGGCCTCCTGGCCGCATGGGCCTTCGACGCCCCCAGCGGACAGCTCCTCCTCCAGACCGGCTGCGCCCTGCAGCTGGTCATGGGCGCGGTGATCCCCCTGTTCGCCACGGCCCGCCGAGTGAACAACTTCCGCGACAACCGCCGCGAGGCGCGGGCCGCGCAGCTGCCGTAACGCCGGCCGCTGAAGCCACACCAAAGGGGCCCCGGACCGGGAACGGTCCGGGGCCCCTTTTGGATGTACGGGGTGCTCCGCGCCCTTGCGCGACGGGCGCTTGTCAGTTGGCCAAGGCCGGTGGGTGGGGGGATGGGTGGGAGAGAGTGGGCCTCAGCGCAAGTGGTCCTCGGCTATGTGGGCGGCGACGCGCTCCAGGATCGGCCCCGCATCCGCGATGCACTGGGCGACGTCCGACTCGACCGAGGTGAGCGGGTACGCCCGCCCGATCCCGGCCCGCTCCAACACCTCCGCGGACAGCGCCAGGCGCCCGCACACCGCGACGACCTCCTTGCGCGCGGCCCGAGCCGCCGCGGCG
Organism: Streptomyces sp. NPDC054794; assembly: GCF_053611585.1. Classification (NCBI taxonomy): domain Bacteria; kingdom Bacillati; phylum Actinomycetota; class Actinomycetes; order Kitasatosporales; family Streptomycetaceae; genus Streptomyces; species Streptomyces sp. NPDC054794. The sequence goes on along the minus strand of NZ_JBSHAQ010000026.1, from coordinate 12,231 downwards.
ACCCCCGCCGGAGCCTTCCCGTGCAGCGTCTGCTCGTCCAGCGACCCCTCACCGGTGATCACCAGATCGGCCCGCTCCAGCGCCGGCCCGAACCCGAGCACGTCCAGCATGACCTCGATGCCGGCCCGGAACCGCGCCCCCAGCAGCAGCGCCCCGTACCCGATACCCCCCGCCGCCCCGGCCCCCGGCGAGGCCGCGAACTCCGCCGCACGCGCACCGACGGCCGCCTCCAGCACCGTCGCGAAGTGAGCCAGCGCGGCGTCCAGCGCCGCCACGTCGTCCGGCGAGGCACCCTTCTGCGGGCCGTACACCGCCGGCGCGCCCTTCGGCCCCGTCAGCGGATTGTCGACGTCGCTCGCGAGCACCAGATCGACCGAGGACAGTCGCGGATCCAGACCGGACAGGTCCGCGCGCACCAGCTCCGCCAGCCCGCCGCCACCCGGCGGCACCGGCTCGCCGTCCGCGTCCAGGAAGCGCGCGCCGAGCGCCGAGAGCATCCCGGCCCCGCCGTCCGTCGTGGCGCTGCCGCCGACGCCGAACACGATCGTCCGCGCGCCGGCGTCCAGCGCGGCGCGCAGCAGCTCGCCCGAGCCGTACGTCGACGCGGTGAGCGGCGCGAAGACACCGGCCGGCAGCCGCTGCAGCCCGCTCGCCTCGGCCATCTCCACCACCGCGGTGTCGCCGCGCAGCGCGAACGCGGCGGTGACCTCCTGCCCCAGCGGCCCCGCGACCCGGACCTCCCGCCGTTCGAACCCGGCGGCGACCGCCGCGTCCACGGTCCCGTCGCCGCCGTCGGCCACCGGCAGCGACTCCACCTCCAGGCCCGGCACGACCCGGCGCAACCCGGCCGTCACCCGCTCGGCGACCTGCACGGCCGTCAGCGAGCCCTTGAACTTGTCCGCGGCGATGAGCACCCGTCGGGTCTCGTTCACTGCAGCGTCCGCCACCTTGCTTACCCCTTGCTCTCCGGGCCCTGCGCACGTCAGGGCCAGTCGCGCCGCTGCGACCTTAACCGGAGCACGCCCCCGCCGTCATGCCCCGCCCGAACCCTGGGAAGGGCCCGCGAACCCGTTGTGCGCCCGAGCGCCGAACCGCGCGCACGGGCGCCCGGAATTGGGTAAACCTTCTGCTATGACCCCTGTGGGCACTGAGCCAGAGCTCGCCGACCGCATCCTGGGGGGCTGGCTCGGCCGGATCGCGGGCAACATGCTCGGCAAACCGGTCGAGCAGGGCGACCTGTGGACGCGCGATCGGATCGACCGCTATCTGCGGCAGGCCGCAGCCCTGCCGCTCACCGACTACCTCCCCGAGCCCGCCGACGAGAACGACGGCTTCGAGCTGCGCCCGGAGTGGCGCCAGTGCGTGCGCGGCCACATCCACGGCAGCTGCCGCGACGACGACGTCGACTACGCGATTCTCGGCCTGCACCTCCTGGAGACCCACGGCTTCGGCTTCAGCACCGAGCAGGTCGGCGACCTGTGGCTGCTGCGGCTGCCGTATCTGCAGACCTTCACGGCGGAGCGGGCCGCCTACCGCAATCTCGCCAACGGACTGAAGCCACCCCTGACGGCCACCTTCGACAATCCGTACCAGGAGTGGATCGGCGCCCTGATCCGCGCCGACGTCTACGGCTGGACCTGCCCGGACGCCCCGGGCCGTGCCGCCTCGCTGGCCCGCCGGGACGCCGTGCTGTCGCACACCGGCAACGGCGTGTACGGCGCGATGTGGGCGGCGGCGCTGATCTCGGCGGCGTTCGCGGCGCCGACGATCCGGCACGCGATCGACACCGCGCTCACCGTCGTACCGGCGAGCAGCCGTCTGGCGCGTACCGTGCGCCGGGTCATCTCGCTGCACGAGACCCGGATGAGCTGGGAAGACACGCTGGCCACGGTGTCCGAGGAGACGGCCGGGCTGGGCTGGATCCACACCATCCCGAACGCCGCCGTCCTCACCGCGGGGCTGCTCTACGGCGACGGCGACTTCACCCGCACCATCACCCTCACCGTGCGCGGAGGCCTGGACACGGACTCCAACGGTGCTACGGCGGGCTCGGTGGCCGGGGTGCTGACGGGCGCGGAGGCGATCCCGGCGCAGTGGAAGGATCCGCTGGAGGACACGGTCCGCAGCGCCGTGTTCGGCTTCGACGGGGTACGGATCAGCGACCTGGCGGAACGGACACTGCGGCTGGCGGGGGCGGCGCTCCAGCCGACGCACACGGCGGTCTAGGGCCCGTCGGCGTCGCACGGGCTGGTTACTCTTCCCGGGTGACCACCACTCAAGACTTCGCCACGTACATCGCGGGCCTCCCCCGCGTGCTCGCCGGGGCCGCCGCCCTGTTCCGCGATGCCGAGGGCCGGGTGCTGCTCGTCGAGCCCAACTACCGCGAGGGGTGGGCGCTGCCGGGCGGCACCATCGAGTCCGACGACGGGGAGACCCCGCGCCAGGGCGCGCGCCGGGAGACGGCCGAGGAGATCGGCCTCGACCGTGAGCTCGGGCGGCTCCTCGCGGTGGACTGGGTGCACGGCACGGGGCGGCCGCCGCTGGTGGCGTACCTGTACGACGGCGGCGTCCTCGGCGAGGACGACTTCGCGGCGATCAGGCTGCAGGAGGAGGAACTCCTGTCCTGGCGCCTGGTGGCCCGCGAGGAGATCACCGACCACCTGCCGGGCGCCCTGGGCCGCCGCGTCCTGGCCGCCCTGGACACCCTGACGGACGGCTCCGGAACGGCCGAACTGGAAAACGGCCACCGCGCCGCCTGAGCCCGGCACCGCCGGACCCGCCCCCATCGGCAACGCGCGGCCAACTGGTCCATGTGCATGGCGAAAGCGCCGTTGAGACGGATCGAGACCGCGTCGCCCACGGTGCTGTAGATGTCCCGGTTCTCCTGGCGTGTCAGTACGTCCCGGCTCGCGAGGGTGACATCCGTGGCGATACCGAGAGCGAGCAGCAGCGCGGGGACACGGACGAGGTAGACGCTGATGGACGCCGCTCGCGCGGGCAGTTCGCCTTTGAGGGCGCCCAGTACGTCGACCTTGTACGTCAGGGCCAGCGCGGCCGCGTGCGTGGCCAGCGCCAGGGCGCCGAGCAGGGCGGCGATGCCCGCGGCCAGCGAGGCGTACAGCCCCAGCCGGGCGAGACCGTTGTACAAGCCGACGTGGTGCCTCAGCTCATCCTGATCGGCCTCTCCCTGGTCCAGCCGCTGTTCCTGGACCGGTACGTCCTGTTCAGTCTGCTGGGTCTGGCGCTGCTGATCGGTACGGCACTGGGCACGGCGATACGGGCGGCCGCGCCGCGCTTCCCGAGGGCGGCCCCGTGGATCCTCCCCGTGACCATCGCCGTGGCGATGACGGCACTGCTGCCCCAGTCGCTGGCCAAGCGCTCCGCGGCGAGCCGGGTGGACGACGTCCTGGCCGTGGCGGCGGACGTACGGCGGCTCAAGGAGCCCGGAGACGCGGTCCTCTTCGTACCGGCAGCGCGCCGCGACACCAAGTCGGTCTCTCCGCACGCCTTCACCGGCCTGGGGGACGTAGCGCTGGCCGAGAGCCCGCGGAAGTCCGGAACCCTCAAGGGCGTGGAGGCCGGCCCGGCCCGGATCCGCGCCGCGATGCTGGCCCAGCGACGGATCCTCCTGGTGACGGACGCACCGAAGGTCGCGAGACCGGTGTCGGCGAAGCGAGACCGGATGAAGACCTCGGTACTGAGGAAGTACTTCACGCCGGTGGCGGACGAGCAGGTCCGGGGCCGCAGGGTGACGGTGTACCGACGCAACGACACATGAACCGCGGCCGTCCGGCGGAGCCGACAGGTGGGGCACGCCCCGGCATCCGCTCGCTCGGATATCCGCTCGCTCCGAGCAGGCACACGTCCTACTCTCGGGCCTATGAACAGGCCACTCGTCGCCATCCTCAGTGGCGCAGGGATCTCCACCGATTCCGGCATCCCCGACTACCGCGGTCCCAACGGGCTGTGGCGCAAGGATCCCGAGGCCGAGAAGCTCGTGACGTACGAGTACTACATGGGCGATCCGGAGATCCGGCGGCGGTCGTGGCAGATGCGGCGCAGGAACAGGACGCTGAAGGCCGAGCCGAACGCCGCGCACCGGGCCGTCGCCGAGCTGGAGAAGTCCGGGATCCCGGTCCGGGTGATCACCCAGAACGTGGACGGGCTGCATCAGCTCGTCGGCCTGTCGGCCCGCAAGGTGCTGGAACTGCACGGCACCGCACGGCAGTTCGTGTGCACCCAGTGCCATGCCCGGGGGCCCATGGAGGACGCGCTCGCGCGGGTCGAGGCCGGGGAGGAGGACCCCGCGTGCCTGGAGTGCGGCGGGATCCTCAAGTCGGCCACCGTCATGTTCGGCCAGCGGCTCGATCCCGTGGTCCTCGGTGAGGCCCTCGCGATAACCAAGGCCTGCACGGTGTTCATCGCCGTGGGCAGCAGCCTCCAGGTCCAGCCCGCCGCCGGCCTCGCGGGTGTCGCCGCCGACCACGGCGCCCGACTGATCATCGTCAACGCCGAGCCGACGCCGTACGACGACCGCGCACAGGAGGTCGTGCGCGAGCCGATCGGCACGGCGCTGCCGGCGCTGCTGTCCCAGCTGTCCACGGAGTACGCCGCATAGAGCCTGGGCAGGGCCCGGACAGAGCACGGACAGCGCCTGGGCAGGGGCTAGAACAGTGCCGTACCCCGCTCGAAGTCCAGCAGGCGGCGCTTGCGGTCCAGGCCGCCGCCGTAGCCGGTGAGGCTGCCCGTGGAGCCGATGACCCGGTGGCAGGGCACGATGATGCCGACCGGGTTGCGGCCGTTGGCGAGGCCGACGGCGCGGGAAGCGTTGCGATTGCCCAGGGACTCGGCGAGTTCGCAGTAGGTCCGGGTCTCGCCGTACGGGATCTTCGTCAGCCCCTCCCAGACGCGGCGCTGGAACGGCGTTCCCTCCAGCCTCAGTTCGAGGCCGAACTCCGTCAACTCGCCCGCGAAATAGGCCGCCAGCTGCGCCTCGGCCGCGGCGAACGGGGTGTCGTCGCGCTCGCCGAAGGTCTCCTCGGGCGGGCGGTGTCGCTGGTCGGTCATGTAGAGGCCGCACAGGACGCCGTCGTCGGCGACGAGGGTCAGGGGGCCGTACGGGCTGTCGGTGACGGTGTGCTGTTTCGTCGGGCTCATCGGGTGTCCTACGTCCTTACACGGGCAGGAAGTTGATCGGGTGGCTGTCGGTCGCCCACAGGTACTGCACCGCGTACGCCCGCCAGGGCCGCCAGGCCGCCGCGCGGGCGGTGAGCGCGGCCGGGGTCGAGGGCAGGCCCAGCTCCTGGGCGGCCCGCCGGATGCCGAGGTCGGTGGCGAGGAACGCGTCGGGGTCGCCGAGCGCGCGCATGGCGATGACGTCCACCGTCCAGGGACCGAAGCCGGGCAGCGACAGCAGCTGGGCGCGGGACTGTGCCCAGTCGCTCTCCACCCCCAGATGAAGGGTGCCGCCGGCCAGCCGACCGACGAGTGTGGTGAACGTGGCCCGGCGGGTGCGCGGCATCGCCAGCCGCTCCGGGTCGAGGCCGGCGAGCGCCTCCGGTGCCGGGAAGAGGTGGGTCAGACCGCCCTCCGGATCGTCCACCGGCTTGCCGTGCGCGGTGACCAGGCGGGCGGCGTGGGTACGGGCGGCGGCCGTGGAGACCTGCTGGCCGAGCACCGCGCGCACCGCGAACTCGGCCTCGTCCACGGTACGTGGCACGCGCCGGCCCGGCGCCTTGTCGACCAGCGGCGCGAGGAGCGGGTCCGTGCGCAGCTGGTCGTCGACGGCGACCGGGTCGGCGTCGAGGTCGAGCAGGCGGCGGCAGCGGCTGATGGCGACGGTGAGATCGCGCAGGTCGCTGAGGGTGAGACGGCAGGCGATGTGGTCGGGCCGGGGGGTCAGGGCCACGATGCCGTGGCCGTACGGCAGGCGCAGCGTCCGCCGGTAGGCGCCGTCCCGCCACTCCTCCACCCCCGGTACGGCGGTCGCCGCCAGGTGCCCGAAGAGGTTGTCGGGGTTGAGCGGGGCGCGGAAGGGGAGGCGCAGGGACAGCGTCCCCGGGGTGGCGCTCGGGGTGGTGCTCGGGGCGGACCGCCGCGGGACCCGGCTGCGCAGCTCGCTCGGGGAGAGGGCGAAGACCTCGCGCACGGTGTCGTTGAAGGTACGGATCGAGGAGAAGCCGGCCGCGAAGGCGATCTCGGCCATCGGCAGCGGGGTCGTCTCGACGAGGAGCCGGGCGGTCTGGGCGCGCTGGGCGCGGGCGAGCGCGAGGGGGCCGGCGCCGAGCTCGGCGAGCAGCTGGCGTTCGACCTGGCGGGTGCTGTAGCCGAGGCGGGCGGCGAGTCCGGGCACGCCCTCGCGGTCGACCACGCCGTCGGCGATCAGCCGCATCGCGCGAGCCACCAGGTCGGCGCGCTGGTTCCACTCCGGGGAGCCGGGGCTGGTGTCGGGCCGGCAGCGCTTGCAGGCCCGGAAGCCGGCCTGCTGGCAGGCGGCCGCGCTCGGGTAGAACGTCATGTTCTCGGGCTTGGGGGGTACGACGGGGCAGCTGGGCCGACAGTAGATGCGGGTCGTCAGGACGGCCGTGAAGAACCATCCGTCGAACCGCGCGTCCTTGGACTGGACGGCACGTACACAGCGCTCCCGTTCGAGGTGCATCCCTGTCTGCATGCGTCCAGCATCGACCACGGGCGGGGACGGCCGCTGGCGAGAATCCGACACGTAGGTCGCCGGGCTCAGGAGCAGACGTAGGTGAAGGTCGCCTCCCCCTCGACCGGGGTCCGCTGGTGCGCGACGCGCAGACGGGCGGTGCCGTGGAAGGTGCCGGGGCCGCGGACCGTCCAGCGCAGGTGCACGGTGACCCGGCGTTCGCCGCTGTGGGCCGTACGGACCAACTCGCCGGTGTCGTGGCCGTCGCTGCGCAGCCAGCGGTAGGTCACGGGGCCGCCGCGGCCGTCGGTGCGCACCACGCCGACCATGTCGGCGGTCTGACCGCAGTGCAACTTCCCGGTGGGTGCCTGGACTTCGACGGCGGTGACGGTGGGGGCGGGGTCCGGACGCAGCAGCAGCCACAGCAGGACGGCCACGACGGTGAGGAGCGCGGTCGTGGCGATCCAGCCCCGGCGTCTTCGCTCGCGCGGGTCGGGCGGCGGGGCCGCGGCGCTCCACCGGCCCCTGAGCGCCTCCTGCCCCTCGACGGGAACACCCGGACCGAACCGCAGCAGAATCTCGTCGGCGTCCGCTCCGGTGGCGGTCGGTACGAGGTCGTGCTGTTCCGGTGCGGGGTGGACGGGCCCGGTCCGGTGACGCTTGCCGAGGACGGTGGCCTGCTCGTCCGGGAGGGCGGGGTCGGGGGTACGGGCGCGACGGGCACGGCTGGGCATGGTGAGCTGTGCGTCGGCCGGGGCGCCCTGGTCCGCCGCGGGAACGAGGACGGTGGGGTCGGGGCCCGCAGCCCCGGGACCCCGGTCCTCAGGACGGTCGCTCTGGACCGGCGCTCCCGGTTCATCCGCCGTCGGCTCGACCGCCGTCGGCTCGACCACCGTCGGCGCCGCGGTCAGCTCCGGAGTCGTCGCCGTCACCGCCGCGCGCAGGGCCGTACGGCGCAGGAAGTCCGCCGGGAGCGCCGCGCGGCCGGCCACCAGTGCGTCCCGGGCCGCAGCGAGGCCCTCGGACTCGGCGGTGGCGGAGCAGCGGGCGAACAGGTCGGCCGCGGGGGTGCCGGCGCCCGTCCACGCGTCGGCGAGGGTGCGGGCCAGGGCGGCCCAGGCCAGGACGTCGGCCTCGCGCCCGGCGGCGGCCCGCGCGTCGCCGAGGACCGTGCCCAGCGCGGACTCGGCGAGCAGGGCGACGCCGTCCGGTGCGCAGACGACGGTGTCCGTGCCCAGCGCCCCGTGGGTGAGGCCGGCCGCGTGCAGGGCGAGCAGCGTCTGCGCGGTCTCGTTGAGCACGCTGGCCACGCTGCCGGCGTCCGGACCGGAGGCGTCGCCTGTGGCAGCGCCGGTGGCGTCCAGCAGGTCGGCCACCGTGGGTACCGGTGGGCGGCTGGTGAGCAGCCACACCTCCCCGGCCTCCGCGACGAGGTCGACCGTGCCGAGGACGCCGGGCAGGCGGAGCCTGCCCACGGCGAGTACCGCGACGGCCAGCCGCTCGCGCGTGCCCTCCGGGGCGAGCAGGGCGCGGTCGACGCGCAGCACGCCGAGCGCGGGGTCGCCGGATCGGGCCGGCAGCAGCGCGTGCCAGGTGCCGTGGCGCGTGTCCCGCGACCAGTCCGACAGGGGTCGCCCGGCGACCGTGGTGACTGTCGTCATGTCGATCCGTTCTCGTTCCGGCTCGGTACGGCGCTCAGCACGGCGGCGCGTCGAGCGACGCCGTCCGGGGCCCGCCGGCGGGCGCCGGGGTGCTGGTGAGGGAGACGATCCAGGTGCCCCGGCACGGGTGGTTCGAGAAGTCGGCCGTGAAGGTCACCGGGTAGTGCGTGCTGCCGGACAGCGGCTGCGTCTGGCTGCCGTAGGGGTCGGCGGGCGTGTCGACGTAGAAGTCGGCGGTGACCGTCAGGGGCCCGGTGCCGGTGGTGTCGACGGTGGCCTGGGCGATCAGCGTGCCCGGGGCCGACCCGCGCTGCCAGGAGCCGATGGTGATCGTGATGGTGCCGGGCGAGTCCGTGGGCGTGGTCGCGACGGTGCTCGGGGTCGTCGGCGTGGGTGACCCCACCGGCGCGGCGGTGCTCTCGGAGGGCGTGGTCGTCGGGCTCTCGGACGGGGTGCCGGAGGACGGGGTACCGGTCGTGGGCGGCGCGGAGGTCGGCGTCGCGGCCGCCGAGGTGCCGAGCGTGCCGGACGGCAGGGGCGCGCCGGAGACCGACGGCACCGAACTGGCCGCCGTCGTCGCCGTGTCGTGCGGCCGGGCCGTCGCGGACGTCACCCCGCCGACGACGACCGCCAGCGCGGCGGCCCCCGCCGCGGCCTTCCAGCCACCGCGCTTCACCCGGCCCAGCAGGGTCAGGGCCCGCGCCGACCCGTCGAGCGTGGCCGTGGCGGTGAACGGGAACAACAGGGAGAGCAGCGCGGCGAGTTCGGCGAGCCGGCGCCGTCCGCGCTCCTCCCAGTCGGCGCCGTACCCCTCGACGGCGGACCGTTCGAGGTCGGCGAGGAACTCCTCGACGCCGGGCCGCTCGGCCGGGTCCTTGGCCAGGCCCTCGCGCAGCAGCCCCTGGACCGGCGCGGGTACGTCGTCCAGCGCGACGGGGGCCCGCAGGTGCTGGAGCCGCAGCGCCGTCACGTCGTCGCCGGGGAACGGCCGCCGTCCGGTCAGGCACTCGAAGAACACCGCCGCGGCGGCGTACACGTCGCCGGCCGGTCCGGCGGGTTCGCCGCGCCACTGCTCGGGCGCCATGTAGGCGGGGGTGCCGGCGGCCTCGGTCTCGCGTCCGGTGCGGACGGCGATGCCGAAGTCGGCGAGCGCGCTGGTGCCGTCGGCGCGGACCAGGACGTTCTCCGGCTTGTAGTCGCGGTGGACCACCCCGGCCGCGTGGGCCGCGCCGAGCCCCAGCAGGGAGCCCTTGAGCAGGACGAGGGCGGCCTCGGGACCGGTCGACCCGTGCCGGCGCAGCAGCGCGCGCAGGCTGACGCCGTCCACGGCCTCCATCACGATCGCGGCGCCGCGGCGCGCCTCGACGTACTCGTACAGCGCCACCACGCACGGGTGCCGCAACTCGCCCAGCAGCCGGGCCTCGGCGCGGAAGCGGGCGACGAACTCGCGGTCGTCCCGCAGGCGCAGGCTCAGGTACTTGATCGCGACGGGTACGCCGGTCGCGGTGTGCCGGGCCAGGACGACCCGGCCTCCGGCGCCCTCGCCGAGGAGGCGTACGGCCTGGTAGCCGGGCACGGTCCACTCGGATTCCGTGCCGGGCGTGTGCTGTGTCATGCCGTCCCCTCCACGGCCGTGGCGACCGCCGCCGCCGGCTGCCCGGCCTTGTCCTGCCGGCGCCGCACGCGCCGTATCAGCCAGCGCACCGGCGCGGCCCACACGGGGAACGCGACCAGGGCGACCACGGCCCCCTCGATCACGGCGTCCCACGGCGCGGCCACCCGCCCCGCCAACAGGTCCCCGATCCGGGAGTGCCAGGCCAGCAGGGCGAGGACCAGGAAGCCGTAGGTGCCGACGACGATCGCGAGGCCGTAGGCGGCCATGCCCGCCTGGCGCGGTCCGGGCCGCTTGCCCGCGCGCAGGTCCTGCCAGAGCCCTTTGCGGAAGTAGGCGCTCGCCTCCTCGCGCAGGCGCGGCACGCGCAGCGCGTCGGTGAGGGCCTGGTAACCGTCCAGCGGCATCAGGGGGTTGAAGTTGTAGAGGGTGTTCAGGTACAGCCCGAAGGCGAGGTGGAAGAGGACGGCCGAGGCCGGTCCGGCGGGCAGGAGGGCCGCTCCCGTCGCGCACCAGCCGGCCAGGGCGGCCGTGGACAGCGGACCGGACAGCGCCACCACGACCCGCGACCGGCGCGTGCCGAACCACATGTCGCTGGTGTCCACGAACGCGAACGGCATGCCCATCATGAGCAGGAAGCCGCCGCGCCGGACCTTGCGGCCGTACGACTTCACGGCCAGGGCGTGCGTCAACTCGTGGACCACGAGGGCGGATATGTATCCGGCGGCGAGCAGCACCGGGCCCCAGACGCCCGCCCCGCCGAAGTCCAGCAGGTGCTGCCTGCCCTGTGCGACGAAGAACGCGCCGAGCCCGCCGACCACCGACAGCCAGACCAGCGTCACGCCGGTCCGGGTGAAGAACCGCCAGCCGAAGGCGTGGTAGACGCGGGTGACGACCCGGTCCAGGCCGGGCACCGAGACCTCCAGCTTCAGCAGCGCCCGGTACAGGGCCCGCCCCGCCCGGCGCCAGCCCTTGAGCTCGGCCTCCTCCGAGCGGCCGGGCAGGCCGCGCAGCAGTCCCGCGTCCGCGAAGGCGGCCAGCGCGGCCTCGATCCGGGGCAGGGCCAGCTCGCCGTAGCGGTCGGCGTAGGCGAACAGCAGGTCCCGTACGGTGTTCTCGCCGTCGACGGCGTGCCAGAGGAAGACCTCGCGCTCGTCCAGCTCCAGGTACATGCCGGTGCGGGTGTTGTTCAGCACCCAGCGGGCCTCGCCGCGGTCGGAGGGCACCTGTTTGAGCGCCCAGCCGGAACGGCGGCGGGGGCGCGCGGTGAGCGGCCCGTTCGCCTCCGGCGCCTCCTCCTGTACGGCGGTGGGGAGTTGGGTGAGCTGAGTGCCGACGACCTGGGTGCGCTGGCCGATGTGGGCCTCGCGGGGCTGCTCGAACAGCAGGCGTACGTCGCCGACGGACAGCTCGGTGCCGTCGGCGAGGTGGGCCGCGCCGCCGTGCAGGTCGACGCCGGCCACGGCGGTGCCGTTGAACGAGTCCAGGTCCTCGACCCGGAAGCCCGACTCGGTGCGGACGATCCGGGCGTGGCTGCGGGACACGCTGGCGTCGGGCAGGACCACGTCGTTGTCCGCGCCCCGGCCCAGCGTGGTGACCGGGCCGGTGAGCGGGACGAGCAGGTCCGGGTCGTCGAGGCCGCGCAGGTGCGGCGCGGCGTACGACGTCGGTGCCGCACCGCGACGGAGCGTGCCGCAGTGCAGGCAGTACGGGAAGTCGCGCCGCACGTGGACGCGACAGGCGTGGCAGAGCATGGGACGGGTCAGCCCGCCCCGGAGCCGCTGATGAACGTCCCGTCGGAGAAGCCGCCGTCCGTGTCGGCGCCGGGCGCGGCGGGCGACAGGTGCGTGGCGACGTCGCCGATGTGGGAGGCACCGGGGAGGTTCACACCGCCGCGCACGGTCTCGGAGCCGCCGATGGTCACACGGCCACGGCCGCCGTTCTCGCCGTCGCCGGGTTCGCCACCGCCGCCCTGGGGGCGGTCGCCGTTCTCACCGCTGCCGCCGCCTTCACCGCCACCGCCTTCGCCGCCACCGTGGCCGCTGCCACCGGAGGGACGGTCACCGTTCTCACCGCTGCCGCCGCCCTCACCGCCACCGCCGCCACCCTCGCCACCACCGTCACCGCCACCGTGACCACCGCCACCGGAAGGACGGTCACCGTTCTCACCGCTGCCACCGCCCTCACCGCCACCGCCACCACCGGAGCCGCCACCCTCGCCACCACCGTCACCGCCACCGTGACCACCGCCACCGGAAGGACGGTCACCGTTCTCACCGCTACCGCCGCCTTCACCGCCACCTGCGGAG
>NZ_JBSHAQ010000025.1:0-145771 GCF_053611585.1 Streptomyces sp. NPDC054794 | reverse complement strand
GTTCCGATCCGGCTCCCGCCGGCCGGAACGAGGGGTGGCGGCAGCCGTCGCTTTGTGCAGTCGGAAGTCCCAGCAATGTCCCGGGGGGATCCCGCCGCGGACGGCAGCTGTCTTGCCCTGCACGGAAGCAGCGTCGGAATGCTCAGCCGTGGACCGCTGCACCGATCCCCACGTGACTCAACGGCAGGGGGAGCGCGTCGGCGCTGCCTTCCGAGATACCGACGACCTCGACCGTCACTCCTCGTGCTGCCAGGGCCTTCGCGGTCTGGGCCATGGTGATCTGGGAGAAGCCGAAGATGGACTCCGGGGTCAGGTTCTCACGGTTCTTGAGCAGCACGGCAAGGACGATCCGCCGGGGCGTGAAGTCCTCCGGAAGCACGCACTCGCCTCCACTGAGCCGGGCCACCTTGGCGGTGAAGTCCACACGGACCTGGGCGGACTCCTGGAGCAGCTCCACCGCTACCCTGGCCTGGCTGAACAGGTGACTCAGCGGACCGGAACCGCCTGCGCGCTTCACGAGGATCAAGGTGCCGTCGGGCATGAGCAGATCGCAGATCTCGACCTGATCCCTGGCCCGGAGAGGGTTGGCGACGTTCTTGGTGTCGAGGCACAGCCAGCCGCGCCGGTCGTCAGCCACCCGGTTGTTGTAGTCGTTCTCCGACTCGCCGCCCACCCAGGACGGAAGGGAGACGGAGGGCGAGGGAGAGAACAGCGCCCTCACCGTGGCCTGACACTCTTCGACGTAGGCGGCTCCGGCCTCGTACCACTCGCCGTCCATCAGGAAGAACCGTCTGGAGCCGAGTGAGATGCCGGCCTCCAGCCAGCTCAGCGCGCTGGTGACGGCGAGCGTGTCGACGGCCCGCGCCCCGCGGTCCCTGGCAAGGGTCACGGTCCCCTCGCGCAGCGCCTTGAGGCGTCGGCCGGGCGGCGCGAGCCGGGCCCGGGTGAGTACGTATCCGAGGTCGAAGTCGGAGGAGCGCAGTGCACCGCTGCTGTTGATCTGCGTCATGTACGTGGTGGCCTCCGTGTACGCCGCGTGGTGTTCGGAAGGGACGGCGATGGAGATCCGCCCGTCAGCGGGCCGGCCGAGACGGTCGTCCAGGGCCTGGTCGAGGGCGTCGAGGGTTGTTGCATCACCGACCGGGACGATGTGGTCGACGAACTCCAGCTCCTGGTTCGGGATGTCCTCACGGCAGATTCTGGCGATGGTCCGCAGGTCGGAGAGCAGAGCTTCCGGCTCGACTCCGAGGGCGATCCTCAGCCCGCACCCGCCCTGGGCGCTGACGGCCTTTCCACGCGTGTACCGCGACCGGGTGAGCGGCAGGTCGTCGAGGTATCCGCCCAGGCTACGCACGATGCGCGAGTGGTCACGGATGCCCAGTACCGGAACCGGGGCGCCCCCCGGAACCAGGGAGATGTCGGTGCGCGCCTGCCCGAGCGACCTCGACACAGCCCCGCGGATCATGTTCGGGTCCATCTGCCGGATGGCGAAGGAGAGACCGAAGCGCTTGTCCTTGAGGTGTTCGGGGATCAGCCGGTACCCCTGATCGCAGCCGATGGCGTACACCGTGTCGTCGATGGCGAGCAGAAGCACGGCAGCGGTGCGGCGGACGCTCTCGTTGACGGCGATACCGGTGGTGCGCGACATGGGTTCGCACCAAGGAGCCTCGGTACGTTCCATCCCGCAGGTGATGTACACGGACGGGACCCCAAGTACCTCCGGTAAATGTGCATCTGCGCCGAGGCTGTCCAGAAGTTCGAGGTCAAGGGCGTACAGCATGGCCTCCGGGGTGGGGGCGACGCCGGACAGCCGGTAAATGGTGCGTACTGCGGTGGATGCCAAGGGGTGCCTCCGTGGACGGCTGTGGCTGGGGCGCGCGCCGCGGCGTGCTGGTCCAGGTGAGAATCAGGTACACACGAGAGGGTGGCCCAAGTGCGTGTACGTTGTCAACGCACTATGCTCTGGCGGGTGGGTAACAGTCCGTGTACGCTGGGGTTATGACGGACAATGCCGCCCCATCGGTCGCCCCACTGGTCACCGGCGCCGAGATCGCTCGGTTGGCCGGAGTTACTCGGGCTGCTGTCTCCAACTGGCGTCGGCGCTACGACGACTTCCCCGCGCCGGCGGGAGGTGCTGCGAACAGTCCGCTCTACGCGCTCGCGGAGGTCCAGGAATGGCTGGACAAGCAACGCAAAGGCCAGGAGGTGTCACCCGAGGTCGAGTTGTGGCAGGCCATGCGGGCCGTGTACGGGGAGCAGATGGTCGAGGGCTTGGCACAGGTTGCCGCGGTGTTGGCCGGCGAGGCTGGACCGGGACTGCCGGATGATGTCGCCGCCCGAGTACAGGGGCTTGCCCAGACGGAATCGCCCGTCGACCTCGTCAACGGACTGACCGAACGATTCATGGACTCCGCTCGCCGCACGGGCTCCGACCAGGTGACCCCCGAGCGTGTGGTGCGGGCCGTGTGCCACTTCGCTCCGGAGCTGCCGTCCGACGCCACTGTCTTTGATCCCGCCTGCGGAATCGGGGTGCTGCTCCTGTCCGTCGCTGCCGAGGTCGGTACGCGCTGCAGCGGCCAGGAGATGGACGAGGACAGCGCCCTCTTCGCACAGCTCCGGGCCGACCTCCTGGGCCGATCAGGCGTGCGTATCGTGGCAGGTGATTCCCTGCGCGCGGATCAATGGCCGGACCTCAAGGCCGATCTGGTCGTCTGTGACCCTCCAGCGGGCGTGACCGAGTGGGGGCGGGAGGAACTGCTGCTCGACTCCCGCTGGGATCTCGGCACCCCGTCCAAGGCCGAAGGGGAGCTCGCGTGGCTCCAGCACGCCTATGCGCACACCGTGCCCGGCGGCCAAGTCCTCATGGTCATGCCGGCCTCGGTCGCCTACCGCAAGGCAGGTCGCCGCATCCGGGCGGAACTCGTGCGCAGGGGCATCGTGCGCCAAGTCATCGCCCTGCCGCCGGGGACGGCGACCTCGCACGCCCTGCCCGTCCATCTGTGGTGTCTGCAGCGTCCCGTGAGCCCGGGAGGCGCGGACACCGGCCACACCGTGCGCATGGTCGACCTGACGGACAACAGCCCCGACGGGAATCTGGAACCATGCTCCGACCAGGTCGCCGACGTACCGCTGATCGAACTCCTCGACGACACCGTCGACCTGACACCCGGGAACCATCTCCGTTCCCGACACCGCGACTTCCCCGGTGAGTACGCTGCCCTGCGCAAGGAGTTGGAGGACCAGATCCGCCGACTCGCCGCCCTTCTGCCCGAGCTCGCTCACGGCGGCGGGCCGGGCTCGCTGGACGGCGCCACCACCAGTGTCGCGGATCTCGCCCGCGCCGGGCTCGTGGCGTACGACGGTCCGGAGCCGGTCTCGGCCAGCGAGCAGCTCGACACGGATTATCTGCAAGGATTCCTGCGCAGCTCCGCCAACGCCCGCAGGGCCACGAGCGCGAGCGGGTCCTATCGGTTCGACGGCAGGGGTTCACGAATCCCCCGAATGGGCATCGACGAGCAGCGCCGGTACGGCTCTGCCTTCCGGGCCCTGTCCGCCTTCGAGGAAGGAATGCGCAAGGTCGACGAGCTGAGCCGGCAGCTTGCCGAGGTCGCCCGTGACGGTCTCGCTACGGGCGCCCTGGCACCGGAGGAATGAGGGACTGAGCCGCGGGGCCGATCACGCGACGTGCGGAAGAAACGGGCTCGCTGGCCCGCTCCACGTCACACTCAGCGTCTCGCGGGCACGCGTGCAGGCGACGAAGAGCAGACAACGCTCGCGGAGCAGGTCGGCATCATGCTGAAGCGGGTCCGCCTCACGCGGGGTGATCTCACGGGCGAACGGGACGGTGCCTTCGGCGACACCGAGCACGGACACCGCCCGGAACTCCAGGCCCTTCATCGCGTGCATGGTCGCCAACCGTACGCCCTCGGACCCTTGCACCACCTGCCCCTTGACCCGCAGCACCGGGATACCGGCGGCCTTCAGCTTCTCCTCGGCCGTGTCCAGGGAGAGGTTGAAACGGGAGCACACGCCGATCTCGTGCGGCGCGAGGCCCTCGGCGAGCAACGCTCGGACCCGCTCCACCAGTGCCTCGGTCTCCGCCTGCCGAGTCGCGTACCCCTGCACCTGGGGGCGGCGCCCGTGGAGCAGGGAGCGGTACCCGGCCAGTGAGTCCGTCCCGTCGCCCTCCAGCGCGTCGACGGTCACGGGTGCGAGGAGGCGAGCCGACCAGGCGAGTATCTCCTCCGTGGAGCGGTAATTGACGCGCAAACGGAAGCTGCGGCCGGCCGTGGTGATGCCCAGCGAGCCGAGTGACACCCGGGAGTCGTAGATCCGCTGATGCGGGTCGCCGGTGACGAACAGGTCGTCGGGGCCGGGGGAGACGGCGGCGCGCAGTACACGCCACTGCGCGGGATGCAGGTCCTGTGCCTCGTCGACGACGACATGGGCGTACGGAGCCGGCCGGTCGGTGAGGAGTTCCGCCGCGTGGGCGCAGATGCGCAGGTGTGTGGTCTCACCGCGGTCGCGCAGGAACTGCTCGAACCGCTCCACGCCGCTCCATACCTCCCGGCGGCGCGTGGGCCCGAGTCCCGTGCCGCGGCCGCGGCGGCTCGCGCCGAGGTAGGCGTCGAGATCGCGGAGGTTCTGGCCGAGGACGACGTGCCGGTACTCCTGGGCCAGGAACTGGGCGGTGAACGGCAGATCGAGCTGCTTGATCGCCTTCTCCCACAGCTGCCGCTGTTCCCGGTCCCCGACCGGTTTGGGCACGGCCGCCGAGATCGCGCGCACGACGCCGTTCGCGCAGGCGTCGACCGTCGTCACGTCGACCCGCGCCAGCAGCTCCTCGTCCCCGTCGAGGAGCAGGCCGAGCATCTCGCGCAGTCCGGAGGCGAGCGCGTTCGTGTACGTGGTGAGCAGGACGCGGCCGTCCCCGGCGCGGCCGAGCAGGTGCTTGACCCGGTGCAGGGCGGCCACGGTCTTGCCCGTTCCGGGTCCGCCGGTGACCTGGACGGGACCGCCGTACGAGGTGCGGTAGGCGACGCGCCGCTGGGAGGGGTGGAGGAACACCCGCCATGCAGCGAACGGCTTCTCCAGCATCTCCTCCAGATCCTGCGGCCCGGTGACCAGCCGGATGCGCGCGGGGGTGTTGGCGATCACCGTGGCCAGGTCCTCGACCGGCTCGGCGGGCGCGTCGGCGGGCCGACGGACGGCGACGACGTCCCGGTAGACCTCTTCCGGGCTGAAGCCCTCGGCGAGGTATTGCAGGGCCTCCAGCTGATCCTCCGGCAGGAGTGTGGCGAACGCCTCCAGTTGGGCCTTGTCCACCAGGGAGCGCGCGGCGCGCAGCACCTGGTCGTCGATACCGAGTTCGCGCAGTGTGCCGTCGGAGACGTCTGCGAGCAGCAGCCGAGGCGCCGTGCGCGCGGCCGTCTCGTACAGCGGTGTCAGCTCGTCCAGGGCGACGGCGTTGCGCACCTCCAGGGCCCGCGTGGCGGAGTTCGCGCTGTACAGACGCTTCGCCGCCCAGGTGTAGGCGTCGTCGTGCGGCAGGACATTGACCAGGAGGAACATGTCGCTGCCGTCGTCGGGTGCGAGGACGACGCCCCGCCAGAAGTCGGTGATGCGAATCGTACGCATCCGCGGGTCACGGGCGTTCTCCACGGACTCCAGGTGCAGACCCTTGTCCGCGTTGAGTTCGGCGACGCTCAAGGCCTGGAACTTCGCCATGGCCTTGCGTACTCCGGCTCGGACGGGCTTCTCCAGGGTGTCGTAGCCGTCCCAGAAGCTTTGGGCGAAGGCGAGCCGAGGCATGAGGTCGCTTCCTTTCTGCAAGCCGGTTATTCATGATCGCGAGTGGGAGGCGTTCACGGTCAGCCGACCGGTGATCTCCCGGATTGCCGTGAGGAGTTGTACGGGCTCGCGGGAGAGATCGAGACTGTGCTGGTACAGCCGCACGCCCCGCCCGTCCGGCCCCGCCGCCGTTCCCCGCACCTCATGGAAGCGCTCCGGCTGTCGTCCGGCCGCGTACACCAGGTGCGCTTCGGGCAGACCGAGCACGGTGGCGTAGGCGAGCGCCTGGTACAGGTCGGCGTTGAGGAGTCCGTCGGCTTTCTCGACCTTGTACTTGGCGTCGACGACGGCCACCGGAGTACGGCCGTCGCCGGTACGGACGACCAGGTCGGGCCGGATGCGTACGAGACCGGCGATGTCGAGGTGATGGGGGTCCTGGAGACGCGCGGTCAGGCCGCGCTCCCGAAGAGCCTCGCGCAGGGCGGAGGTGACGAAGTCCTCGAACAGCTTGTTCATGTCGAGCAGAAAGCCGTCCACGGCGAGCGGATCGGCCCCGGCCGGCCGGTGCTCCGGCGAGGTGCCGCGCAGGACGGCTTCGGCGAGCCGCAGCGCGGGCTGGTACCGGGAGTTGAGGCGTGACGGCTGCCAACGCGGCAGCTCCTGCCCCGGTATCAGCGGCAGAACATCGGCAAGACGTACACGCTGATGAGCGAGGCGTCGCCGGACGGGACCGGGAACGTCCGGCAGCCGCAGCAACCGCTCGGCGGCGGCGCGCAGGATGCGGTTCTCGGCGGTGTCGACGGTGTACGCGTCGTAGACGATCTCCACGGGCGGCGTACGGCCGAAGTGCCGCCGAATCTGCTCGGCCTCGCGCAGTCGCCCGCGCACGACCAGCGCGGACTCCTCCACTTCCCGGTAGCCTTGGAGGATCCCCTGCCGCAGTGCTCCGTCGATCTGCCGCTCCACGGCGTGCGCGAGTGCGGGGACGACGTCGTCGTACGCGCCGGTGTCGACGGTGCCCTCCCCGCTGTCCCGCCAGGCCCGGGCCGGGTCGAGGCTGAACCCGAGGAGGAAGAACAGCCGGCTCACCGGGGTCTTGGGCATGATCCGTACGACGGGACCGCCGGGTGTGCGCACGGCGCCGACCCGGCTGCCGGCACGCAGGAGCCAGTGCCCGCTCCGGCCGGGATCGGGGGTCGCGCTCTGCAGGATGCCGGAGGCGGCCAGGGCTCGCCCGGCCTCGGCGCTCAGTGGGACGCAGACGGCGGGCCCGTATTCGCGCAGCGAGACGTCGGGCACGGTCACGGGCGCTGCTCGCGCAGGGAGTCGAGGCCGTAGCGGGCGGCGACGTCGAGGCCCTCGCCGTAGTGGTGTTCCTCCAGCAGAGGAAGGATCTTCGTGCGCCAGGTCCGTTCGAGCCCGCCGTCGCGGTACACGCCCGGCTTCATCAGGTACGACGGCCCGATGGCGAAATCGGTGTCGTCGATGAGGACATTGAGGGCGTCGAGAAGGCGGGCGGGCTCCAGTTGTCTGCCCTCGCGCTCCAGCCAGCGCGCGAGCAGGCCGGCGGTCGGTTCGGTGCGCGGGGACAGCTCCACGAACGCGAAGCGGCGCCGCATCGCCGCGTCGACGAGGGCGATCGATCGGTCTGCGGTGTTCATCGTGCCGATCACGAAGAGGTTGGGCGGCAGCGCGAAGTCGTCCCCGGAGTAGGTGAGACGGACCGACTTCGTCCGGTACTCCAGGAGGAAGTACAGCTCGCCGAAGACCTTCGCCAGGTTGGCACGGTTGATCTCGTCGATGATCAGGAAGTGGGGGATGTGCCGGTTGCCCTCGCGGGAGGCGAGATCGGCGAGCTCCCTGAGCGGGCCCGCCGTCAGCCGGAAGGCCACCTCACGCGTCTCGGGGTCCTCCACGGGCCGGAACCCCTCGAAGAAGTCCTCGTAGGCGTAGGAGGGATGGAACTGCACGATCTTGACCTGCTCCGGACCGCCACCGAAGTACTCGGCCAGCTTCATCGCCAGGAAGGTCTTGCCGGTGCCCGGTGGACCGTAGAACACCAACTGCCTCTCGTCCACGAGAAGTTCACGTATCTCGTCCAGCCAGGCGCGGTCGTGGACGAGGAGGTCGGCCGCGAGCGCCTCGGTGACGTGCGGCAGCGACAGCTCTCGCTGCATCGGCCGTTCCTCAGCGGGGTACTCGCCCGTGTCGCCGGTTGCCGCCGGGGCCGTGCGCTCCGTCTGCCCTGTGAGCCCGTCGAGCGCTTCCAGAACGCCGGTCAGGTCGACGACGTCATGCTGAACGGACAGCTTCTGCTGCACCTCTTCCGGCAGTTCCTCGTACGCATGGCTCTGCGGCAGCCAGGTGACGGTCCTGCGCAGATTGGACAGTCCGCCCGGCGACGAGGTCCGCACGGTCTCCCCGATGATGCGCCCGATGTGCAGCCGGCCGTCGCCGATGGTGGCGACGGTGTCGCCGACGCGCATCTGCGTCAGGAAGGCGTGCAGTTCGTCGACGAGGCCTCGCTTCTGACTGTAGGAGGCCGCCCCCTCGTAGCCCTCCTCCACGAAGCGGCGAAGCGCGCTCTTGGTCGGATCGGTCTCTTCCACGGGCGGCAGATGCGCGGCCGCGAGAGAGATGAAGCCCTCCTTCAACCACAGCTGTCGCACCAGGTTGTGCCCGGAGACATTGGAGCCGCGCACCAGCCACGCCTTGCGTGGGGGGCGCCAGCCGGTGGACAGATAGTCGGCGAGCGGGTGGCCCTCCGCCGTGCGCCACGACTCGGGTCCGGAAGCGTCGTAACCGTGGACGAGAGCGGCGGCGGCCGAGGAGGAGTTGCACTCGATGTCTCGGGTCGCCACCCAATGCGGTGGCGCCGCGGGCCGGTCGGGGTCGGCGGGAGCGTCGGCGAACCCTCCGTTCGCGCGCAGTTCGGCGCGCAGCCGACGCGCGTGGTCGCCGAGACCCGGCCACGCCTCGGCGACCACTGCCGACCCCTCCAGCAGGAGGAACTTGTGCGTGCCGTTGTCGCCGAACTCGGTGAGCAGGTGTCCGCGGGCCTCGCCGGCCTCCTTGGAGAGCTTGATGCGGAACTCGGGCGTGCCGGGGAGGCGGTCGAGCTGCGGCATGGGCGACCTTCCGGGATGAGCGAGGCCTGCGCGAACGCGCTCACCCTACCTGTTGACGCCGTCAATTGACCCATATCGAACACGTAAACGGATTAGGTGAATGTGTTGACGGTGTAAACGCACCGGTTCTAGAGTACTGCTTGCGCCCGGCCGACTGTTCGCCGGAAGTCCGGGTGCTCAAACGCTCAAGTGGGGGGCACTATGGGTGGGGAGCCGGCGGCCGAGGCCAGACGGCGCACGATCGAGGCGGAGTTGCCGTCGGTCATCGAGAGGCTGAGACGTTCCGCGTCTCATTCGGGCCTCGTCAGTCATCGGGCCTTCGCCCTGGAGGCGGACCGACTCGGGCTCACGAGTGACGAGCAGCAACGAAGGCTGCGCAACGGACTTGCCGCTGTCGGTCTTCACGTGAAGCCCTCGCGCCGGAAACGGTGCCGGACCTCCGCCGCGGAACCTGTCGTCGTGTCAATCCCGCCGCAACCCGGCGGCCCCGTGCTTCGGCCAGGGGCGCAGCGCAGTGCTGCCCCCGAACCCGCGTCCGTCCCCAGTGAAGCGGCCGGACGCCTGGCCCAGGCCCGGCACATGCTGGCCCGCTACGCCGATGCCGACGGCAAGGTCGGCAAACTGGCCCACGACGGCGTCGTGCGACTCCACGGGCTCAGCCCCGCCGAAGCGCGGGAGCTGACCGTGGACTTCCCGATCAACCGCCCGGGTCTGCCCCGCTCGGTCGCCCAGGCACTGACCGGTGGTCAGACGACCCGCTCGGCGAGGCCGGCGTCCCTCGCCGCGTCGGGAACCGCGTCGCCGAAGCCGCCGACCGGCAAGAAGCGCGTAGCCCGCACCGCCGCTTCCGCCACGGACGACGGACTGTCAAACACCGTCCGCGCGGCCCGGGCCGTGCTGGAGGAGGACCGGTGGCGGCGGAACCTGGGCAAGGTGCTGCTCAAGGCGGAAGAGGAAGTGGGCCTCGCCGTTCTTCTCCGTGGTGGCCTTGACCATCTCGGCCGCGATGTTCCGGCGGAGGAGATCAAGGCGCTGCCTCGCGACAGCGAGCGGTGGCATGCCTACGAATGCCTTGTCCTGCACAACCAGCGGCTCGTGTGGAAGATCGCACACGGCTACCAGGGGCACGGACTAGACATCGAGGACCTCGTCCAGCACGGAACCCTCGGACTGATGCGCGCGGTCCGCAAGTTCGACGCCACCAAGGGCTTCAAGCTGTCGACCTATGCGACGTGGTGGATCAAGCAGGCCATGACTCGGGCCATCGCCGACGAGGGCACCATGATCCGGCTGCCTGTACACATGCACGAAAGGGTCAGCAAGGTCGCCGTCGCCGAGCGCAAGCTGTTGAGCGAGGGCCGCCCTCGGACCGTCGACAACGTGGCCTACGCGACCGGCCTCACCTTCGCCGAGATGGAGGAGGTACGCCGGATCAGCCGGCCCACCGACTCCCTGGACCGCATCATCGGCGACGACGCGGCCCTCGGCGACCTGATCATCGGGCCGAGCCGGCTGCCCGGGCCCCCGATCGTGCTCCTCCGCAAGGAGTTTCAGGAACGCCTGCGGCACATCCTGGGGCACCTCACCGAGCGTGAGCAGCATGTCCTCGTCCGGCGTACCGGACTTGACGGCGACGAGCCGGACACGCTCGAGGACATCGGAGTCGTCTTCGGCGTCACGCGCGAGCGCATCCGCCAGATCGAATCGAAGGCCAAGGCCAAGTTCCTTGGCCAGTTGATCCGCCACGGGCTGATCCCGTCGCACCTGCGCACCGTGTGAACCGGCCGCATCCCATCTGATCCGAAGGAACCCGCACATGGACCCGCGCCAGGAGCTGGTCGACTACCTCACCCGCCAGCTCGTCGGCCCCGTCGGCGAAGACGACGAGGTGCTCGACGCGCCGCCGGACCGGCAGTACCTGATGGGCACGCTCTACCCGCAACAGGCGGACCGCCGACGCCGGCTCGACCTCGCCGCCGACGACCCCGAGGCACCCGGTGCCGAGCAGGACGCCCCCGATGTGGACCCGGCCCCCGACCCCGTGCCCGAGACCAACAGCTGGCTTCCCGCGTCCCTCGGCATCAGCTTCTACACCGATGCCGTAGACGTCGAGGTGAGCTGTGCCGCCGCCCGCTACGAGACGCAGCGGAACGAACCCGGGCGCGGTCGGCGCTGGAAGCGCGTCCCCCTCACGCCCGAGACACACACGGTCGGCCCCGACCGGGAGGAGGTGCCCGTCCTCGACGGCCGCGCGAAGATCCAGCTGACCCGCCGCTCCTACGGCGCGGGCACCCTCATCACCGTGGCCCTGGTCAACGACAAGCACCACGACGCTGCCGACGACAAGGCGCCGGACTGGGACGACATGCTGTTCCAGTGCCGGCTCAGCGTCCGCCCCGCTGATGGTGCCGTGCTGCCGTATCCAAGCGTCCGGCTCGCCAGCCGCGATCCCGAGGAACGCGAACTGCGCCTTCAGTACCGGCACGTCGTCACCCATGCCGTCGGCCACGGCTGCGCCGTCCGCGAGGACCACGGCGAGGACGGCGGTGTCGAACTCCTCGCCTGCGAAGCCCTGCCACGCGCCGAGGTGCCCGCCATCCGGGCCGGCGGCCCGCTCGACGCCCCCGCGCTCACGATCTCCCACCTGGCCGACCCGGCCGTCGACAGGGATCAACTCCGCGAGGAACTCGCCGAGTTCGCCGCCTCGTACCACGCCTGGTACGTGGGCCAGCGATCCGTCGAGGTGCCGCCCTGGGGCCGGGAAGCCGCGGAGCGGATCCTCGACCGCGTCCACCAGGCGGTCACCCGCATCGAGGCCGGCGTACGTACCCTGTGCGACCCCGGCCGCCCCGAGCTCCTCGACGCCTTCCGCATCGCCCAGCGCGCCATGCTGCTGCAGATGCGGCACTCCGCCCCCGACCAGGCCGGTCAGCGGCGCCATCGCGCGGACCCCGTGGCCCTCGACCCGCCCCTCGACCCCAAGGCCACCTGGCGCCCCTTCCAGCTCGCCTTCTTCCTCCTCGCCCTCGACGGCGTCGCCGACCCCGGACACCGCGACCGCGAGACCACCGACCTCATCTGGTTCCCCACCGGTGGCGGCAAGACCGAGGCGTATCTGCTCCTGGCCGCCTTCACCATCGCCCTGCGCCGGATCCGCGGCGAAGGCGGCGGGACCACCGTGCTCAGCCGCTACACCCTCAGTCTGCTCACCACCCAGCAGTTCCAGCGCGCTGCCACCACGATCTGCGCCCTGGAACACCTGCGCCGCACCGAACCCGAGCTCGGCCTCGGCGGACCCATCACCATCGGCCTGTGGGTCGGCGACACCACCACCCCGAACAAGTTCGAGGCGGCCAAGATCGCCTTCGA
This sequence comes from Streptomyces sp. NPDC054794, assembly GCF_053611585.1. NCBI lineage: Bacteria > Bacillati > Actinomycetota > Actinomycetes > Kitasatosporales > Streptomycetaceae > Streptomyces > Streptomyces sp. NPDC054794. The sequence goes on along the minus strand of NZ_JBSHAQ010000025.1, from coordinate 133,484 downwards.
TGAGCAGCGCGACGCCAGCCACCCCGAGGACGTCTTCATCCTCGACCGCTGCCCGTGGTGCGGCACCCGCATCCTGCCGCCGACCCGGTCCAGCGTCCGCTCCGACTACGGAGTCCGCGCCGAGACGGACGAGTTCGCCTTCTACTGCACCCGCGACGAGTGCGCCTTCCACGACGTCCTGCCCGTCGCCGTCGTCGACCAGCACCTCTACGAGGATCCGCCCACCTTCGTCCTGGGCACCGTCGACAAGTTCGCCCGGCTCGCCTGGGAGCCCGACTCCGGCAGCCTCTTCGGCGCGGGCACCGGCAACCGGCCCCCGTCCCTGATCATCCAGGACGAGCTGCACCTGCTCACCGGACCGCTCGGCACCACGGTCGGCCTCTACGAGGCGGCCGTCCTGGAGCTGTGCACCGCCCCGGACGGCCGCCCGCCCAAGATCGTCGCCGCCACGGCCACCATCCGGCGCTCCGCCGAGCAGGTCCGCGCCCTGCACCACCAGGACGTCCAGCTCTTCCCGCCGTCCGGACTCGACGCCCGCGACAGCTTCTTCGCCGTCCCCGACACCGGCCGCCCCGGCCGCCTCTACCTCGGTGTCATGGCGCAGGGCCACACCGCGGGCCGCGGCGCCGTCGCCACCACGGCGGCCATGCTCCAGGGCGTCCACCAGCTCCCCGAGGAACACCGCGACGACTACTGGACACTCGTCGCCTACCACCACAGCCTGCGCGAACTCGGCCGTACCGTCACTGCGGCCGGCGACGACATCCCCGCCCAGCTCCGCGGCCTCGACGAGGGCGCGGGCACCCGCGAGTTGGTCGGCGAGCAGGTACAACAACTCGACAGCAGCGTGAAGCGCGCCGATCAGCCCATCCTCCTCGACCGCCTCGAAAAGCCCTGGACGGACCCCCGGTCGGTGTCGTTCCTGCCGTGCACCAACATGCTCTCCGTCGGCGTCGACGTGAAGCGGCTCGCGTACCTGCTCATGCAGGGCCAGCCCAAGACCACCGCCGAGTACATCCAGGCCACCAGTCGCGTCGGCCGCCACCACGTGCCCGGACTCGTCGTCACCTACTTCAACGCCACGCGCCCGCGCGACCGGTCCCACTACGAGACCTTCATGGACTACCACCGGGCGCTCTACCGCTTCGTCGAACCCGCCAGCGTCACCCCCTGGTCCCTGCCCGCCCGCCGCCGCGCCCTGCACGCCGCGCTCGTCATCCTGGTCCGCCACCGGCTCGGCCTGGCCGCCGAGAACCGGGCCGGACGGATCACCGACCACAAGGAAGAGGCAGGGCGGATCGCCGACGCCCTCGCCGAGCGTGCCGCGACCGCCGAGCGCGGCGCCACGGGAGCCGACGCCGACGCCGTACGCGCCGACGTGCGAGCGGAACTCGGCTACCTCCTGGACGACTGGTACCGGCAGGCCGACACCGCCGCCGCCGAGGGCAAGGACCTCTACTACCGCAGCCAGGGCAAGGGCCAGCACAACCTGCTCAAGGCCTTCGAACAGCGTTACGGCCTGTGGGAGACCCTCAACTCCATGCGCAGCGTCGACCGCGAGTGCCAGATCACCGTGACGGGAGCGGGAAAGTGAAGCGCAAACTCCGGGTACGTCAGGCGCAGACCGTGCTGCCGTTCGGCGTGGGCGCGGTACTCGACGTCCAGGGCGAGTCGTTCGTCGCCGCGGGCATAGAGAACTGGCCGGGGCTGAAGACCCCCGTCCCCGCCGAACGACTCGCCGCCCGCCTCGGCGTCACGGGTTTCTTCGCCGCGCCCCACACCCTCAACGACCGCTACGACCAGCCCGACCGCCCCGGCGTCCCCTATGTACGCTTCCCCGGCTGGCTGTTCTGCGGCTCCTGCCGGGCCATGGTCCGCTTTCTGCGCGACAACGAGAGGCCGGGCGAGCCGCCCGTCTGCACGTCCTGCGCCGCCGCACCCCGCCTCACCCCGATGCGGTTCGTCCGTATCTGCCCGGACGGACACCTCGACGACGTCGACTGGTGGTACTGGGCCCACTCCAAGCTCGCGCCCGAACTACGGGAGGCCTGCTCCGAGTCGAAGGACGCCTGGAAGGCGCGCCGGCTCAGCTTCCGCGTCGCGGACCGCGCCTCCGGACTCGAAGCGCTCTCGGTGCGCTGCGGAGCGACCGGGAAGGGCGGCAAGCCCTGCGGCGCCGAACGCGACCTGCTCGACGTCCTCGGCCCCCAGGGCGGACGCTGTTCGGGCCGCAACCCCTGGCAGCATTGGGACGCGAGGGCTTCCTGCGGCCAGCAGGTGCACATCGTGCAGCGCACCGCCGGCAACGTCTACTACCCGGTCGTCTACTCGGCCCTCGACATCCCTCAGACCGCCGAAGCCCCGCGTGCGGAGCGGAACATGGCGGAGGCCGTCCTGGGCCACGGCTACTGGCCGATCCTGCTCGACGCACTCGGCACGTCCAGGGCCGACACCTTCCGCGGCATGATCAAGGAGGACACCGACGCCCCCGACAGCCTCATCGACCAGCTCGTCGCGGAGGCCACGGGCGCCTCCGCGCAGCCGCCCGCCAACCGGCCGGAGCCCGGAAAGTCCGGCAAGATCGACCTGAGCCGCGACGAGTGGTACGCCTTCGACGCCAGTCAACTTCCCGAACCCACATCGGAGTTCGCGATCCGCCGCGGCGGACTCGGCCTCGACGGCGAGAAGGAGGAGCCCTGGGCCACCCTCGACGCGCACATCGACGGTGTCGTCCTCGTCGACCGCCTCCGCGAGGTGCGGGCGCTGACCGGCTTCCGCCGCCACTCGCCGGGCGGCACCCTCGTATCCGCGGACACCAGCGGCCGCCTGCGCTGGCTCCCCGCGACCGAGGTCTACGGCGAGGGCATCGTCCTCACCCTCGACGAACAGCGCCTCACCGCCTGGGAGAACGACCCCCGCGTGCGGGCCCACGTCCACGGTGTCCGTACGGACCTCGACGCGTCGTTCCGCGACGAACAGCTCGCCGAGACGACCGGCAGCGAACTCTCGCCCCGCTTCCTGCTCCTGCACACCGTCGCCCACCTGCTCATCCGCCAGCTGTCCTTCGACTCCGGCTACACCACCGCCAGCCTGCGCGAGCGCGTGTACGGCCGCCCCGAGTACGGCCAGCGCGGACTGCTGATCTACACGGCCGCCGGTGACGCGGAGGGCACTCTCGGCGGCCTGGTCCGGCAGGGCGAGGCACCGCACTTCGCCGAGACGCTCATCCGGATGCTGGAGGCGGCCGCCTGGTGCTCGGCCGACCCGCTGTGCGCCGAGCACACCGGCCAGGGCTTCGGCAACCTCAACCGGGCCGCCTGCCACGCCTGCACCCTGCTGCCCGAGACGAGCTGCCAGACCGGCAACACCCTCCTCGACCGCGCCCTGGTCGTCGGTTCCGCCCGCGTCCCCGGCTACTTCACCGACGTCCTCACCGCGAGCCGCGAGTACGCCGCCGCCATCGCCCAGGGATGACACCCATGACCACCGCGAACACCCCCTTCCTCCACCCCGACCTCACCCCCGCCCAGCGCGGCTGCCTGGACGCCCTGCCGCTGACCGGCAACCACGTCGTCAGCGGCCCGCCCGGCAGCGGCAAGAGCCTGCTCGCCGCACACCGCGCCGTCCACCTCGCCCTCACCGGCCGCCCCACCCTGCTGCTGTCGCGCTCCAACCTGCTGCGCCAGCTCCTTGGCGACACCCTCCAGGGCCTCACGGTCCCGGGCGCACCCGTCGAGGCCGCCACCGTCCACGGCTGGGTCCTGCGCCACTTCGGATACGGCGCGCCGCGCACCCAGGACGGCTGGTTCGACTGGGCGGCCCTCACCCAACAGGCAGCCGCCGCCCTCGGCGAGAACGAGGAGGCCACTCCCCACCTCGTCGTCGACGAGGGCCAGGACCTGTCGCCGGGCTTCTACCGCATGGCCCGCCTCGCCGCCGCCTCTGTGACGGTCTTCGCCGACGAGTGCCAGCGCCTCACCGAGACGAACTCCACCCTCACCGAGATCACCGACGCCCTCGGCCGCTCCACCGGACGTGTCGAGATCTCCGGCAACCACCGGAACACCCGCGAGATCGCCTCCCTCGCCGAGCACTTCCGCACCGGCGGTACCCGCCCCGACATCCCCTTCCGCAGCGGCACGCTGCCCGTCGTCCGCCAATACTCCGGCATCAAGGACCTTGCCGACGACATCGCCACCATGGCGGCGAGGCACCCGGGGGACCGTATCGGCGTCATCGTCAACTCCCTGCGTACGGCCGCCGATCTCATGCGCCGTCTGGAGCGCGGCGGCCTCGCCCATGAACCCCAGCTCTACAGTTCGGCGGCGTCCTCCGGCCGCTACCGCGACCTGGACCTCGCCCGCCCCGGCGTAGTCGTCGTCCACCGCGCCAGCGCCAAGGGCCTCGACTTCGACACCGTCGTCATCGCCGACGCGGAGTCCGACTCCGCCACCGACCCCACGGAGGCGACCCTGCGCATGGCCTACTACGTCATGATCACTCGTGCCCGGCAGCGGTTGGTGCTGGGCTGGCAGGGCAGCAGGCTGCCGCGGCAGCTGGAGGGGCTGCACGGGTGGGTGCGGATGCGGTGATGGCGACTGAGGCTACGAGCATGTTGGAAAACACAAGGGGAGACGATGACTGACGACCGCACGACGACCGTGCCCGTGTGGACGCTGGCGACCGCTGACGTCCGGGTGCCAGGGTTGACCGCGGGCGAGTCGATGACGGCTGAGCGCCTGGCTGAACTGCGCGGAGTGCTGGCCGTCCTGGCCGACGAGCCGATCGTCACGCTGGAGGCGCATCCGCTGCCCGACAAGATCGACCGCGGCCGTGGCATCCCGCTCGACGCCGCTAGTCCCTTGGCGCAGCACCTGTCGCAGTTCATCACGCAGTCGACGCGCACTTCCCTTACGGCGGCCAGAGCGACCGCTTCCGGCGAGAGTCTGTATCGCATGGTGGTCCCGGCGAAGGTCGTCGCCCAGTTCGGGCAGGGCGTCGTGCGCCCGATGGTGCCGAAGGGGGCGGCCGGTGCCATCTACGGTGAGCTCGTGAGCTCGTCGGGCAGGATCGCCGCCAAAGCGAAATTCGTGCCGGTCGGAGGAGCGGCTGCGGCGGGCACGGTCGGCGGGGCCGGTGCCACCGCCGGTGCCGCTGCCGCCGGCGGTACGGCCCTCACCGTGGCCGCTCCGCTCGTGCTCATGGCCGTTGCGGTGGGGGTGAGCGCGCACGCCGACCAGAAGCGCCGGCAGGCCATCGAACACATCACGGAACTGCTGGAGCAACTCCAGGAGGACAAGCTCGACGACGAGCGCAGCGCACTCGACGGCTGCCGTGCCGCCATCGACAAGGCCACGGCCATCCTGCTCGATCAAGGCAAGCTCGGTGTCTCGCTGGGACTCGATTCGGCGGTGCACACCATCGACACGGCGCTGAGCAAAGTCGAGATCCGCCTGGGCCGATGGCGGAGCGCGCTCGACGGAGTGCCCGAGGGCGAGGCCGTCGAACTCGGCACGCTGACCAAGTCGTTCCCCGGCGTCGACGACCAGGGCGGCATGTTCCGCGCCCACCTCGAACTCGCCGCCCTGGCCATCGCGCTGAAGCGGCGGGTCGTCGTCCTCCAGGCCGTCGAGCATGCCCAGAGCGATCCCGGCAATCCGTTCGAGAGCTTCACCCGGGAGCTCAAGCGCGATCAACAGTGGCTCGACGAACTGGAGTCGGGCATCGCTGGTGTCCTGGTACGCCTGTCAGCCCTGGAACTGGCACGCCCTAACGGTCTGCGACCCGTCTTCACGACCGGTGAGGTCGATCGCCTCATGAGCGCGGCACACCGGATTCATCAACTGGGCCGTGGCGTCACGGTCAGCGGTCGCCCGAGGGACGTGGCGATCGAGATCGCCCGCGACAAGGACGGCTCGGTGGTCGTGTTCCCTGCGCTGCCCGCGTAGACGTTGACGCGCTCGCACTCACTTCATGAGTGGTGCGGGGTTGCCCGAAACCTCGAACGCGGTCGTGGCTCTCTTGGCCTCACCGGTCGGCACTGCCAGGTGCGACGACCCATTCGGTGGGCTGGCCGGTGAGGGAGGCGATCATGTCGAAGTCCCCGTCGTAGTGGAGGACCGTTCGCTGGTTCAGTTCGGCTGTGGCGGCGATCAGCAGGTCGGGCAGGGACGGAGCGCGGTGGAAGCCCGCGTTGAGGGCATGGCGCTGGATCTCAAGAGCGCGGGTGAAGGCGGCGTCGTCGGTTCCGAGGTAGTCGAAGGCGTGGAGCCAGGTGCTGATGCGAGTGGCTTCCGAGCTGTCCCCTGCGGAGTGGATCATCTCGAACTCGGGGGGCAAACAGCGAGGAGGTAGCGCTCGTGCAGAGGCTTGAGTACCTCCTTCACTCGGCTTCGTCCAGCGGGCGAGGGCGGATTTGTCGATCAGATGGCGGTCCTGCATCAGGCGGCTGGGTCTCCCCCGCGTTGGAGGGAGCCGTCCGCGTTGCGGAGGCCGGTGTTCTCGACGATCTCGCTGAAGTTGAACTCGCCGGCGTCCATGGCGTCGAAGCCCTCCTGTCGCAGGTGCCTCTTGACGGCGTCTTCCATGGCGAGGCGGACGGCCTTGGCCTTCGTTTTGGTCCCGAAGATGCGCATGGCCTCGGCGACCATGTCCTCGTCGAGGTCGATGACGGTTCTGGCCATGTGGACGATCCCTTCGGAGACGATTCCGACAGTGAAGCGATACCATTCCTTGCTCCCGAGAGATATCACTTGAGGTGAGAGTCCCCGTCGCGGAGGGACGGCTGCGGCGTTCGTGGTGACCTGGTGCGCGGGCATTCTCTGTCGGTGACGGCAGTCGCCTCCCATCGCGTTGAGAGCACGGCCCGGACGGTCTTCCCGCTGGGCGGGTAGGGGACGCAGTCCCAGCGGTCGGCGAGGGCGGTGACGAGCGCCAGGCCGCGCCCGCCGAGGCGGAGCACATCGGAGCCGGCGGCGCCTGTCACGATCTGCGGGTAGAGGTCCCCCCGGGCGTCGCTGACCTCCACGCGCAGGCGGCCGCCCGACGGGTCGAAGAGCAGCGTCAGCCTGAAGCAGCGGCCCGGCACGAGACCGTGGAAGACGGCGTTGGCGGCAAGCTCCGCGACGACGGCTTCGGCACGCTCCGTGAGGGCCTGCGGAGCGCCCCAGGACCGCAGCTCGGTGACACCGAGCAGCCGGGCGAGCCGGGCGCCGCGCCGTGTGGACGACAACAGCTGAGTGAAGGTGACTGGTGAGGTGGCGAGTTGGGGCGTGGCTTGCTTCATGGCGCCAGCGTGACGGTCGGGTGTGACCGGGCGCGAGCACCGCACCCCGTACGCGGAGTGAGCGTACGAGCGCATGGAGTGGACAGTACGCGTGTCCGGCCGTCACGCTGAGTGTTGAACGTGTGCGGGCCCGAGGGCTGGAGAGAGGGGCGGCGGATGGACATCGTCGAAGCGGAGGCGGACACGGGCGTTGGTGCCCGGACGGTTCCGGCGGGGGAGGGGGAGCGGGAGCCTCATCCGTCGGACAGTCTGCGTACGTTCGGCGCGGTCGTCCAGGCGTTACGCGAGCATGCGGGGCTCAGTCGGGGAGACCTCGCCGCTGTCGTCCAGTACTCCAAGCACACGGTGGAGTCGGTGGAGTTGGGCCGTCGGATGCCGGACGAGGCATTCATCGAGCGTGCGGAGGAGGCGCTGGGGAACACCGGCGCGCTGCGGAGGGCTGCCCGCCATCTCAGCCGTGGTGAGGTGGGACTCGCGGCGTGGTTCCGGCGGTGGGCACGGCTGGAGCGGGAGGCGGTGAGTCTGTGCACGTACGAGTGCCGGCTGGTGCCGGGGTTGTTGCAGTCGGAGGCTTATGCGCGGGCGGTGTTCGACAACAGCATCCCGCTGCTGACCGATGAACAGACGGAGGCGCAGCTCACCGCGCGGATGGAGCGGCAGCGGATGGTGCGGGAACGGCCGACCGTGCCGTTCAGCTTCATCGTGGAGGAGTCGGTGTTCCGGCGCAGGCTGGGTGGGGTGCACGTGCAGGCGAGCGTGCTGGACCATGTGCTTGCGCTCACCGCGCCGCGTAATGTGACGCTTCAAGTGGTGCCGCTGGAGTTGGAGTTTCACGGCTGCCTGGACGGGCCTGTGCGGACCTTGGAGACGGCGGAGGGGCGTCGACTTGGCTACTCCGAAGGGCAGCAGAACGGGCGACTGATCTCCGACCCGAAAGAGACAAGCCTGCTCTGCCGCCGCTATGAAACACTGCGCTCGCAGGCCCTGAATCCCAGGGAATCCAGGGACCTGCTGGAGCGACTGCGAGGAGAGCTATGAGCAGCGATAGGACTGAACTCGCCTGGTTCAAGTCCAGCTACAGCGGCACCCAGGGTGACGACTGTGTGGAGATCGCGATCGTCGAACAGGCTGTTCACGTACGGGACTCCAAGGACCTGGCCCGCCCCGCCTTTGCAGTCGGTCAGGACGGCTGGGGGCAGTTCGTGCAGTTCGCGTCGGAGTGCTGAGCATGAGGTGTGCTGTCCGCCGCGTCTGATGATGGACCGGCGGACAGCACACCTTCTTGAGCGGAGAGGCGTCAGGTGAGGGTGTTGCGCAGGTGCGGGCCAAGGTACCCGACGTACACCTTTCCGGAGCGGGCACAGTCGTCGTAGAAGTGGAGGCGCGGGGCAATCGTGTTGCCCCCGCCGATCTTCAGGTGGGCCTGCATGAAGACTCGCCCGTCGGGGTCCACCGCCTTCGGTACCGGAAGCATGCGCTCACCGCGCAGTTTCGGTTTGCGGGCGACGGTGTCCGACTCGCGCATGGCCACCTTGGCCGCGGGGAAGGGGAAGTCGCTGGAGGCGTCGGACTTGCACCAACTCAGGAAATCGCCGGAGGCCGCGCCATCGGCGGAGGACCGGGCGAAGTGCTCCAGGGCCAGTAGCCCGTCCCAGGCGACGTACAGCCAGTTGTCCACCGACTGGCTGTCGAGGGACCGTGTGATCTTGGGGTTCCCGGTGAACGAGATGCCGGGCAGCTCGTCCAGGCGGTCCAACAGCTCGGAGAAGGTCGTCGGGTAGGTGATGTCCGCGGCGACAGCCGCCGTGTGTGCGACGGCGAACTGCCCTGCATCCTGCAGCTGTTCACGCAGGAAGCGTATGAGCCGCTGGGACTCCTGGACCTTGTCGTACAGTTCCTCGTTCTCGCCGCGCAGTTCGTTGCTGGCTTGGTCCGCCTTCGCGAGTTCTGCGTACAAGTCGTTGATCTCGCTGACTCGGATGGCTTCTGCGCGCTCCGCCTCGTCCAACAGGGCTGTCAATGCCGCATTCTCCGTGCGGAGCTGAGCGACGTCTGTGCCATCCGGGGCCGATCGGGGTCGCGTGCGCTGGCGTGGAATGCTGAGCAGGGCGGCAGGTAGTGGTTGTCGGGAGGACAAGCGCTGGGGAAGCGCAGCGAGTATGGAGGCCGCGCGCCGGGGGTCGGCCTCGATGGTACGGCGCGACATCACGGGGTGACGTTGTGCGTCGGGTTTCCAAGCCGGGTCGAGCCCCGGCAGGTAGGTGCGGACGCCACCTCCGAACACGGGGTGGTACTCCAGCGCGGCGTTGAACTTGGACTGTGCTTCCGGGGTGAGCACGTACAGCACGGCCAGCCCGTGCAGATAGCGGAAGAGCGGTTCGACAACCGATCGTGACCAGTCGTCGGGATCTTTCCCATACGGCACCGTTGCGATGACGACGGGCATCCGCCGATTGCTGTCGCACAGTTCCTCTATTGCGTCGTCGACGTCCTCGGCCTCGATGAAGACCGGCGCAGCGGAGACATCGGCGAGTGCGTCACGTGCCTCCAGCGCGTCCAGGAGAGAACGGACGATGTTCGGTGTGTTGGCGCGCTTGGGGAAGTCACCTTCGCGGGCTGGCTGATGCTCGATGTCGACCTGCACCCATGTACGGCCGTCGTCCTCCTCGATGCCGGAGCGCACGATGAGCGTTGACTGCCAGGTGCCCGAAGCCGAGGAGGGCGTTTCGCGCATGCGCCACCGACTGTAGGCGCCCTTACGGCCGGATTCCGAATCCCGGTCGAGGGTGGCATGAGCGGCGATCTCAGTCCGCCCCTCGTCCAGCCCGGACGGGTCGTACCCCTTGCCTCGGATCCATTCGAGCAGCTGTCGCTCTGCGATGCCGCATGCCTTGACGTAGTTGAGTTCGGTCGAGACCACCATGCGGTAGCCGCGTGGTTCCATGGACTCTCCTTGCTGGGGAGTGGCGCGGGACGCTTCTGAGTTCGGGCCGGGCAGCCTTGCTGCCTCACGCCTTGTCGGCCGGCTCGTAGCCGAGGGCCGCACGGTTGATGAAACGGTCGCCGAGGTCGCGCACAGGTGTGGGCTTCGGCTTCTGGGCCGTGGCATTCGCCGCGGACTTCTTCGCGACAGGGTTCCGGCTGGCGCGAGTGGCGAGTGTCCGCTTCGGCTTCTTTCTCTTCATCGCGGCAGGCGTGCCACGCGCCGCGTACTTTTTGCGGAGCTGCGAGAGCTGCTCGCGTTCCTGGACGGTTAGCTCGGCGGGCAGCGCGTTGACGAGGGCCCGGGCCCGGCTGAGGGCGTAACGCGCTGAATGCCAGCGCTTGCTGCTGATCGCCAGGCGCGCTTCTATGACGGCCTGCCGCAAGGCCTTGAGCTTCGCGGGTTGCCGGCGTGGCATGGGGGCCTCTGCTCCGCTGCCGCGCCGCTGAGCGGCGGCACGCGTCCCCCAGTCCTTACCCGAGGTCAGGACGACGGCCGAACGAGGGTTGCTGGTCTGGCTTCGACGTACCACGTGGCGTTCCTTGCGGGAGCGGTGGGCCCCTGGGCGGCCGGAGATACGGCCACCCAGGGTGTGGGTCAGCCGTGGCGGGGGCCCTGGCCGGGGGGCGGGGTGAGCGTCGAGCGGTAGGTGCCGGACTCGGCCTCGGTGAGGGGGGACTCCAGGGTGAGGCCGGCCGCGGCCATGCGGTCGTACTCGGAGAGGACCAGTCGCTTGGTGCGGTACTCGCCGAACTTGGCGATCTCGTTGTTCTTGAGGCCACCCGACTCCGATTGGAAAGATTCCAGGATGTAGTCGGTGTCCTCGCGGGAGATCCCATAGAGGTGGAAAAAGTATGCGTCCAGCTCGGCACGTAGCTGAGCGCGGCGGTCCTCCCTCCACTGGAACGGTTCACCGTTGTCGCCTAGGTCGCGGGCAAGCGGTGTCATGTCGTAGGCGGTGTAGACGAGTTCGAGGACGCGTGGAAGGAGGAAGGGGAGGTGGGGTTCGAGGGTGGTGGGGGTGGGGACAGGGAGCTGCTTCCAGATGAATGGCTTCATATGGGCGTCACTGATCTTCTGACGGCTCACGAAGTCGAAGACCAGGGAAGACTGGGTAGCGACCATAGCTGCGACCAGTGGGGGTGTGACGCGGGGGAGCATCAGCGTGCAGGTGTTGCCGACGGCCGTGCGCGGGAGGAAGGCGGGGATGGCGGTGCGCTCGTTGGTTGAGGCAGTGACGTCGCACCAGCCGCTGAGCCATCCATGGTCCCAGCGCTCCTCAGCGAGACGGAGCTCGATCCCCTTTACGTGAACGTCCTTGTTGTTACGCCGTGTGGGGATCGTTCCGTCCTGTTGAATCCAGTTGAGCGGCAGGGCCAGGCGCGCGGGATCCTGTAGCTCGCGGGCGGGCAAGTACTTGGGCTGGTTTTGGCGATTGACGGCGGTCAAGCTCTTGACGACGTCGGCGGCACGGTGGTTAAAGAAGTCCACCATCTTCGCCTCGTACAGCGGCAGCATCCGCCCCCCGCCCCGCTCGAAAACGTTGCCCTGCAGTTCCCACCCCTCGGCTTCGAGCCTCTCGCGGCTGCGGAAGAGGTCGGAGTCGTCGGTCATGTCGAAGAGGCGCTTGAATGCCATGCTCCACGGATTGCCGTCCCTTCGCCTCTCGTTCCACAGCACTGGCACGCGCCGGTACACGTCGGCCGTGATGTTCGCCTCGCGCTGTGTGCGGAACACCGGGAGGGTGCCCGTGTTCGGGTTGATCCGGGCCAGGTCCTCCGGGTCAAGGGCGAAGACCCTGTTCGGGTCCTCTAGGTCCGTGATGTCGGACAGGAAGAAGCCGACGCGGCTGGCGTCCGCGCGCGCGGCGCGTCCAGTGAGGGAGAACAGGCAGAACTTGTAGCTGGCGTGCACGCTGTCAAACCACCTGCCTCCTTGGGGCAGCGCAGGCGACTTCGGGCGACGGTTCTCGAAGTCGTACAGCGATGCCAGAGCCCCCCGCCGTGTGAAGTCTGCGAACAGATACTGGGAGCCCGCGCCGGTCGCGATCGCTGTCGGCAGGATCAGACCGAACCGTCCCTCGGGCGCGACCACGTGCGCCATCCGCTCGGCGAACAGGGGGTCTGTTTGTAGGGAGTTGACGCCCTTGACCGTCAGCCCCTTCGCGCACAGCGGGAACACCCCAGAGTCTCCCGCAAAGTGGAATGTCCCCTTGATCGCGCGCCGCGCCTCCCGGTAAAGCTTCCCGGCCTCCGGGTTCTCTCCCTCCCACTCGGTGATGCGAGTGCGGCGGGCCGTGCCGGAGATGTCCGCGATCTCGGGGGCGACCACGCTGAAGTACTGCTTGTCGTGGAAGTCGACCTTGTCCCACGGCGGGTTCCCCACCACACACGAGAACCCGCCCTCCCACCCCGTCACCGAGTCGACGTCGCCTGTGTCCACCGATGCGTCGCCGTTCTCTGGGACCCTGAAGACTTCGGGGAACTCCAGGTGCCAGTGGAAGAAGGCGTACCGGTCCCGCAGGCGCACGATCTCATCATGGGTCGACTGCGACGCTGTGTCGCCCTCGGGGTCCTCCAGACCCCGAAACACCTTGTGGGTGACAGCCGGCGGCGCGTCCTCGCGCTTGACCCAGACGAACGCTGCGCACCAGGCATCTGCCAAGTGCAGAGCATGCAGGTACTCAGCCGAGGTGGACCAGTCGCGGTAGGCGGCCTCCTTGCGGCGGATGTCGGTGAGGTCGGCGGCCGGGGCAGCGGTGATCCGGCGCAGTCCACGCGCGAAGGACCCGTTGGCGACCTTCGTCTCCGTCTCGATCTCGAACAGGCCGCCCTGGCCCTCCCGTTCCAACGCATTACGGGCGAGCAGCGACCGCGCCCAGGCGTCGTCGTCGCCCTCCGCCCTCTTGAACGCCTTGTCCGGGATGCCGGCCCGCATCAGGGCCGGGGTTGCCCCGACCAGACCGTTGCCGTGCCTGATGTGGGAGTCGAGGAACCCAAGGGGGCGGCCGGGCTCCATGGCCTCCAGCCAGAGGGACACCTTGGCCAACTCCACCGCCATGGGGTTGAGGTCCACGCCGTACACGCAGCGCTCGACCACCTCGTGCAGGGCGTGGCGTACGGCATCGGCCGTGGGTTCGGGGTTGCGCTCGCGGACGGAGGCCAGACGCTTGGCGATGCGGCGGGCCGCCGCCACGAGGAAGTGGCCGGAGCCGCACGCGGGGTCGCACACCGTAAGAGCGAGGAGTTCCTCGACGATCGTGTTGGCGGGGTCGATACGACCCTCCGCGCTAGCACGCTGCTCGCCGCGCTTGACGGCGTCGTCTATCACCGGATTCAGCGTCGAGTCGAGCAGGGTCTCGGTGAGCGCGGTCGGGGTGTAGTAACTGCCGGTCTTCTTACGGTCGTTGCCGATACGGTCGACCAGTTCGAAGGTGCGGTCGGCCGCGCTGTGCTTGGGCACCAGTTCCAGCAGGGCCTCGTACACGGAGCCGAGTTCCTCGGCGCCCATGTGCAGGTAGTCGACGGGACGCCAGCGGGCGGAGCCTGCGTCGCGGACGCGGGCTAGGTGCTTGACGGCCTCGAACAGGTGGCGGTTGGCCAGTCGTACACCGCGCAGGGGCTCATCGGCGGGAGTGTCGTTGAAGAGGCCGCCGAGTCCCTTCAGGCCCAGCTCGGGACGGCCCGCCTCGGAGCCCAGCGCCTTGATCAGCAGCTCCAGGGCGCGGTACTGGTCGTCGTGGGCGGTGCCCAGGCGGCGCAGGGCGTGGCGGCGGAGGCGAGCAGTCGAAAAGTAGCGGGCGAAACGGTCGCGGGTCCGCTCGTCTGCCTCGGGGTCGAGTAGGGCGCTCCGGTCCTCGGCGACGAAGAGGAAGATCATGCGGTAGACGAGCCGCAGCAGCGCCGTCTGGAACGTGTGGACGTCCAGGCGCTCGCGGAGTTCGTTGTTCTGCGGGTGGCTCAGGAACCCGGTGCCGAGGATGGTGAGGGCCTCCTGGACGCCGTCGCGGAAGTGCTCGAGGGCGCGGCTGCCAGACTCGATGGAGACCGTCCGCCACTTCTCCAGCCAGCACCCCGAAGCCGCCGCCCCCTCCGCCACCGCGAACCGCGACGCGTGCAGCAAGCTGTACAGCAGCACGAACTCGCTGAACAGTTCGCCGTCGAAGATGGCTTCCAGGTCGAAGTCGACGTAGGCCGCGGTGGAGAAGGACGAGGAGTCGCGCAGCAGACGCAGGTGGCGGCCGTTGGTGAGGACCGCCCACAGGTGGGCCTCGGTGCGGTTGAGGCAGTCCTGGAGCATGGACTGGGCCGGTACCTGGCCGGGGGCCGGTCGCTTGTCCAGCTCCTGGTTCCACGGCAACAAATGGACCAGCGCCGGGCCGTGCCGGTGGGAGACCGGGAACCGCTTCTCCGGGTCGGAGTCGGCCGCGATGCCCGCCCCGCCGACCTCCGTCAGCGCACCGAAGTCCAGCTTGCGGAACAGCTGGGCGAGCCAGTCGGTGTCGGCCCGGCCCGTCGGGTCGGCAGCGGGCGCACCCGTGGTCGGGTTCGAGGGCAGGGCGGCGCGCAGGTCGCGCCAGAGGGGCTTGAGGTACTCCCAGGCGCGCTCGGCCTCGTCGCGCACGGGGACCGAGGCGGGCAGGCCGTAGTCGGCGGACTTCGTGCCCGGCAGGTTCCGCGCCTCGGCGATGCGCAGCAGCATGTCGGCGGGGAGCAGGCCGCCGACCGTGGTGACGGCGGTGAAGGCCAGGGCGGTGCGGGTGGCGGCGGACATCAGGCTTCGGCTCCGGTGACAGTGGAAACGGGCTGCTGCGGCAGGTAGACGTACACACCGAGGACGTCGGCGGGCTCCTGCGGGACGACCTTCAGGCCACGGACGATCTCCTCGTTGGCCTTGCGTACACGGCGGTGCGAGGCGTCGAGTTCGGCGGCCAGGCGCGTGCCGTACTCGGTGAGGTGCGCGGACAGGTCCGGCAGACCGTCCAGGGCGCGGGTGATCTGGTTGCGGGCGAGCTGCTCGTGGGTGTTGGCGCTGGCCCGGGCGGAGAGGAGCGCCGCGGCCTTGTCGTCGTCCAGCCAGCGGGCGCGCGCCGGCATCCCCTCGTAGGCGAGCAGCCGGGCGTCCTCGGCCACCACCTGCCGCTCGCCGGTGCGGGACGGCAGGGTGAGGTGGAAGCGGTAGCGGACCAGCAGGAGCGTCGTGCGGATGCCGACCGCGTCCGTGGTGACCACACCGCAGCGGCGGGCCGGGCGGGGGCCCGGGGTGTTCGCATCGAGCGCCGAGTCCAGGACGTAGGAGGCGATGGCGCCGATCGCCGGGTCGGTGCGGACCAGCGCGGCCTCACCGCGGCCGATCGCCGGTGTCGTACGGAACGGGATCTGCCGGTCCTCCTCGATCAGCCGTCCGCCGAGGGTGGCGGCGAGCGCGTCGCGCAGACCGGCGGGGGCGCCGCCGGCCTGCGCGGTGAAGTCGCCGTTGCCGTCGCGTGGTTCGAGGACCAGGGCGTCCAGGTCGCGCAGCGCCTCCAGGGCGAAACCGCGCACCTCGTCGGCGCCGCCGAGCGCGGCCCGTACGGCGGCGACCTCGCGGGCCACCTCCTCCGGGTGGATGGCGCGCTGGGCGTACTTGGAGCGGGAGGTCTTCTCCCGCTCGGCGGCCGAGTTCCACTCGCGCTCGATGCGCTCGAAGGACTCCTGGTGGGTGTCCAGCTCGAACAGGCTCTCCTGGCTGCCCTGCCGTCCGTGCAGCAGCAGCCACTCCACCACGGCGTCGGTGACGCCGGACGCGGTCTCGTCGGGGACGGAGACGGAGATGCCCAGGTCCTTCTTGATCTGCCGGTGCTTCTGGAACAGCACCTCGAGGACCTTGCCGTCGATGCCGTTGTCCTCGCCGAACATGGTGATGACCCGGACCTGGTCGCGCTTCTGGCCGTAGCGGTCGACGCGGCCCTCGCGCTGGTCGTGGCGGGTCGGGTTCCAGGCCAGGTCGTAGTGGACGACGGCGTCGAAGTGGTGCTGGAGGTTGACGCCCTCGGAGAGGCAGTCGGTGGCGATCAGCACCCGGCGGACGGCCGGGTCGCCGTCCTCGGCGGACTCGGCGGCGAGCTGCTCGATGCGCTCCAGACGCTGCTGCGGGGAGAGAGTGCCGGTCACCGCGGCGATCTTCGTCTTCTTGCCGAGCTTGCCGTCGAGCTGCTCGGCGAGGTATTCGGCGGTGGGGATGTAACGGCAGAACACGATCGGGTGGTAGCCCTCGGCGATCAGCTTCTTCAGATGCCCGGTGAGAGCCTTTAGCTTCGCGTCCTCGCCCGGTCCCACCAACTGCGCGGCCCGTTGGGCCAGATCGAGCAGCCGCGCGCCCGCGTCCTCCGTCTCGGCGGCGCCCGGCGCGACGTCCATGCCCTCCAGCCGGTCGTTGTCCGCGGAGTCGGAGGCCACCGGGGCGCCCAGCACGTCCGCCTCGTGCGCGGTGCGGGCCGTGGCGGACTCGGAGCGGGTCTTCAGGGTCTGCGCGGCGGCCGCCGGCGAGGAGACCATCGAGCGCAGCAGCGCGATCACCGACCACCAGGCGATACGGGCCTCCCGCTTGCCCTGCTCGCCTGCCCGCTCGACGCGGTCGCGGGCGTAGGCGATGGCGTCGTCGAGCAGCGCTCGGTAGGCGGGGGTGAGCCGGTACTTCTCGTCCTTCGTCCAACGGTCGGACGGGAACGCCGTCCGCTCGGCCAGTGAGTCGTCGGCGAGGCCGTCCTCCTTGGTGAGGTAGTCGCGGACGTCGGCGCGCTTGCGGGCCACGAAGTGCTCGGCGAGTTTCGCGCGCCCCGCCGGGGACTCCAGGTCCAGCGTCGCGAGTTCGGGCCGCACCAGGCCGAGCAGATTACGGAACGCGGACTCCTTGCCGGAGTGCGGCGTCGCGGTCAGCAGCAGCAGGTGCCGGTCGGCGTCGGCGGAGACCCTGCGCAGCAGCTCGTAGCGGAGCTGGTTCGAGGCCGACGACGCGCTACCCTGCGCGGCGTCGTCGGCGGCCACGCACGTGTGGGCCTCGTCGACGATCACCAGGTCCGGGCAGTGCCGTACGAAGTCCTCGCGGTGCCGGGTCGACTTGATGAAGTCCGTCGAGATGATCGTGAACGGGTGCTTGTCGAACAGGGACTGGCCCAGCTCCAGACCGCGCTCCAGGCGCGACACCGTGGAGGCCAGTACCAGTTCGGCGTCGATGCCGAACTTCTCCCGTAGTTCCCCCTGCCACTGCTCGGCCAGTGCCGGGGAGCACAGCACGGCCAGCCGGGTCGCCTCACCCTGAGCCAGCAGCTCCTTGGCGATCAGGCCCGCCTCGACCGTCTTGCCGATGCCGACGTCGTCCGAGATCAGCAGCCGCACGGTGCGCTGCCGCAGCGCCATCAGCAGCGGGACCAGCTGGTAGGCGCGGGGTTCCACGGCGATCGACGCCAGGGAACGGAATGGGCCCGCACCTGACCGGAATCCGATGCGCAGCGCCGTGCGCAGCAGACCGGCGGCCCGCTGGTCGCCCAGGTCGGCCGGGCTCGGCGCCGCGAACTCGGCGGGACGTACGTCCTCGAAGGAGGGGAAGACGGCCGCGATGTCGTCCTCGCTCCCGCCCAGTGGGCGCAGCACCAGCATGTCGGCGGCGCTCTCGGGCAGCACCACCCATTCCCGGCCACGGGCGGCGACCAGCGAGCCGGCTGTGTACGTGAGGCTCATGAGATGTCTCGGTTCCTAGAGGTCCGCAAGGGGTGAGGCGATCAACGCAGGTGGAAGTAGGCGGCGTTGTTGTCCGCGAGGGCGTCCCAGTCCATGTCCGTCGAGAAGCGCAGGACGTCCCAGCCGTGCTCCTCCAGGCGATACCCGGCCTCGATGTCACGCGTGGAGTCGGCCGGATGGCCGACGACGTCGACGAACACGGCGAGGTTGGCACCGTCCAGACGGAAGACGAGGTCCGGGCAGGCCCCGGCCTCCGGGACGAGGACACCGACCTCGTCCGGCAGCCGGTAGCCCTTCGCCCTCAGCCATCCCAGCAGATCGCCTTGCGCGACCAGGGCCGCCAGATCCGCCTCCACCGTGGTCGGCGAGGTGCTCCGGGGCGAGGCGCTCGCGGGGGCGAGCCTGCGGAAGCGTTCGCTGCGGGACTCGCCGCGGTCCTCCCGCTCGGTACGGGCCTCGGCCAGCTGAACCAGCAGCGGCCGGGCGGCGAGCCGGCTCAGCTGGCGGTGGTGTGTCTGGTTGCCGTACGTCAGCAGGCAGGCGTAGCAGCCGCGGGCGCACTTCTCGCCGTCCGCCGGACCACCCTGGTCCTCGCCGGTGTCCGGGTCGAAGTGGCAGATCTCCAGTGCCGTCCGGGCGGCCTTGGCGAGGGCGTCCTTGTCGTGCTGGATCCGGCGCAGCACACCGGCGCCGCCCTCGGCGGCCTCCGTGAACAGCATGTGGCGGCGCGGGCCTTCGTCCGGCGGCAGCAGCTCCGCGGTCAGTTCGGAGTCCTCCAGCTCGAACGCCGCCTCGATGCCCCGCTCCAGCGCGTACAGGAACGACCACGCCACCGGCTCGGGCAGCGGCTCCTCAAGGGTGACCACGAGGATGTTGCGGCGGTCCTCCACGAAGGGCAGGACCCGCTTCTTGCGGCGCTTCTCGTTGCCGTCCTCGTCGACCACCGGCATGCCGGTGCCCTCGATGGCGTCCGCGGCGGCCCGGTCGTTGAGCCAGCGGCCGTCACCCAGGTCCAGCCAGTAGCCGTCGTGCTCGCCCTTATCGCGCACGCGGCCGAGGTTGGTGATGCGGACGGTCGCGGAATCGCCGTAGTCCAGGTCGAGGACAGGCGCGCCCGCGGCGTCGGTGACGTGCGAGGTGAGGCGTCCCTTGCGGGCACCGTGGTCCTGGAACGCGTACGAGGTCTCCAGCCGGAAACCGGCCCGGCGGCGCTCCTCCTCGTCGGAGGAGATCCGCTCGCGCGGCGTGGTGTACACGGTGTGCAGGTGGAGCAGACCGGTGCGCTTGCTGCCCAAGTCCGCCCCGCACATCGTGCACTTGTCGGCGCCGGGCTTGACGGCATAGTGGTAGCCGCACCCGTCGCAGCGCCTGGCCTCCGCCGTCGCCAGGTCGCCCGAGACGTCCGGCGGCAGCTGTACCCGGGTGACCTGGTAGCGGGCACCCTCGTGGTAGATGAGCGCGCCCGGTCCGAACTCGCGGATCGCGAGGAACCGGGGACGCTGCAGGTAGTCGCCGTCGGCGTTGCGGCGATTGCCCGAGCGCGGGATGTACGCGGCCAGCGGCAGCCGGGGGAAGCTGTAGCCGGGCAGGAACCCCTCGGACGCCAGATAGCGGTACGGATTGAAGTCGCTCATCACCGACTTGCTGTCGACGGAGCGGTTGAGCAGCAGGTTCGTCTGTGTCTCCGCCTCCCGGCGGCGCGAGCGGGCCCGGCTCTGCTCGCCGGGGGAGAGCGTGTGGTCGACGACGCGCTTGTTCTGCTCGTACTGGTCGATGACGGCCGTCCGGAACAGGTCACGCCACCGCTCGAAAGCGGCGTCGAACTCCTGCGGTGCCCGCTCGATCCGGTCCTCGATCCAC
The DNA here is from genome assembly GCF_053611585.1 of Streptomyces sp. NPDC054794. Classification (NCBI taxonomy): domain Bacteria; kingdom Bacillati; phylum Actinomycetota; class Actinomycetes; order Kitasatosporales; family Streptomycetaceae; genus Streptomyces; species Streptomyces sp. NPDC054794. Next base: position 113,638 of record NZ_JBSHAQ010000025.1, on the reverse strand, counting down.
TCGTCGTACCACCAGGTGGTCGACTCGAATTCCGCGATCAGCGGGGCGAGGACGGTACGGGCGGTGGCGGCCGCGCGCCTGCGGGCATCCTCGTCCAGGGAGCGGCTGAGGAAGTCGGGACGGAGCGGCAGCGGCATCTGCGGATCGGGGCGGTCGTCGCCCTCGGGGTCGTAGGCGACATCGACGACGTCCGGGATCGCGGTACCGAGCTTCATGTCGGTCTCCGCCAGCCAGATGCCCTGGAGATGGGAGCGGACCAGATCCTCGTTGGCCAGGTCCAGACGCGGCGGGGCCACCTGGCCCGACACCATGTCCTGGGAGCGGCGGAAGTAGTACTGGTCGTGGCTGTTGCCCGTCGCACAGTACGTCGTCACCAGCGCGGGCTGACCGGAACGGCCCGCCCGGCCCGATCGCTGCGCGTAGTTCGCGGGGGTCGGGGGCACATTGCGCATCAGCACGGCGTTGAGCGAGGAGATGTCCACGCCCAGTTCCATCGTCGGCGAGCAGTACAGCAGGGGCAGTTCGGCGTCCCGGAACAGCCTCTCGCGCTCCAGACGGTCCTCCGGAGTGACCTGAGCGGTGTGTTCCCGTGCGAACAGGCCGGCCAGCTCGGCGGCGGCGGTCCGGTACAGGTCGCGGAAGAACGGGTTGACCCGCGGGCCCTCGCCGCTGGTGTAGGTGCGCGCCAGGGGATCGACGGCGCCCCGCTCGCCTGTTCCGGCCCGCCAGATCAGCGCGGCCGCAGACACCCGGTAACCGGTGCGCTTCTGACCCGCGCGGCGGCGGTAGGCCGGACCGGACTGCTCGGGGGCCGCGTCCACCTCGCACACCAGGTAGGCGTCACGCAGCACGATCAACAGGTCCTCGATGACCTTCTGGACGTCGTCCAGGTGGACGTCGCGCAGGTCGGGCATGTTGCGCCGCAGATACTTGCCGAACTTGCCCCGGGCGGACAGGAACTGAGCGGTCCGCTCCATTCCCGGCCGCGAGCCGTACGGGTAGGCGGTGCCGACGGCCGGCCGGTCGCTCTCGCCGAGTACCCACGGCCCGGTCAGTCGCTCCTCGCTCGCCCGCTGCAAGGTGTCGAAGTCGTCGCGGAAGTACTGCACATCGATGGCGAGGGCACGCCGCATGAAGTCGAGCAGCGTCCGGGCGATCTCCTCGCGCAGTGCCGGATCGGCGTCGCGCAGCGCGGCGTGCGCCAACTGCCAGCGGTCGCGGTCGGCGGCGATGACGCCCAGGTCCTCGTAGTCGATCCGCAGCAGGCCCGTCTGCTCCAGGTTGGGCATGGTGATGCGCCAGCCGCGCTCCAGGTCGCGGTAGAGGCGATATCCCACGACATCACGGAAGGCCTTTAGGGCCCGGCGCTCCATGGACGGAGCCAGGTTGGCGCCGGCCGCGAACTCGCGGGGCGTCAGGCCCATCACCTCGGTGACGGCCTCGGCGAGATCGTCGTGGCTCAGGCCCTCCTCACCGGCGCGCACCGCGGCCTGGTAGAGGGCGCCACGCAACTGGGTCACCTGGGCGAAGTCGTTGAAATGCCCGGCCTGCAGCGAGGCGTCCTGCCGGTTGTCGACGAAGGTGAGGAGCTTGCGCGCCTCCTTGCCCAGGCTCTCCTCCGGCACCGCCCGCAGGGACTTCACGATCGACGCGGAGATCAGCGAGGTCGCCGAGGAACGTCCCTCCTGATCCAGGGTGGCCAGCTTGGCGAAGTCCCGGCCGCGGGTCTGCTCGTAGGAGACCTGGCAGTGCACGCAGAACAAGAACGGAGCCGGGACGAAGGCCGCCACCAGCCCCTCGCCCGACTCGTTCCCGTGGGCGTCCACGACGACACGCTTGGGCAACCGGGGCCTGTAGGACTTCTTGACGACCGTCACATCCTGCGCGTCCCGCTCCAGCCACGACTCCGGCAACCGCCGGTCGTCCACGGCCTTCTGCGGATCGGCCGGCCACTCGTAGTCCTCCCCGGGCATGCCCAGGTAGAGGTAGCCCTCGCCCTCGCGGCCCCCGGAGGCGGAGGTGTCCCGACGCGGCTCGTACCGGAACGTGCCGCCGTCCTCGGCGCGCCAGACGGTCAGATACTCCTGGCCGCACTCGCGGCAGAACGCCAGCGGGAACAGCGGCTTGCCGTCGCTGTCCGGCTGCTCCAGCTGATAGGTGCGGGTCAGCGGCCGGGTGAGCGGGTCCTCAAGCGTCGTGTAGACGGTGTCGCCCTTGGAGAGGAACTGGTGCAGCCGGAACGCGAACAGCGGCCGCTCCGTCACCGGATGCTTGGCCTGCGCGCCCGCCTCCAGGGTCGTCCGGATCGCCTCGCGCACGCTCTCCTCGGCCACGCCCGACTCGTCGGCCAGCTCGGCGGCCGCCTCCTCGACGGTGCCCGGCGCGCAGCGACGAAGCCGCCCCGTGTCCTGCTCGCGCTCCAGACCGAACCGGGACTCGACCCAGCGGGCCAGCGGGTCCTTCGTGAGTGACTCGTACGAGCGGGGCGCCGCCGGGACCCGCAGCCGCTCGGCGGGCACGGAGTCGGGCGCTTCCTCGGTCGCCCGGATCAGGGTCTCGCCGATGACTCGCCTCGGCAGCACCGTCGTACCGAACAGCCGGCCTGCGACCCTGGCCACCTCACGCTGCTGGTCCTCCCAGGAGCCTTCGGTGGACATGGTCGCCGAGGTGCCGATGCATTGGAGGGTCGCGGAGGCGCGACAGGCCTCACGCACCCGGCGGATCAGGAACGCCACGTCCGCGCCCTGCCGGCCCCGGTAGGTGTGCAGCTCGTCGAAGACGAGGAACTGGAGCCCCTCCGCCATGCGGATCAGGCTGGACCGGTCGTCCGGCCGGGTCAGCATCAGCTCCAGCATCACGTAGTTGGTCAGCAGGATGTCCGGGGGGTTCTTGCGCAGCTCGCGGCGCTCCTCCGTGGACTCCTGGCCGGTGTAGCGGGCGAAGGTGACCGGCTCGCGGCCCTTCCCGAAACCATGCCGCAGATACTTCTCGAGCTCGCCCAGCTGCGAGTTGGCCAGCGCGTTCATCGGGTAGACGACGATCGCCCGCACCCGGCCACCCGCGTCCGGACCGGCCGCCTGACGTTCCTTCAGTACGTGGTGCACGATCGGGACGATGTACGCCAGCGACTTGCCGGAGCCGGTTCCCGTGGTGAGCACATAGGAGTCGCCCGCCTGCGCGGCCTCGATCGCCTGTCGCTGGTGGAGGTGGAAGGTGAGCGGTCGGCCGTCGGGGCGCGGCGAGGTCTCCTTCTTGCCGGCCTGGAAGATCTCCGCGCACTTCGGGTGCAGCACGCCGTCCCGCACGAGGTCGGTGACCTGGCCGCCGTCGGCGAAGAACGGATTCAGTGACAGCCAGGGGTCGGGCCACTGCGACTTCGCCGCCAGGTCGTCCGCGACGAAGCCGTCGATGCGGGCGTCCCGGATCACCGTCGCGCTCCTGGTGAAGTCCTCGTACTCGCTGATCAGATCGGCATGGATGCCGAAGACGTCCATCGCCTCGGGCAGCCGCGGCTCTCTGCGCGGCACCGGTGCGGGGGCGGCCGGGGCGGGCTCGGGAAGCAGGGCACGCAGCCGTGCCACCGGGTCCATCGCCTGCCAGTGCGGAGCCAGCAGGGCGGCCGTGTCGTCCGGCGCGAGCGCGAGCGGGATCAGCGCCTCGCGCACCTGGGCGGCGTTCTCGGGCCGGTTATCGGCGTCCTTCTCCAGGAGGCGGTCCACCAGCCGGACCAGCTCGGCGGGCAGGTCGGGGCGCACCAGGGTCAGCTTCGGCGGGGCCTCGTGCTGGTGCTGTTCGGACAGCTCGTACGGGGTCCTGGCGGAGAACGGCGGCCGTCCGAGCAGCAGCTCGTACAGGATGCAGCCGAGCGCGTAGAGGTCGGCCGAAGCCGAGACATGCTCGGCGCGGAACTGTTCGGGTGCCATGTAGCGGGCCGTGCCGACGCTGACGCCCGTGCTGGTCAGCCGCGTCTGATCGGGATCGTCGACGACCGAACCCATGCCGAAGTCGAGGACCTTGACCGTGCCGTCGCGGGTCAGCATCGCGTTGGCCGGCTTCAGATCGCGGTGGACGACCCCGGCGGTGTGGGCGGCGGTGAGACCGGCGGCTATCTGCGCCCCGACGGCGGCGACCCAGGAGACCGGCAGCTGGGGCTCCTCGTCGATGAGGTCCGCGAGCGGATGACCGTCCAGCAACTCCATGGCCAGGTAGGGCAGGCCGCTGCCGCCCGGCGTCCGGTCCACACCGCCGTCTATCAGCAGGGTGAGGTTCGGGTGGCCCTGGGAGAGCATGCGCATGATCCGCACCTCGCGGCGGAAACGGTCGATCTCCTTGTTCGACCCCGACGCGTCGACGGCGACTCCGGTCCGGGCGCGCAGCACGGTCTTGACCGCGACCGCCCGGTGAGGGGAGTCCGGGGCGGCCTGGAGGTCTTCGGCGCGGTGTACTTCACCCATGTTCCCGCGCCCGACGATCCCCGTGATCCGGAACCGTCCGTCGACCGTCTCCTGGCTCACTGGCCCTCCCCGTCTCACCCGTCGCATACAAGGTGGGTACATTGCGTAGGGAGCGTATACCTTCACCCGTTGACGAGCATCACACCTTCACGTTGACGATGTCAACGGAAGTTCATGCCGCCCCTGCGCCGTGACCGGAAAGCCTCGCTCCTCTGTTCCTCGTGCTTGGAGTCGCCCTTCTCGGTGCAGGCCTCATGGGAGGCTGGAGCACTTCGATCGAGGCCGGAAGTCCCTGAGAAATCCCAGAGACGCCGCCGCATCCGTCCTGACCTGTGTTCGTGCTGGTCGGAATGGGTGCGGCGGCGCTCATCCGGAGGGGTGTCAGATGTCCCGGAAGATCTCGATCTGCGCCCCGATCGAGTTGAGGCGCTCGGCGAGGTCCTCGTAACCCCGGTTGATGACGTACACGTTGCGCAGCACCGACGTGCCCTCGGCCGCCATCATCGCCAGCAGGACGACCACGGCGGGGCGCAGCGCGGGCGGGCACATCATCTCGGCGGCGCGCCAGCGGGTCGGGCCCTCGACGAGTACCCGGTGCGGGTCCAGGAGCTGGAGCCGGCCGCCGAGGCGGTTGAGGTCCGTCAGGTAGATGGCCCGGTTGTCGTAGACCCAGTCGTGGATCAGCGTCTTGCCCTGGGCGACCGCCGCGATGGCCGCGAAGAACGGGACGTTGTCGATGTTCAGGCCCGGGAACGGCATCGGGTGGATCTTGTCGATCGGGGCTTCGAGCTTGGAGGGGCGGACGGTCAGGTCGACCAGGCGGGTGCGGCCGTTGTCCGCGAAGTACTCGGGCGACCGGTCGTGGTCGAGGCCCATCTCCTCCAGGACCGCGAGCTCGATCTCCAGGAACTCGATCGGCACCCGGCGCACCGTCAGCTCGGACTCGGTGACCACGGCGGCGGCCAGCAGGCTCATCGCCTCGACCGGGTCCTCGGAGGGGGAGTAGTCCACGTCGACGTCGATGTCCGGCACGCCGTGCACGGTCAGGGTCGTCGTGCCGATGCCCTCGACCCGTACGCCCAGGGTTTCCAGGAAGAAGCAGAGGTCCTGGACCATGTAGTTGGAGGAGGCGTTGCGGATGACCGTGACGCCCTCGTGGCGGGCGGCGGCGAGCAGCGCGTTCTCGGTGACGGTGTCCCCGCGCTCGGTCAGCACGATGGGCCGGCCGGGCCGCACGGAGCGGTCCACCTGGGCGTGGTACTGGCCCTCGGTCGCGGCGATGTCCAGGCCGAAGCGGCGCAGCGCGATCATGTGCGGCTCGATGGTGCGCGTGCCGAGGTCGCAGCCGCCGGCGTACGGCAGCTTGAAGTGGTCCATACGGTGCAGCAGCGGGCCGAGGAACATGATGATGGAGCGGGTGCGTACGGCCGCGTCGGCGTCGATGGCGCCCATGTCCAGCTCGGCCGGCGGCACGATCTCCAGGTCGACCCCGTCATTGATCCAGCGGGTGCGCACGCCGATCGAGTTGAGCACCTCCAGCAGGCGGTACACCTCCTCGATCCGGGCGACCCGGCGCAGCACCGTGCGGCCCTTGTTGAGGAGCGTGGCGCACAGGAGGGCGACGCAGGCGTTCTTGCTCGTCTTCACGTCGATGGCACCGGACAGCCGGCGGCCGCCGACCACTCGCAGATGCATCGGGCCCGCGTAGCCCAACGAGACGATCTCGCTGTCCAGGGCTTCACCGATTCGAGCGATCATCTCAAGGCTGATGTTTTGGTTGCCCCGCTCGATGCGGTTGACGGCGCTCTGGCTGGTGCCGAGTGCCTCCGCGAGCTGTGCCTGTGTCCAGCCGCGGTGTTGCCGGGCGTCACGGATGAGCTTGCCGATGCGTACGAGGTAGTCGTCTGCCATGAGGCTGAGGCTATCTCAGATATGAGATGGCGCCTGTTGAGGGGGCCGTTCGGGTGATGGCGTGTCAGTGTACGTCCGGCGTCCGGGTGTTAATCAGCTCATGTCGTACATGAGTATTGCGTACTGATTTGCGAAGGAAGGGGCTATCGGTCCCCTCCGTGTGGGCCATGCCACTGAACATCGGGGCGGCTGAGTCGGGGCGGACATGACCATCCGGCGGCGGTGTACTAGAGTTATCTCGACATCGAGATATCTGCCGAGGAGCACCGCAGCCGCCACCCCGGTAAGGGTTACCTAACTTAGCCTTACCTTAGCGGAACGGTCGAGATGCCGTGGCGGCAGGATCGTGGTGAGTACGCGCACATCAATGAAGGAGACTGTCGTGTCGGCGAACAGCTTCGACGCCCGCAGCACGCTGCAGGTGGGCGACGAGTCGTACGAGATCTTCCGGCTGGACAAGGTGGAGGGCTCGGCCCGGCTGCCGTACAGCCTCAAGGTCCTGCTGGAGAACCTGCTCCGCACGGAGGACGGCGCGAACATCACCGCCGACCACATCCGCGCCCTCGGCAACTGGGACTCCCAGGCGCAGCCCAGCCAGGAGATCCAGTTCACGCCGGCCCGCGTGATCATGCAGGACTTCACCGGCGTTCCCTGTGTCGTGGACCTCGCGACCATGCGTGAGGCCGTCGCGGCGCTCGGCGGCGACCCGGCGAAGATCAACCCGCTCTCCCCGGCCGAGATGGTCATCGACCACTCCGTCATCGCCGACAAGTTCGGCACCAGCGACGCCTTCAAGCAGAACGTCGAGCTGGAGTACGGCCGCAACAAGGAGCGCTACCAGTTCCTGCGCTGGGGCCAGACCGCGTTCGACGACTTCAAGGTCGTCCCGCCGGGCACCGGCATCGTCCACCAGGTGAACATCGAGCACCTGGCCCGCACCGTCATGGTGCGAGGTGGGCAGGCGTACCCCGACACCCTCGTCGGCACCGACTCGCACACCACGATGGTCAACGGCCTCGGTGTCCTCGGCTGGGGCGTCGGCGGCATCGAGGCCGAGGCCGCCATGCTCGGCCAGCCGGTCTCCATGCTCATCCCGCGCGTCGTCGGCTTCAAGCTGACCGGTGAGCTCAAGCCCGGCACCACCGCCACCGACCTCGTGCTGACCATCACCGAGATGCTCCGCAAGCACGGTGTCGTCGGCAAGTTCGTCGAGTTCTACGGCGAGGGCGTCGCCGCCACCTCGCTCGCCAACCGCGCCACCATCGGCAACATGTCGCCGGAGTTCGGCTCCACCGCCGCCATCTTCCCGATCGACGGCGAGACCCTGAACTACCTCAAGCTGACCGGCCGCTCCGAGCAGCAGGTCGCGCTCGTCGAGGCGTACGCCAAGGAGCAGGGCCTCTGGCTGGACCCGACGGCCGAGCCGGACTTCTCCGAGAAGCTCGAGCTGGACCTGTCGACGGTCGTCCCCTCCATCGCCGGCCCGAAGCGCCCGCAGGACCGCATCGTCCTCGCCAACGCGGCCGAGCAGTTCAAGCAGGACGTCCGCAACTACGTCGACACCGTGGACGAGGCGGGCCAGGAGTCCTTCCCGGCCTCCGACGCCCCCGCCATCCACCCCAACGGCGCCCCGTCCAACCCGGTCCAGGTCACCGCCCCCGACGGCACGACCTACACCCTCGACCACGGTGCGGTGACGGTCGCGGCCATCACCTCCTGCACCAACACCTCGAACCCGTACGTCATGGTCGCCGCCGCCCTGGTGGCCAAGAAGGCGGTCGAGAAGGGCCTGACCCGCAAGCCGTGGGTCAAGACCACCCTCGCCCCGGGCTCGAAGGTCGTCACCGACTACTTCGACAAGGCCGGTCTGACGCCGTACCTCGACAAGGTCGGCTTCAACCTGGTCGGTTACGGCTGCACCACCTGCATCGGCAACTCCGGCCCGCTGCCGGAGGAGGTCTCCAAGGCCGTCAACGACCACGACCTCGCGGTCACCTCGGTCCTCTCCGGCAACCGGAACTTCGAGGGCCGTATCAACCCCGACGTCAAGATGAACTACCTGGCCTCCCCGCCGCTGGTCGTCGCGTACGCCATCGCGGGCTCCATGAAGGTGGACATCACCAAGGACGCGCTCGGCACCGACCAGGACGGCAAGCCGGTCTACCTGACCGACATCTGGCCGACCGAGGCCGAGGTCAACGACGTCGTGGCGAACGCCATCGGCGAGGACATGTTCAACAAGTCCTACCAGGACGTCTTCGCGGGCGACGCCCAGTGGCAGGCGCTGCCCATCCCGACCGGCAACACCTTCGAGTGGGACGCCGAGTCGACGTACGTCCGCAAGCCCCCGTACTTCGAGGGCATGGCCATGGAGCCGGCCCCGGTCGTCGACATCGCCGGCGCCCGTGTGCTCGCCAAGCTGGGCGACTCGGTCACCACGGACCACATCTCCCCGGCCGGTGCCATCAAGGCCGACACCCCGGCCGGCAAGTACCTCACCGAGCACGGTGTGGAGCGTCGTGACTTCAACTCCTACGGCTCCCGCCGTGGCAACCACGAGGTCATGATCCGCGGTACGTTCGCCAACATCCGCCTGCGCAACCAGATCGCGCCGGGCACCGAGGGCGGCTACACCCGCGACTTCACGCAGGCCGACGCGCCGGTGTCGTTCATCTACGACGCCTCGCGCAACTACATCGAGCAGGGCATCCCGCTGGTCGTCCTGGCCGGCAAGGAGTACGGCTCCGGCTCGTCCCGCGACTGGGCCGCCAAGGGCACCGCGCTGCTGGGCGTCAAGGCCGTCGTCGCCGAGTCGTACGAGCGCATCCACCGCTCGAACCTCATCGGCATGGGCGTCCTGCCGCTGCAGTTCCCGGAGGGCGCCTCCGCCGAGTCCCTCGGTCTGACGGGTGAGGAGACCTTCTCCATCGCCGGCGTCACCGAGCTGAACAACGGCACCACGCCGCGCACGGTCAAGGTCACCACCGACTCCGGTGTCGAGTTCGACGCGGTCGTCCGCATCGACACCCCCGGTGAGGCCGACTACTACCGCAACGGCGGCATCATGCAGTACGTGCTGCGCAACCTGATCCGCAAGTAAGCGGCTCGGTACGGCAGTCGAGGGCCGCACTCCCGGAAACGGGGGTGCGGCCCTTCACCGTGTCCGGCCCGGGTCATCACCCACTCGGCGCCACCCTGTTCCGTGTGCGCGCCGCGACGGCGCTCCACCCGGGGCTCGCCGAGGACCTGACCTTGCTCGGGGAGAGCATTCGGCCGACGGGGATGCTCGCGGCCCGGTTCGACGCGCACGGCAGGATCCTCTCGGTGGCGGTCGTCGGCCAGGACGCCGGCCCGCGCGCTCTCACCACCGCCCGGCGGGCCGCGCCGGCGGGCATCACGCCGGACGGTCCACCCGGCCTCGCGATCACCACGGCGGCACACGGAGGCCGCATCCACGTGGACAGCGCCCCGGGCCGTACCGAATTCACCGTCGAGCTACCCGCAGCGGGACCGTCCGCCCCGGCCGGGAACCCCGCCTCGCACGGCACGCACCCCGTCGCGCTCCGCCCCACCCGGGCGCTCGGCAGCTCCGCCTGAACCCGGCCGGGCCCGGCCACCCCGGACCGTGGCGATCAGCCCGCGGCTCTGCTCTGCTGGAGGTGAGCGGCGCCCACCCGCACCGGTGGCCGACCGCTGCGCACCGGAGGTGGACCCCATGCCCCGTCCCGTCCCCGCCCCCGGAGCCGCCGACGACGACCTGGTCCGGGCCGCCCGAGCCATGGGGGTCCGGGACCAGCGCCTGCTGAGCGCGATCCGGGACACGCCGCGTGCCCGGTTCGTACCGGCCGCGTACGTCAGCGCGGCCGGCACGGACACGCCCGTTCCGCTCGGCCACGGCCAGGTGACGACCCAGCCCTCCCTCGTGGCCCTGATGATCCACGCCCTCGCCCTGAACGGCGACGAACGCGTCCTGGAGATCGGTACCGGCTACGGCTACCAGACCGCCCTGCTCGCCCGCCTCGCCGCCCGCGTCGTCAGCGTCGAGCGCCTGCCGGACCTGGCCCGCCGGGCACGGGCCAACCTCGCCGCGCAGGGCGTGCGCAACGCCGAGGTCGTCGTCGGCGACGGCACCCTGGGGCTGCCCGACCATGCTCCGTACGACGCCGTGGTCGTCTGCGCCGCCCACCCCGACGTACCGCCGCCGCTCGTGACGCAGCTGTGCCCCGGCGGCCGGCTGGTCCAGCCGATCGGGCCGGGCGGCGCGGAGGAGGTCGAGGTGTACGAGCGCTCGGAGCGCGGGCTTGACCGCCTCGGGTTCGTCGTCGCGGCCCGGTTCGTCCGGCTGTACGGCGCCCACGGATTCCCGTCCGAGGAGGCGCCGCTCACTCCCCGAGGCGGTCCGTGAGCGCCGAGAGGTCCGGCACCGCCATCTCGGCCCAGATCACCTTGCCCTGCGGGGTGTACCGGGTGCCCCAGCGCTCGGTCATCTGGGAGACCAGGAAGAGTCCGCGGCCGCCCTCGTCGGTCGTCGCCGCGTACCGCAGATGCGGCGAGGTGCTGCTGCTGTCGGCCACCTCGCAGATCAGCGTGCGGTCGTGGATCAGCCGCACATGGATCGGCTCGCAGCCGTACCGGATGGCGTTGGTGATCAGCTCGCTCAGCACGAGTTCCATGCCGAAGCCGAGGTCGGACAGGCCCCACTCGTCGAGCTTCTCGGACACGGCGAGCCGCATCGCCGACACGGCGGCCGGATCGCGCGGCACGTCCCAGTCGGCGACCTGGTCGGCCGGCAGCCCCCGGGTGCGGGCGATGAGCAGAGCCACGTCGTCCTTGGGCCGGCCCGGCAGCAGGGCTTCCAGCACCGCCTGGCAGCTGTCCTCCGGCTCCCGGTCGGGGTGGCCGGCCAGAGCGCGGCGCAGCAGCTCCAGGCCCACGTCGAGGTCACGGGTGCGGTCCTCGACCAGGCCGTCGGTGTACAGGACGAGCTGGGTGCCCTCGGCGAGCTCCAGCTCGGCCGTCTGGAAGGGCAGGCCGCCGAGGCCGAGCGGCGGCCCGGCGGGCAGGTCGGGGAAGGTGACGCGCCCGTCGGGGTGGACCAGCGCGGGCGCCAGGTGCCCGGCACGGGCCATGGCGCAGCGGCGAGTCACCGGGTCGTAGATCGCGTAGAGGCAGGTCGCGCCCACCAGCTCGGCCGAGGCGTCGGCACTCGCCTCGTCCTGGTCGATGCGCCCGACCAGGTCGTCCAGATGAGAGAGCAACTCGTCGGGCGGCATGTCGAGGGTGGTGAAGTTGTGCACCGCGGTGCGCAGCCGGCCCATCGTCGCGGCCGCGTGCAGGCCGTGCCCGACCACGTCGCCGACGGCCAGGGCCACCCGGCCGCCCGGCAGCGGGATCACGTCGAACCAGTCGCCGCTCACGCCGGACTGGGCGGGGATGTAGCGGTAGCCGACGTCGAGGGCGTTCTGCTCGGGCAGGGCCCGCGGCAGCAGGCTGCGCTGCAGGGTGACCGCGAGGGTGTGCTCGCGCGTGTACCGGCGGGCGTTGTCGATGCTGACCGCGGCACGGGCCACCAGCTCCTCCGCCAGCGACCGCTCCTCCTCGTCGAAGGGGGCGTGCCGCTTGGTGCGCCAGAAGTTGGCCATGCCCAGGACGACACCGCGGGACCGGATCGGCGCGGCGATGAGCGAGTGAATGCCGTAGTCGATGATGTCCTGGGCGCGCCTGGGGTCCTGCGCCTGCCAGCCCGCCGCGGTCGACAGATCGGTCACCAGCTCGGAGTGGCCGCTGCCGTAGCCGCGCGCCTGGGGCGTGGACGGCAGGAAATCGATCAGCCGGCCCTTCTCGTAGAGCGGATGGTCGTCCCGGATCGCGCTCACGGCGACCCGTCGCATGCCGGTGGCGGTGGGGGCGGGCTCCTCGCCGTGGACCACACCGTCGGCCAGGTCCACGGTGACGAAGTCGGCGAAGCGGGGGACGGCGACCTGGGCCAGCTCGTCGGCCGTGCGAACCACGTCGAGGGTGGTGCCGATGCTGAGTCCGGCGTCGTACAGCAGCTTGAGCCGCTCGCGCGCGACCTCCGCCCGGCCGGAGACCGCCTGGAGCTCGGTGGAGTCGCGGAGGGTCACGACCGTTCCGCTGGGGCCGCCGTCGTTCCCCGTGGGCCGCTGGTTGACGGCGAGCAGCCGTTCACCGGCGAGGTGCACCTCGTCGGTGGCCTCGCGCCCGGAGACGAGCAGCGCGACCGTTTCGGGGTCGAGCCCCGACAGCTCCCAGACGTGCCGCCCCTCGACGTCCGGCGGCAGCTCCAGCAGCCGTCTGGCCTCGTCATTGACCAGCAGCAGCCGTCCGCCGTCCCCGACGATGAGCACACCCTCCCGCACGGAGTGCAGCACCGCGTCGTGGTGCTCGTACATACGGCTCATCTCGTCCGGCGCCAGGCTGTGGGTCTGGCGGGACAGCCGTCGGCCCACCAGCGCCGTACCGCCGGTCGACACCAGCAGCGCGCCGGCCCCGGCGGCCAGGATGATCGGCAGCTGCTTGTCCACCTGGCTGGTCACGTTCTTGACCTTCAGCCCGGCGGAGACGAGTGCGGTCACCTTGCCGTTGTCGTCCTTGATGGGAACGGTGGCCTGCACCTCGTGGCCGAGTGGACCGTGCACGCTCTCGGTGTAGACCTTGCCCTCGAGCGAGGGCTGGATCCGGCCGACGAACCGCTTGCCGATCCGGTCCGGCATGGGGTGGGTGTAGCGGATCCCCTTGGTGTCCATGACGACGATGAAGTCGACGCCCGCGGCCCTGCGTCCCGCCTCGGTGAGCGGCTGGAGCTCCTTGGACGGCTGGGGCTCCTTCAATGCCTGCAGGATGCCCGGCGAGTGCGCGAAGGTCTGCGCGACCGCGATGGAACGCCGCTTGGCCTCCATGCTGGTGTCCCGCTCCGACTGCAGGACGAGGGCGACGACCGCGCAGATCACGAGCACGACTACCAGCGCCACCTGCAGTATGAAGACCTGCCCGGCGACGCTTCGAGGATTCTTGCCGACCAGCGAGCGCATCGGGATGCGCTTAAACCGGGCGAATCGGTCCGCCATGCGACATTTGTAGCACCGGTGATTGCCGGTGGCTACGGTCGTCCCAAGCGATGGACGTCACATTCGCCCCCCGGAGCGCGCGCCGAGCCCAGGTATGGCCGGTGCGTCAGGCGTTTACAGGACTCGTCGAGCGCGCTAGCTTCCGAAGGGAGGTGGGAGCGCTCCCGGGCATTCGCGGCTCCGACGGACCGGAACCCGCCGGGTCGCGTGGGCCGCTCCCGCCCGCTCTTCGCGCGCGACCGTTGCTCGCGTACGACCGCTACTCGTGTGCGCCCGCTTCCCGCGTGCGACGGCAATCCGTGCACGACCGTTGCTCCCGCGCGCGACGCTCCGGCGGTGGCTGCGCGGCGACCGTTGCCCGCCGGGTCGGGTGAGTCGCTCTGGGCGGACCCGGTGGCGGTGCGCACCGGGTCCGCGAGCCGGGCGGGCGAGGGGGGTTCGGCCCGTCCGGGTGGAGCGTGGCTTGTGTCGGCCGCATGATGCGACAACGTTGTCTTAGTGGTCTGTACATGACTCTACCGCTCCAACCGACAACGATGTCAAGCCACTTGGGCTCACCCGATCGAGTGACGTCCCCGTGTACCGAAGGAGGTGCACGCGGTCTTCCGCGGCACCGCCGGTGCACGTTACTGTCCCTGCGGCTTGTGCGACCCGTGATGCGCGACCCGTCCTGAGGAGGAGGGGCCGCGTCATGCGTTTCCGTCCCGTGTCCCTGTTGCTGGCCGCCGCGCTCGCGGCCGGTGGCGCCACCCCCGCCCTGGCGGCGACGACAGCACCCCCGGACCTGATCAAGGACCCGACCACCTACGTCGATCCGCTGATCGGCACCAAGAACGGCGGCAATGTCTTCCCCGGCGCCGTCGTGCCCTTCGGCATGCTCTCCTGGAGCCCCGAGAACACCAGAGGCGACGCCACCCGCACCGCCGCGCCGGGCGGCTACCAGTACGACGCCACCCGGATCCGCGGCTTCAGCCTCACCCACATGTCCGGCACCGGCTGTGCGGGCGGCGGCGGCGACATCCCGTTCTTCCCGTACGCAGGCGAGGTCACCTCCTCCCCGACGAGCGACACCAAGGACGCCGTCTACGCCTCCGGCTTCACTCACGCCGACGAGACCGCCGAGCCCGGCCACTACCGGGTGGGCCTCTCCTCCGGCGTCAGCGCCGACCTCACCGCGACCGCGCGCACCGGCTCGGCCCGGTTCGCCTTCCCGGCCGACAAGCCCGCCTCGCTGCTCGTCCGCACGGCCAACTCCGAGGTGGGCTCGACCGATTCGTCGATCAGCATCGACCCCCGGACGCGCACGATCTCCGGCTCCGTCACCTCCGGCAACTTCTGCGGCTACCTCGACCCCGAGGGCCGACGCGCCTACTACACCCTGTACTTCACCGCCCGCTTCGACCGCGACTTCAAGGCCACCGGCACCTGGCAGGACGACCGGCTGAACCCCGGCTCGACCTCCGCCTCCGGCGGGACCGGCGGGTTCGGCAACGGCGGGCGGCCCGTGGCGGGCAAGGGCGCCGGCGGATACGTCGAGTTCGCGCCCGGCACCGACCCGGTGAACGTGAAGGTCGGCATCTCCTACGTCAGCCGGGCGGGCGCCGAGGCGAACCTGGCCGCGGAGAACCCGTCGTCCCGCTCCTTCGACGCGGTGCGGGACGCCGCCGGCCGGGCCTGGCGCGACCGGCTGGACGCGATCCGGGTCGGCGGCGGCACGGACGCCGACCGCACCACCTTCTACACCGCCCTCTACCACTCCCTCCTGCACCCGAACGTCATCAGTGACGCCGACGGGCGCTACCGGGGCAGCGACGGCGAGGTGCACCGGGTCGGCCGCGGCCACCGGGCCCAGTACGGCACCTTCTCCGGCTGGGACGTCTACCGCGACCAGGTGCAACTGCTCACCCTGCTCGACCCGCGCACCGGCTCGGACGTCGCCCAGTCGCTGTACGAACTCGCGCGGCAGAACGGCGGGATCTGGGACCGCTGGCTGCACGGCGCGAGCGGCACGCACGTCATGAACGGCGACCCCTCGGCCACCGCGCTCGCCGGCATCCGGGCCTTCGGCGGCAGGGACTTCGACCTGCGCGGCGCGCTGGCCTCCCTGGCGAAGGCGGCGACCGTGCCGACCGCACAGGACCTGTCGGCGGCCGGCAAGCCCGTGCTGTCGGTCGGCCAGCGCCCGTCGCTCGACAAGTACCTGGCCCACCACTACATGCCGTCCGTGTCCAACGCGTGGGGCGGCGCGGCCGAGACGCTGGAGATGTCCACCGCCGACTTCGCGCTCTCCCAACTCGCCACGGCGGCGGGGGAGAAGGACACGGCGACGGCCTTCGCGCGCCGGGCGCAGTGGTGGCAGAACAACTTCAACATCGCGGCCGACCCCACCGGCGGCTACGTCGCCAACCGCAAGGCCGACGGCAGCTGGGTCACCGGCTTCACCCCGGACACCGGCAACGGATTCGTCGAGGGGTCGGCGGCCCAGTACACCTGGATGGTCCAGCACAACCCGGCGGGCCTGTTCGCGGCGATGGGCGGCACGGACAAGGCGCTGGCCCGGCTCGACGACTTCTTCCACAACGCCGACGGCAGCTGGGCGTTCACCGGCAGCGGCGGCGTCAAGTCCGAGCTGGACAACGAGCCGTCCATCAACGTCCCCTACCTGTACGACTACGCGGGCGCCCCGTACAAGGCGCAGGAGACCGTCCGCGCGGCCATGACGCGGCTCTGGTCGACCGGGCCCGGCGGCATCCCCGGCAACGACGACCTCGGCGCCATGTCGTCCTGGTACGTCTTCTCCGCCCTCGGCATGTACCCACAGGTCCCCTCCCGCGCCGAACTCGTCCTCGCCTCCCCGCTGTTCGAGCGCGTCGAGATCGCCCGGCCGCAGGGCAACGACATCTCCATCCGGGCGTCGGGCGCGGCCGCCGACGCGCCGTACGTCCAGTCCCTGAAGGTCAACGGCCGCAGCAGTGACCGGCCTTGGCTCCCGGCCTCCTTCGTGCGGGACGGCGGCCGGCTGGACTACACCCTCTCCGGCACCCCGAACCGCACCTGGGGCACCGCCCAGGCGCCGCCGTCCTTCCGGCAGGGCGAGCAGCCGTACCAGATCGGCGTGGGCCCGACCGCGGCGACCGTCGCGCCGGGCGGCAGCACCAAGGTCGGCATCCGCGCCCTGGCGCTGCACGGCGGCACGGGCCCCGAGGTCCGCTTCCGCGTCGAGACCCCGGACGGTGTCACCGCCACGCCCGCCCAGGGCACGGTGACCGACGGCTCGCAGGAGATCACCCTCGCGGCCGGGCAGGACGCCACCCAGGGCTTCTACGACGTCAAGGTGACGGTGACCTCGGGCGACACCTCGTACGAGCAGCCCGTCTCGCTCACCGTGGCCGCCCCCGGCACCCTCCTCGCCGCCTACAACAACACCGGCGTCTCGGACGACGCCGGCGAGCACGACGAGGCCGACTACGACGGCGGCGGCTGGAGTTACTCCCGCCAGGCCCTCGCCGCGGCCGGCCTGGCTCCCGGTCGGCCGGGCACGGTGGGCGGGCTCACCTTCACCTGGCCGAACTCGCCCACGGGCCGCCCGGACAACGCCGCCGCGGCCGGACAGACGGTCCAACTGCCCACTCCGGCTACCAAGTTGTCGTTCATCGGCAGCGCGGTCAACGGAAACCAGCAGACGAAGGCGACCGTGACCTACACCGACGGCAGCACCGACACCGTCGACCTCTCCTTCACCGACTGGACCGTCGGCGGCGGAGGCGGCACCGTCCAGTACGGCAACGAGGTCGTCGCCAAGACCGCGTACCGCAACGTCGCGGGCGCGGACAAGGACCCGGTGGCGACCTACGTCTTCGCGACCAAGCCCTTCGAGGCACCGGCCGGCAAGACCGTACGCAGCGTGAAGCTCCCGGACGACACCGACCTGCATGTGTTCACCCTCGCGGTGAGCTGAGCCCCCCGCGCACGAGGCCGCCCCCAAAACTCCCGGGGGCGGCCTCCTGTCTCACGGCGCGGTGCGTCAGGCCAGCAGTTCCACCTCCGCCAGGGTCGACTCGCCGTCGAGGACCAGGCGGTACTTGGTGTACGAGCCCGGTGCGGCGATCGTGAACGCCCGGGTCTGCCGGTCCCAGGCGAACGACTCACCGGAGTGGTGGTCCAGGGTGCGCCAGGTCGTGCCGTCCGTGGAGCCCTGGAGGGTCCAGCCGG
Organism: Streptomyces sp. NPDC054794; assembly: GCF_053611585.1. Lineage (NCBI taxonomy): Bacteria > Bacillati > Actinomycetota > Actinomycetes > Kitasatosporales > Streptomycetaceae > Streptomyces > Streptomyces sp. NPDC054794. Next base: position 95,973 of record NZ_JBSHAQ010000025.1, on the reverse strand, counting down.
TCGGCGCCCTGGTGTGGTCGCCGGACGACGTCAGCGTGTACTGGGCGGCCTTGGTGGCCGCGCCCACCGGCAGATCCACGGAGGTGACCGTGGTGTCCGACGCCGACGTGTTGTCGAACAGCGCGCCGTCACCCTTCAGCACGTCCGCGCGCGGCGTCGGGACCAAGTCGTCCTGGGTGATGGAGACCGGGGCCGCGTTCCTGCCCGTGCCCCAGGTCGACGGCTTGGCACCCATGTGGAAGTCCAGCACCGCGCCCTTGGCGAGCAGCGAGTGCGGCAGCGACGTCGCCGTCCAGGGGCGGCCGTTGACGGTCAGGCCCTGCACATAGACGTTCCGCGCGCTGTTCCGCGGGGCGTTGATCACCAGGTCGTGGCCGTTGTCCAGGTGCACGGTCGCCTTCGTGAACAGCGGGGAGCCGATGGCGTATTCGCCGCTGCCCATGACCAGCGGGTAGAAGCCGAGCGAGGAGAAGAGGTACCAGGCCGACTGCTCGCCGTTGTCCTCGTCACCGTGGTAGCCCTGTCCTATCTCGCTGCCCGTGTAGAGCCGGGAGAGCGCCTCGCGGACGTTCGCCTGCGCCTTCCAGGGCTCGCCCGCCGCGTCGTACATGTAGATGACGTGGTGCGCGACCTGGTTGGAGTGGCCGTACATGCCCATCCGCACGTCCCGCGCCTCGGTCATCTCGTGGATGACGCCGCCGTAGGACCCGACGTAGTCGGGGGAGGCCGTCTCCGGGGTGGCGAAGTACTCGTCGAGCTTGTCCGCCAGGCCGCCGCGGCCGCCGTACAGGTTGGCCAGCCCCCGGCTGTCCTGCGGGGCGGTGAAGGCGTAGCCCCAGCCGTTGGTCTCGGTGTAGTCGTAGCCCCACACGCGCGGGTCGTACGCCGAGGAGTCGACGCGCCAGCCGCCCTTGTCGTCACGGCCCTGGAAGAAGCCGGCCTTGGAGTCGAAGAGGTTCACATAGTCCCGGGCGCGGTTGAGGAAGTACTCGGACTCGTCCTTGTAGTGCTTCTCGCCCGTCTTCCGGTAGAGCGCGGCCCCCATCTTCGCGATGCCGTAGTCGTTGACGTATCCCTCCATCGCCCACGACAGGCCCTCGTGGGTGTCGGAGCTGGTGTAGCCGAGGAAGGGCGAGGTGCTCATCCCCTTGCGCCCCACGCCCGAGGACGGGGGGACGACCGTGGCGTTCTTCAGGGCCGCGTCGTACGCCGCCTTCGCGTCGAAGGGGACGCCCTTGACGTACGCGTCCGCGAACGCGACGTCCGAGGAGGTGCCGGTCATCAGATCGGCGTAGCCGGGGGAGGACCAGCGTGAGGTCCAGCCGCCGTCCTTGTACTGCTGCACGAACCCGTCGACCATCTCGCCCGCCTGACCGGGGGTCAGCAACGAGTAGGCCGGCCAGGTCGTCCGGTAGGTGTCCCAGAAGCCGTTGTTGACGTACACCTTGCCGTCCACGATCTTCGCGCCGGTGTGCGTCGGGGTGTCCGGGCCCGGCATGGCGGAGAACGGCGAGGCGTACTGGAACGTGCCGCCCACCTTCTCGAAGCCGGAGTTGGGGTACAGGTACAGCCGGTACATCGAGGAGTACAGGGTCGTCAGCTGGTCCGGGGTCGCGCCCTCGACCTCGACCTTGCCGAGGATGTCGTCCCAGGCCCGCTGGGCGCGCGCCTCGACCGTGTCGAAGGAGGTGCCGTCCGGGATCTCCTGGCGCAGGTTGTCCTTCGCCTGGTCGACGCTGATCAGCGAGGTGGCCAGGCGCAGGGTGACCGTGCGGTCGGCGCCCGCGGCGAAGCGCAGGTAGCCCTTGACGCCGCTGGAGGAGCCGTCCGTCACCGGCTTGTCGAACTGGCCGTACACGAAGAGCCGGGTCGCGCCCGTCGACAGGCCCGACTTCACGTCGGAGTAGCCGGTGACGGTCCCGTGCTCCTTGTCGAGGGTCAGGCCCGCCTGCTCGGTGACGTTGTCGAACAGCACGCTCGCGTCGTCGCCGGGGTAGGTGAAGCGCAGCGCCGCCGCGTGGTCGGTGGGCGTCAGCTCGGCCCGCAGGCCGTTCTCGAACCGCACCCCGTAGTAGTACGGCCGCGCGGTCTCGTTCTCGTGCCGGAAGGCCAGCTCCCGCGCCTTGCGACCGGTGTCCGGGGTGCCGGCCGCGGCGGACGGCATCAGCTGGAAGGTCTGCCGGTCGCCCATCCAGGGGCTCGGCTCGTGGCTCGCGCTGAACGCCTGGATCGTCGGCAGGTTGGCGTCGTTGTTCGCGCGCGCGTACTCGTACAGCCAGCTCAGCGAGGAGGCGTTGGTCACCGGGGTCCAGAAGTTGAACCCGTGCGGGACGGCCGTCGCCGGGAAGTTGTTGCCGCGCGAGAAACTGCCGCTGGAGTTGGTGCCCCGGGTCGTCAGCGCGTAGTCGGACAGGTGCGCCCTGGGCCTCTCGGGGGCCACGGTCCTGAGCGCCACGTCGTCGAGCCAGCCGCGGAACTTCGCCGGGCCGCTCGGGGAGTCGTACGCCAGCAGGATCCGGTCGACCGTCTTGCCCGCGGCGACCGAGCCGATGCGCGAGGACACGTCGTTCCACTGGTTGGTGTAGAGCACCTTCGAGGCGCCCTGCCCCCGCGGGGACAGCGGGAAGCCGTGCTGGTCGGTGGCGCCCAGACCGCTGAGGTAGGTGCCGTCGGTGAAGGCGAGGTCCACGGAGACGTTGGTGGCGTCGTAGTCGCGGTCGCCGTCGGCCATCGAGGGGAAGATCCGGTACGACAACCGGGTGTCGCGGCCGACCTTCACGTTCACGTCGAAGACCTTGTTGTACGAGTACGCCCGGCCGGCCGCCGTGTGCCGCCCCGCGTACCGCAGTGCCCGGGTGCCGGTGAAGCCGGCGCCGGCCTTGGAGGTCGGCGAGCCGCTCGGGCCGCGGTCGACGAGGGAAAGCATGTCCTGTGGGACGGGGCCGCCGCCTCCGCCCGTCGAGAACTGCACGTCGGCCAGCTGGACGATGCCCGAGGCGCCGTTGTTCTTCGTGACGTCGAGCCGGAAGTGCTGGTACTCGGCCGGCTGGGCGAGGTCGTACGACTTGGTCTGGAAGCGTTCGGAGAAGGCCTCGCCGGAGCGGGTGTCGACGGTCTTCCAGTCCTTGCCGTCGGTCGAGCCCTGGAGGGTCCAGTCCTTGGGGTCGCGCTCGTCGTAGTCATTGGCCGAAGTAAGGGCGTACGTCACGAGTTTTATGGGTTTGTCCAGGTCGAACTCGACCCAGCCGGTGGGCTCGAAGGTCAGCCACTTGGTGCCCGGCTCCCCGTCGACGAGGTTCTCCTTGACCTCGCCCGCGCCCGCGTTCTCCCCGCTCGCCCGCACGTCGGTGACGTGGTCGGTCACATTGCCCGGAATGCCGGTGCTGTAGCCGCCGTCGACTCCCGAGGCGCGCTTGGTTCCGTCGGCCTCCGTGTCGACGGTGTTCAGCCAGTTCGGTGCCGGGTCGTTCGCCTCGAACGAGGATGCGAACTCCCGGTCGGGGGCGGCCGCCTGGGCCGGCAGGGCGACCGCCGCCCCCTGCGAGCCCACCGCCATGACGAAGGCGGCCGTGAGAACGACCGCCGTACCGTGTCTGTGCCGAGCTCTCCGCTGCTTCACAACGGGTACCCTCCCTGCGCCCACTTCGGACAACGTTGTCAATTCGCTGCGCAGGATCCAGTAGGTGGTCAAGTGGCCGGGGATGTCAAGGGTGTTGGCTGCGGCATTCAGGGGCCTATGTTGCGGATTATTCCGGCAAGGCACGCACAGCGGTCTCATATTTCCGAGAGGTCTCAACTCGGAAAAGACCGAAGGCGAACCTTGCATTCGATCTTGCTCCGTCGGCCGGAAGTGGACTATACCTGTCGGCGTTTCCTGCATGACCCCGCACGACCCTGCACGACCCAGCGCTACCCGACCGCGGTGCCGGGAGGATCCGGTTCACCGCCTGAGTCCTGGAGAAGGCGAGGACTTGAGCATGGGATCCACTTCCGCAGCGCACCACGGTGCCGAGGGTTCCGAGGGCGTAGGCCGCCGTGATCTGATCAAGCGGTCCGCCGCACTAGGGCTGATCTCCGTACCCACCATGAGCTTCCTCTCGGCCTGTGCCAGTGGGGGCGGGGACAGCAACAGCGACAACAACGGCAACGAGGGCAAGACGTCCAAGTCGAACCCCTTCGGCGCGGAGAAGGGCGGCAAGCTCGACGTCGTCATCTTCAAGGGCGGGTACGGCGACGACTACGCCAAGGCGTGGGAGTCGGACTTCCAGAAGAAGGCCGGCATCAGCTCCACCCACACCGGGACCCAGGAGATCACCGGCAAGCTGCAGCCCCGCTTCAACGCGGGCAACCCGCCGGACATCGTGGACGACTCCGGCGCCCAGCAGATCAAGATCGACGTGCTGTACAAGAACGGGCAGTTGCTGGACCTCGCGCCGGTGCTCGACGCGCCGTCCGTGGACGACCCGAGCAAGAAGGTCCGGGACATGATCATCCCCGGCACCCTGGACGCGGGCATGCAGGAGGGCAAGATCGTCGCCCTCAACTACATCTACACCGTGTGGGGTCTGTGGTACTCCGGCAAGCTCTTCAAGGAGAAGGGCTGGGAGGAGCCGAAGACCTGGGCCGACTTCCTCACCGTCTGTCAGGACGCCAAGAAGCAGGGCATCGGCGGCCTGGCCCACCAGGGCAAGTACCCGTACTACATCAACGTCGCCATCATGGACCTGATCGCCAAGACGGGCGGTCTGGACGCGATGAAGGCGATCGACAACCTCGACCCCAAGGCGTTCGTCGGCTCGGACGCGGCGCAGGCCGGTGTCGAGGCGATCTACGAGGTCGTCGAGAAGGGCCTGCTGATGCCCGGTACGAACGGCCTGACCCACACCGAGTCCCAGACCCGCTGGAACCAGTACAAGGCCGCCTTCATCACCTGCGGTTCCTGGCTGGAGAACGAGCAGCTCAAGCAGACGCCCGCGGACTTCGACATGAAGTTCATGCCGATGCCGCTGCTGCCCGACAGCAAGCTGCCCTTCGAGGCGATCCGGGCCGGCTCCGGCGAGCCCTTCATCATCCCGGCGAAGGCGAAGAACCTGCCGGGGGCCAAGGAGTTCATGCGGCGCATGCTCTCCAAGGAGTGGTCGACGCTGTTCGCCAAGGAGGCCAACTCGCTCACCATCCTCAAGGACGGCGTCGACCCCGGCGTCAAGCTTCGGCCGGGCACCCAGTCCACGGTCGAGGCGTCCAAGGCGGCGGGCGACAACACCTTCCGTTACCTCTACCCCGAGTGGTACAGCGAGATGGACGTCGCCATCCAGAACGCGTCCAACGAGCTGATGGCCAAGCGTATTCAGCCCAAGGAGTGGCTGAAGCGGGCACAGGCCGCGGTGGACAAGGCGGCGAAGGACCCGGCGTCCAAGAAGAACCACCGGGACTGACCGCACGCTCGACCATCCGCACCCCGGACCGCCCGGAATCCCGGGCGGTCCGGTCCGGGACACCAGGGGCAGGAGCGCCATGCGCAAAGGGCAGTACCGGTTCGTCGCGGGATTTCTCTTCGTTCCCGTGGCGCTCTATCTGATCTTCGTCATCTGGCCGTACATCCAGACGTTCGGCTATTCGCTGACCGACTGGAAGGGCCAGTCGCAGACCTTCAAGTTCGTCGGGCTGGACAACTACAAAGCGCTGTTCCAGGACGACGTCTTCACGGGGGCGATCTGGCACAACATCCTGTTCCTGATCTTCATCCCGGTCATCACGATCCTGCTCGCCCTGTTCTTCGCCTTCATGCTCAACGTGGGCGGACGCAGCAGGGCCGGCGGCGTCGCGGGCGTCGCCGGATCCGGCTTCTACAAAGTCGTCTATTTCTTCCCGCAGGTCCTGTCACTGGCGATTCTCGCGGTGCTCTTCGGCGCCGTGTACCGCAGCGACAGCGGCGGAATGCTCAACGGGTTCCTCACCAAGCTCGGCCTGGTCGACCCCGAGAATCCGGTCGAATGGCTCAACGAGCCGAACCTCGTGCTCTGGGCGCTGATCCTGGTCGTCGTCTGGCACGGCGTCGGCTTCTATCTGGTGCTGTTCTCCGCCGCCATGCAGTCCATCCCGAAGGACATCTACGAGGCCGCCCTCATCGACGGCGCCGGCCGCGCCCAGTCCTTCTTCCGTATCACCCTGCCGCTGCTGTGGGACACCGTGCAGACGGCCTGGGTGTACCTCGGGATCATCGCGATGGACATGTTCGTCCTGGTCTCCACCATGACCTCCGGCCAGTACGGCGGCGGCCCCGACCACCACAGCGAGGTCATGGCGACCGTGATGATGCGCAACTTCCTCTACTTCGGCAAGAGCGGTTACGCCTGCGCCATGGGCGTCGTCATGCTGCTGCTCACCCTGGTCCTGTCCGTGTTCACGCTGCGCGCCACCCGCCGCGAGCGCATCGAGTTCTGAGCGGGAGAGAGACGACGATGAGCGCACCCATCAAGGAGACCGCGGCCGGCCCCCGCCCGCGGTCCGTGGACAAGACCCCCGCCCGCCCCGGCAGCGGCCGCAGTGAGGGCGTCGTCCTGAACGTCTTCTCGCACGGCTTCCTCGCCCTGTGGGCCCTGCTGATCATCCTGCCGCTGCTCTGGCTCGTGCTGAGCTCGTTCAAGACCGACGCCCAGATCGGCGGTTCGGCGTTCGGCTGGCCGCACAGCTGGTCCTTCGACGTGTTCCACCGTGCCTGGAACAAGGGCATCGGCGACTACTTCGTGAACACCGTCATCGTGCTGGTGTTCAGCGTGCCGCTGACCATGCTCTTCGGCTCGATGGCCGCGTACGTCCTGGCCCGCTACCAGTTCTGGGGCAACCGGCTCCTCTACTACTTCTTCGTCGCCGGCGCGATGTTCCCGGTGTTCCTCGCCCTGGTCCCGCTGTTCTTCATGGTCAAGCGGCTGGACATGCTGAACACCTACCAGGGCCTGATCCTGGTGTACATCGCCTACTCGATGCCGTTCACGGTGTTCTTCATGCACGCCTTCTTCCGGACCCTGCCCACGGCGGTCTTCGAGGCGTCGATCCTGGACGGCGCCTCGCACACCCGGACCTTCTTCCAGGTGATGCTTCCGATGGCGAAGCCGGGCCTGATCAGTGTCGGGATCTTCAACACTTTGGGCCAGTGGAACCAGTTCATCCTGCCGACGGTCCTCATGCAGCCGCAGAGCGGTGACGATCCCGAGAGGTACGTCCTCACCCAGGGCCTCATCCAGCTCCAGCAACAGCAGGGATACGCTTCCGACCTGCCCGTTCTGTTCGCCGGCGTGACCATCGCCATGATCCCGATGCTGGTCGTGTACCTGTCCTTCCAGCGCCAGGTCCAGGCCGGTCTGACCTCGGCGACCCTGAAGTAGGTGCCCGTGCGGCAGCGCTCGGCGCAGCGCTCCGCAACGGCCCGTGCGCGCGCCGTTCCCGGCTCCGGGGGCGGCGCGCTCTCGTGTGGGCAAGACCCCGGAAACCGTTCAAGCTCTTGACGGGAGGCGACCCAAACAGCTCAGCTTAGAGTTCACTAGTTAGACATAGACGGGGCCTCGCTGAAGCGGTCCCGCGCGCAGGAGGTCGTCGTGGAGACTCCGGGGTCGCAGTCGTCGCTGCACCGAGCCAACCTGGAACGAGTCGTACGAGCCGTGCGGCTCGCCGGGTCGCTCACGCAGGCGGAGATCGCGCGGACGACCGGCTTGTCGGCGGCAACGGTCTCCAACATCGTGCGGGAGCTGAAGGACGGCGGAACCGTCGAGGTCACGCCCACCTCGGCGGGTGGCCGACGGGCCCGCAGCGTCTCCCTGAGCGGGGACGCCGGCATCGTCATCGGGGTCGACTTCGGTCACGCCCACCTGCGCGTCGCGATCGGGAACCTGGCCCACCAGGTCCTCGCCGAGGAGTCCGAGCCGCTGGACGTCGACGCCTCCTCCGCGCAGGGCTTCGACCGGGCCGAAGAGCTGGTCAACCGGCTGATCGCGGCCACCGAGGTGGACCGTACGAAAGTCGCGGGAGTGGGGCTCGGCGTGCCCGGCCCCATCGACGTGGAGTCCGGCACCCTGGGCTCCACCGCGATCCTGCCGGGCTGGACCGGCACCAAGCCCGCGGAGGAGCTGCGGGGGCGGCTCGGCGTGCCGGTGTACGTGGACAACGACGCCAACCTGGGCGCCCTGGGCGAGCTGGTCTGGGGCAGCGGCCGGGGCGTACGTGATCTTGCCTACATCAAGGTCGCGAGCGGCGTGGGCGCCGGCCTCGTGATCGACGGGAAGATCTATCGCGGCCCGGGCGGCACCGCTGGGGAAATCGGACATATTACACTCGATGAATCCGGCCCGGTCTGCCGCTGCGGGAACCGCGGCTGCCTGGAGACCTTCACGGCCGCACGCTACGTGCTGCCGTTGCTCCAGCCCAGCCACGGCGCCGACCTCACCATGGAGGGCGTCGTGCGGCTCGCGCGGGACGGGGATCCGGGCTGTCGTCGGGTGATCGCCGACGTCGGCCGTCACATCGGCAGTGGAGTGGCCAATCTCTGCAATCTGCTGAACCCGAGCCGGGTGGTCCTGGGCGGTGATCTCGCCGAGGCCGGAGAGCTGGTTCTGGGGCCGATCAGGGAGTCCGTCGGCCGCTATGCCATCCCCAGTGCCGCGCGCCAGCTTTCGGTCCTTCCAGGGGCCCTCGGAGGCCGCGCGGAGGTGCTCGGAGCGCTCGCTCTCGCCCTCAGCGAGATGGGCGATTCGACCCTTTTGGACGGGTCGCTGTCCGTAGCGGCACCTGCCTTCACTTAGAGAACGGATGGCACCGTTGCCATCTCGTTAAGGATTTACTTCTTGACGTCGCACGTGTGGCCGAGTTGACTTCCAGCCACCTCGGCCGCAACGACGCGGCCTCGTCAGGGAGGTTTCAAAGAGTGAACACGCGTATGCGTCGTGCCGCCGTTGCCGTTGCCGCTGGTGCGATGGCTGTCTCGCTGGCCGCCTGTGGCAGTGCCAAGGAGTCCAAGGGCAGCGACAGCTCCTCCTCGTCGTCCGCCAAGAAGGGCGACAACATCAAGGTCGGTCTGCTTCTCCCGGAGAACAAGACCGCTCGGTACGAGAAGTTCGACCGCCCGCTGATCGAGAAGAAGATCAAGGAGCTGACGAACAACAAGGCCGAGATCCAGTACAACAACGCCCGCCAGGACGCCAACCTCCAGGCGCAGCAGGTCGACACGATGATCACCAACAAGGTGGACGTGCTGATCCTGGACGCGGTGGACGCCAAGGCCATCCAGAACTCGGTCCAGAAGGCCAAGGACGCCGGCATCAAGGTCGTCGCCTACGACCGCCTCGCCGAGGGCCCGATCAGCGCCTACACCTCGTTCGACAACGAGGCGGTCGGCAAGACCCAGGGCGAGGCCCTGCTGAAGGCGCTGGGCAGCAAGGCCACCAAGTCCTCCAAGATCGTCATGATCAACGGCTCCGTCACGGACCCGAACGCCGCCCAGTTCAAGAAGGGCGCCCACTCGGCCCTCGACGGCAAGGTCACGATCGCCAAGGAGTACGACACCAAGGAGTGGTCGCCGGACAACGCCAACTCCGAGATGGAGACGGCGATCTCCGCGGTCGGCAAGAAGAACATCGCGGGTGTCTACTCCGCCAACGACGGCATGGCCGGCGGTATCATCACCGCCCTCAAGGCGGCCGGCCTCAACGTGCCGGTCACCGGCCAGGACGCCGAGCTCGCGGCCGTGCAGCGCATCGTCACCGGTGAGCAGAACATGAGCGTCTACAAGCCGTACGCCCCGGAGGCCGAGGCCGCCGCGGCGATGGCCGTCGCGCTCGCCAAGGGCGAGAGCCTGGACTCGGTCGCCAAGGACAAGGTCTCCAGCGGCTCCGCCACCGACGTCCCGTCCGTGCTCGTCCCGGTCACCGCGCTGACCAAGGACAACATCAACGACACGGTCATCAAGGACGGCGTCTACACCGCCGCCGACATCTGCGCCGGCAAGTACAAGTCCGCCTGCGACAAGCTCGGCATCAAGTAAGCGGTCCAGGTCCCTTCACAGCTACGGGGATTCGTCCTTGAATCCCCGTACGGGACATGACTGCTCCAGGCTCCTCCGGCGCCCCGCGCATCAGACAGCCCCGCAAGCTCGGTGCGGGGCGCCGGACGGAAATCCCCCCAAAGTCTCTGCACAACCTCCCGCCGGGTCAGGCGGCGAAGGAGATGGTTCACGTGTCCGCTACGCCCGTGCTGGCGTTGCGCGGGGTCTCCAAGCGTTTCGGTGCCGTTCAGGCGCTCACCGACGTAGAGCTTGAGGTCCACGCCGGTGAGGTCGTCGCCCTGGTGGGCGACAACGGCGCCGGAAAGTCCACGCTGGTCAAGACGATCGCCGGCGTGCACCCCATCGATGAGGGCGTCATCGAATGGGACGGCAAGTCCGTCTCGATCAGCAGGCCGCACGACGCCCAGAACCTGGGCATCGCGACGGTGTACCAGGACCTCGCGCTGTGCGACAACATCGACGTTGTCGGCAACCTGTTCCTGGGCCGCGAGCTGACGCGGCGCGGGGTTCTCGACGAGGTCGAGATGGAGCGCCGCTCCCGCGAGCTGCTGACGACGCTGTCGATCCGCATCCCGAGCGTCCGCATCCCGATCGCCTCGCTCTCGGGCGGTCAGCGCCAGACCGTGGCGATCGCCCGCTCCATGCTCGGTGCCCCCAAGCTGGTGATCCTCGACGAGCCCACCGCCGCCCTCGGTGTCGAGCAGACCGCCCAGGTCCTCGACCTCGTCGAGCGACTGCGCGAGCGCGGTCACGCCGTCATCCTCATCAGCCACAACATGGCTGACGTCAAGGCCGTGGCGGACAAGGTCGCCGTCCTGCGCCTGGGTCGCAACAACGGCGTCTTCGACGTCAGGACGACGTCGCAGGAGGAGATCATCTCCGCCATCACCGGCGCCACCGACAACGCCGTGACCCGCCGTGCGGCGCGCTCCACCGGGGAGGTTTCCAAGTGAGCATCGACAAGACCTCCGCGGCTGCGCAGGACGAGCACGCCGTGGAGAACCCCGAGGCCGCGGCCGCCGCGGTGACCGCGGTCGACCCCCGCCTGCTCGTGCGCGAGCAGGGCCTGGCGGGCTACCTCGGCGAGTTCAAGCGCAAGATGAAGGCCGGTGAACTGGGCTCCCTCCCGGTCGTCCTCGGTCTGCTGATCATCTGCGTCGTCTTCCAGAGCCTGAACTCCAACTTCCTGTCCGCGCAGAACATCAGTGACATCACCGTCACGATGGTCGGCACGGGCATGATCTCGGTCGGCATCGTCTTCGTGCTGCTGCTCGGCGAGATCGACCTGTCGGTCGGCTCGATCAGCGGCGCGGCCAGCGCCCTCGCCGCCGTCCTGGCGGTCAACCAGGGCTGGCCCGAGTGGGCCGCGATCCTCGTCGCCGTCGGCGCGGGCGTCGCCATCGGTGCCCTGCACGGCTTCTTCTTCGCGGTGCTGGGCGCCCCCGCCTTCGCCGTCACGCTGGCCGGTCTGCTGTTCTGGCTCGGCTTCATGCTCAAGGTCCTGGGCGAGAACGGCACCATCAACCTCGACAGCGACGGCCTGATCGGCAAGCTGACCACGTACTTCTTCGCGGACGTGGCCGCCGCCTACGGACTGGCCGCCGTCGTGGTCGGAGTGTTCTTCGTCTCCTCCTTCCTGGGCAACCGCCGCCGTGAGGCCGTGGGCGTCCCGTCCCGTCCGCTCAGCGACACGCTGCTGCGCACGGGCCTGCTCGCCGTGGTCTCCTTCGCGGCCGCCTTCATGTACAACCAGTACAAGGGCCTGCCGCTGGCCACGGTGGTCTTCCTGGCCTTCCTCATCGCCACCGACTTCGTGCTGCGCCGCACCGCCTACGGTCGCAAGATCTTCGCGCTCGGCGGCAGCGTCGAGGCCTCCCGGCGTGCGGGTATCAACGTCACGGCGGTGCGGATCTCCGTGTTCGCCATCTCGGGCGGCTTCGCGGCGATCGGCGGTCTCTTCCTGGCCTCCAAGATCGCCTCGGCCAACCAGAGCGCCGGTACCGGTGACCTGTTGATGAACGCGATCGCCGCCGCCGTCATCGGTGGTACGTCGCTCTTCGGCGGCCGTGGCCGCACCTGGAACGCGCTGCTCGGTGTCCTGGTCATCGTCTCCATCCAGTACGGTCTCCAGCTGGAGTCCATCGCGGAGCCGGTGAAGTACATGATCACGGCGGCGGTCCTGCTGACCACCGTGGTGATCGACTCCATCACCCGCAAGACGCAGAAGACCGCTGGTCGCGCGTAGCAGCCCGCTGTCCGACTGTGCCCGGTGCCGTCAAGGTGCCGGGCACAGGCGTGTCTTGAGGAACCTTCTGTTGGGTACCGCCGTTGGCGTGACGTATCACGTACAGCCCGGACACGGGCCGCTCAGGCGGAACATTAGACTCGACAAGCCCGGCAACAGCTCGATCAGCTCTACTGCAAGGAGGCACGGGTGCCGCTGCTGACCCGCATCTCGGGACCGCGCGATCTGGACCGGCTCAGCCTGGAGGAGCTGGACCAGCTGGCAGAGGAGATCCGGACCTTCCTCGTCGACGCCGTCTCCAAGACAGGCGGCCACCTCGGCCCCAACCTGGGCGTGGTCGAGCTCACCATCGCCCTGCACCGCGTCTTCGAGTCCCCGAAGGACAAGGTGCTGTGGGACACGGGCCACCAGTCCTACGTGCACAAGCTGCTCACCGGCCGGCAGGACTTCTCCCGGCTGAAGATGAAGGGCGGCCTGTCCGGCTACCCCTCGCAGGCCGAGTCCGAGCACGACATCATCGAGAACTCGCACGCCTCGACGGTCCTCGGCTGGGCTGACGGTCTGGCAAAAGCCAACCAGATTCGCAAAACGGACAGCCATGTGGTCGCCGTCATCGGTGACGGTGCTCTCACCGGCGGCATGGCCTGGGAGGCGCTGAACAACATCGCCGACGCCAAGGACCGCCCGCTGGTCATCGTCGTCAACGACAACGAGCGGTCGTACGCGCCGACCATCGGCGGCCTCGCCAACCACCTGGCGACCCTGCGCACCACCGACGGCTACGAGCGCTTCCTGGCCCGCACCAAGGAGGTCCTGGAGCGGACCCCGGTCGTCGGCCGGCCGCTGTACGAGACCCTGCACGGCGCGAAGAAGGGCCTGAAGGACTTCATCGCCCCGCAGGGCATGTTCGAGGACCTGGGCCTGAAGTACGTCGGCCCGATCGACGGCCACGACATCGAGGCCCTGGAGTCGGCGCTGGCCCGCGCCAAGCGGTTCGGCGGCCCGGTGATCGTGCACTGCCTCACCGAGAAGGGCCGCGGCTACCAGCCCGCCCTCCAGGACGAGGCCGACCGCTTCCACGCCGTGGGCAAGATCCACCCCGACACGGGCCTGCCCATCGCCTCCTCCGGCGCCGACTGGACCTCCGTCTTCGGCGACGAGATGGTGAAGCTGGGTCACGAGCGCGAGGACGTCGTCGCCATCACCGCCGCGATGCTCCAGCCGGTCGGGCTCGACCGGTTCGCCAAGACCTTCCCGGACCGGGTCTACGACGTCGGCATCGCGGAGCAGCACGGCGCCGTGTCGGCGGCCGGCCTCGCGACGGGCGGGGTGCACCCCGTCTTCGCCGTGTACGCCACCTTCCTCAACCGCGCCTTCGACCAGGTGCTGATGGACGTGGCCCTGCACAAGTGCGGGGTGACCTTCGTGCTGGACCGGGCCGGCATCACCGGCACCGACGGCGCCTCCCACAACGGCATGTGGGACATGTCGATCCTCCAGGTCGTGCCGGGGCTCCGGCTGGCCGCGCCGCGCGACGCCGAGCAGGTGCGCGCCCAGCTGCGCGAGGCCGTCGAGGTCAAGGACGCGCCGACCGTCGTGCGCTTCTCGAAGGGCGCCGTCGGCCCCGCCGTACCGGCCGTGGGTCGCGTCGGCGGCATGGACGTGCTGCGCGAGCCGGGCACGGACATGCCGGACGTGCTGCTCGTCTCCGTGGGCGCCCTCGCGCCGATGTGCCTGGAGATCGCGGACCTGCTCGACAAGCAGGGCATCTCCACCACCGTCGTCGACCCGCGCTGGGTCAAGCCGGTCGACGAGGCCATGGCCCCGCTCGCCGAGCGGCACCGGGTGGTCGTCACCGTCGAGGACAACTCCCGGGTCGGCGGCGTCGGCTCGGCGGTCGCCCAGGCCCTGCGCGACGCCGGCGTCGACCTCCCGCTGCGCGACTTCGGCATCCCGCCGCGCTTCCTCGACCACGCCTCGCGCGCCGAGGTCATGGCCGAGATCGGGCTGACCGCCCCCGACATCGCCCGCCAGGTCACCGGCCTGGTCGCCAAGCTGGACGGCCGGTTCGACCGGCCGGAGGCCGAGGTCGGCTCCGTGGAGCCCGCGCGCGACTAGAACGCCACGAGCGTCCCGTGGGCCGGTTGCACCGCTGTCGAGGTGGTGAAACCGGCCCATTTGCGTGAATGCGTCCAGGCCGGGGCATACGTACCACGCCCCCTCTCGATCATGTCGAGGCATGTCGAGGACGACAAGCGTGGGAGGTATCCCGTGAGCAGCACCCTCTTCCGGACGAAGAAGGTCGAGCAGTCCATCCGCGATACCGAGGAGCCTGAGCACGCGCTCAAGAAGTCCTTGTCCGCGCTGGATCTGACCGTCTTCGGCGTCGGTGTCATCATCGGCACCGGCATCTTCGTCCTGACCGGCAAGGTCGCCAAGGAGAACGCGGGACCCGCCGTCTCCCTGGCCTTCGTCGCGGCCGGCGTGGTCTGCGCCCTCGCCGCGCTCTGCTACGCGGAGTTCGCCTCCACCGTCCCGGTGGCCGGGTCCGCGTACACCTTCTCGTACGCCTCCCTGGGTGAACTGCCCGCCTGGATCATCGGCTGGGACCTGGTCCTGGAGTTCGCGCTCGGCACGGCGGTGGTCGCCGTCGGCTGGTCCGGCTACATGCGCTCGCTCCTCGACAACGCCGGCTGGCACCTGCCCGACTACCTCGCCGGCCGGGACGGGGCCCACGGCCTCGGCTTCGACATCCTCGCCGCCGCACTGGTCCTGGCGCTCACCGCCATCCTGGTGATCGGCATGAAGCTGTCCGCGCGGGTCACCGAGGTGGTCGTCGCCATCAAGGTGACGGTCGTCCTGATCGTGATCATCGCCGGGGCGTTCTTCATCCAGAGCGGCAACTACAGGCCGTTCATCCCCAAGGCCCAGGCGGTGGAGGTCGGGGGCACCCTCAAGGCCCCGCTCATCCAGCTGATGTTCGGCTGGGCCCCGTCCAACTTCGGCGTGATGGGGATCTTCACCGCCGCCTCCGTCGTCTTCTTCGCCTTCATCGGCTTCGACGTGGTGGCCACCGCCGCCGAGGAGACCAAGAACCCGCAGCGGGACATGCCGCGCGGCATCCTCGGCTCCCTGTTCATCTGCACGGCGCTGTACGTGGCGGTGTCCATCGTCGTCACCGGCATGCAGCACTACACCGACCTCTCCGTGGACGCCCCGCTCGCCGACGCCTTCAAGGCCACCGGGCACCCCTGGTTCTCGGGCGCGATCAGCTTCGGCGCCGTCGTCGGCCTGACCACGGTCTGCATGATCCTGCTGCTCGGTCAGACCCGGGTGTTCTTCGCGATGAGCCGCGACGGACTGCTGCCCCGCTTCTTCTCCGTCGTCCACCCCCGGTTCAGGACCCCGCACCGGCCGACCATCCTGCTCGGCGTCCTCATCGCGATCATCGCGGGCTTCACCAGTCTGAGTGAACTCGCCGAACTGGTGAACATCGGCACCCTCTTCGCCTTCGTCGTCGTGGCACTCGGCGTGATCATCCTCCGCCGCACCCGCCCGGACCTGCCCCGCGCCTTCCGCACCCCGTGGGTGCCCTTCATCCCGATCCTGTCCGTCGTCGCCACCCTGTGGCTGATGCTGAACCTGCCCGCCGAGACCTGGCTCCGGTTCGCCATCTGGATGGTCATCGGCTTCGTCGTCTACGTCCTGTACGGGCGCACGCACAGCCGCCTCGCGGGGGAGGGGGAGAACACGACCGGCGCGGTGACCAAGGGCCGCCCGGGCGGCCCGGCGCGGTAGATGAACGCGGAGTGATCGACCGGCTCGCCGACCCGGCCCCGTATGTCCCGTTTCGATGCAGACGTCGCGGCCGGATAGCGTGCACCCCATGCTCGCCGCACCCCTCGCCCCACCACGGTCCGTAGTCGTACGGAAGGCGTACTGGGCGAGACTGCTGCCGCAGCTGGCGGCCCTGGCCTGTATCACCCGGGTGCCGTCCTTCGTACGGCCGCTGTGGAACCCCGACGAGGGCTATCTCGCCGTACAGGCCCGGATGCTGGCGCACGGCGGCCGGCTGTACGAGACGGTCGTGGACCGCAAGCCGCCGCTCGTGCCGTGGCTGTACGAGGCGGCCTTCGCGCTGTACGGCTCGGCGTCGCTCACGCCGGTCCGGATCCTCGCGGTCCTCGCCCAACTGGTCACCGCCGTGCTGCTGGCCTCGCTGGCCCGGCGCCGCTGGGGCGACACCGCGGGCCGGACGGCCGGGATGCTCTATCTGCTGGTCTCCGTCGGGCTCAACCCCGAGGACGCGCAGGCCGCCACCTTCGAGGTGTTCACCCTGCCCTGCGCGGCCGCCGCGATGTGGTGCGCGGACCGCCGCCGCTGGGGCGCCGCCGGGACGGCCGTCGCCTGCGCCTTCCTCGCCAAGCAGACCGGCGGGGCGGTCCTGCTGCCGGTGGCGCACCTCCTGCACCGCCGCGGCTCCCCGCCCGGCGGCGTGCTGCGGCTGGCCGCCGGACTGGTCGTCCCGGTGCTGTGCGCGGCCCTGGTCACGGACCCCGCCGGCTTCCTCTTCTGGACCGTCACCGGCTCGGCGGCCTACGCCACCCTCACCGGCTCCGAACTCCACATCCTGCTCCGGGGCCTGACCAACACGGCGATCCTGGCGGTGGCCTGCGCGGGCCTGATCCCGCCGGTCGTACGGATGCCGCGGCCGGCCCGAACGGGCTCGGCGGACCTGTGGCTGTGGCTGGCGTCCTCGGCCGGAGCCGTCCTGCTCGGCTTCCACTTCTTCGGCCACTACTTCCTGCAACTCACCCCGCCGCTGGCCCTGCTGGCGACGGCCGCGCTGCGGACACTGCCCCGCGAACGACTCACGGCCGCGCTGCTCACCTCGGCCTGCTGCTGCTCCCTGTTCCTGACCTGGGGCCTGCTCGCCCCCCGCCCCGAACTCGCCCACGCCCAGCGCCTGGCCGCCGCGGTCGCGCAGCGCACGACACCCGCCGACCGTGTCCTGTTCTGGGGCATACACCCGGAGACGTACTGGCTCGCGTCCCGCACCCCCGCCAGCCGCTACCTCACCGCCGGGCTCCTCACCAACTACAGCGGCGGCCGCAACGGCCCCCAGGTCGGCGAGAAGTACGCCGTCCGGGGCGCCTGGCCCGTCTTCCGCGCGGAGATGGCCGCCCGGGCGCCCGCCCTGGTGGTCGACGACTCCCGGGGCGAGCCGTACGCCCCGGACCGCGTACCGACCCTGCGACGGCTGCTGACGGCACGCTACGCGGAGGTGGCGAGGGTGGACGGCGCGGTGCTCTACGCGCGGGTGCCCGAGCGGTAGCCGCGCGCGGGCGAGTGTGACGGGAGGACCTAGGGACGGCCGCCCAGCACCGCGCGCGGCCCGGTCACCTCGGCGCCCAACTCCGCCACCCGGCCACGCAGTTCGCGGTCGGCCGTGATGACCAGGCAGGGCCGCCCGGGGGCCTCGGCGACCAGCTCGACGATCCGGTCGTCCCCGCTGCCCGGCGCCGACTCCACCCGTACGCCGGGCACGGACTCCACTCCGCGGGCCGCGCCCTCCACCACCAGCACGATCTCCACGGGGCGGGGACGGCCGGGCAGCCCCTCCGAGCCCAGCCGGTCCCGCAGCCGCTCCGCGGCGCCCTTGCGGTCCCGCCACCAGCCGTCGGGCACCGACCCGACCACGTTCGCGGCGTCGACGATCACGAGCAGCGGGTCTTCGAGGTCCATGGGCCCAGGGTCGCACGGCACACCGGCCCGTTCATCCGCCGCTACGGCGACCGGGCAGGGGGGTGCGCCAAGGCCGACGACACGCGCCGCTTAAGGTGAACCGGTGAACGGCGACTGGCTCATACGCGGCCGCGACGGCCGACTCAGTGTCTACCTGCCGTCGGGCGAGGCCGTCCTGTGCCGGGCGGAACGCGGCCCCGGCGGTCCCTGGGGCATCGCACGCAAGGTGGGCGGCGATCAGTTGCTGCACCCGGTGCTCGCCGTCGTCCAGGGCCCGGACCGTTACGCCCATCTGGTCTCCTGGCGGCCCACGGGCAAGGTCGAGTCGGGCCTCGTGCACTCCACGCACTTCCGCCCGCACCTGGCCGCCCTGGACTGGCACCCGATCGGCCACCCCGACAAGAAGGGCATCCGCACCGGCCCGCCCGCGGTCGCGGTGGACGCACAGGGCCGGGCCCATGTCTTCGTCCGCAACAGCGGCGGCGGGGTGAGCCTGCTCACCCAGAAGGAGAAGGGCGGCTGGAACCCCTGGTGGGACCTGAAGGGCCGGGACGTCCAGGGCGAACTGGCGGCGGTCACGGGCGAGTCCGGGCGGGTCGAGCTGTACGCGGCCGTCCCCGGCGCCCTGCTGCACTGGCGCCAGGAGGAGCCCGGCGCGCAGCCGGTCCTTCAGGAGGCGATGGAGGCCTCCGTCCGCCCGGACACCCTGCACGCGCTGGCCACGTCCGCCGACAGCACCACCCTCTTCTACACCGACGACTCCGGTGACCTGTGCGTCTGGCGGCCCGGCGGCAAGCCCACCGCCGTACTCGCCGCCGCAGGCCCCGGGCCGGTGTCCGCCGTCCGCTGTGAACTCGACGGCCACGACTGCACCCTGCTCGCCCAGCGTTCGGCGAGCGGCCGGGTGGCCTTCGCCGCCTATCCGACGGAGGACGAGTCGGCCGGCGCCTGGTGGACCGAGTCCGGGCCGTCCCTGCCGGCCGATGCCCTGGTCCGCGTCACGCTGGACGAGGACGGCCGGGTCGTCGCGGCATCGTTGTCACCGTCGACCGGCACCCTCCTGCTGACCCGCCGCAAGGAGGAGCCAGGCCTGGCCCTGGAGGCCTGGCGGGAGATCTGACCCGTCGGCACATCTCAGCCCGTCCGGCGTTTGAGGGGACGAGGCCGTTCAGGCCGAAAGGGGGTGCTGGGGGCACAGCCCCCAGCACCGAAGCACAGGGTGCCCGCACCCCCCAACGGGAGTACGGGCACCCGGCCGAATCAGCGAAGCGTCACGCCGGGACGCTGGCGACGCCCGGCGCCAGGAACTTCTTGCCGTTCACGCGCTCCGAGACACCCTCGCGGTCCAGGTACGGCGTGATGCCGCCCAGGTGGAAGGGCCAGCCGGCGCCCGTGATCAGGCAGAGGTCGATGTCCTGGGCCTCGGCCACGACGCCCTCGTCGAGCATC
This sequence comes from Streptomyces sp. NPDC054794, assembly GCF_053611585.1. NCBI lineage: Bacteria > Bacillati > Actinomycetota > Actinomycetes > Kitasatosporales > Streptomycetaceae > Streptomyces > Streptomyces sp. NPDC054794. The sequence continues at coordinate 76,480 of NZ_JBSHAQ010000025.1, read as the reverse complement.
AGACCGATCTCCTGCGCCACCGCGTCCAGGACGCGGGCCCGGACCTGCTCCTCGGTCAGGACCACATCGCCCTGCTTGAGCAGCGCGGCGACCTCGGGGTCCAGCTCCGGCTTGCCGCTGTCGTAGACGTAGAAGCCGCGCTTGCCCGCCTTGACGACGGCCGCGAGGTTCGGGGAGACCGTGAAGCGGTCCGGGAAGGCCCGGTTGAGGGTCTCCGAGACGTGCAGACCGATCGCGGGACCGACCAGCTCCAGCAGCACCAGCGGGGACATCGGCAGGCCGAGCGGCTCGATGGCCTTCTCGGCGACCTCGACCGGGGTGCCCTCGTCGATGACGTTCTGGATCTCGCCCATGAAGCGGGTCAGGATGCGGTTCACGACGAACGCCGGGGCGTCCTTGGTGAGGACCGCGGTCTTCTTCAGCTTCTTGGCGACGCCAAAGGCCGTGGCCAGCGAGGCGTCGTCGGTCTGCTCGCCCCGGACGATCTCCAGGAGCGGCAGGACGGCGACCGGGTTGAAGAAGTGGAAGCCCACGACCCGCTCGGGGTGCTGGAGCTTCGACGCCATCTCCGACACCGACAGGGAGGAGGTGTTGGTGGCGAGGATCGCGTGCGCCGGGGCGACCGCCTCGACCTCCGCGAACACCTGCTGCTTGACGCCCATCTCCTCGAACACGGCCTCGATGATGAAGTCCGCGTCGGAGAAGCCCTCGGCCTTGTCCAGGACACCGGTGACCAGTGCCTTGAGGCGGTTGGCCTTGTCCTGGTTGATCCGGCCCTTGCCCAGCAGCTTCTCGATCTCGGCGTGGACGTAGCCCACACCCTTGTCGACGCGCTCCTGGTCGATGTCGGTCAGCACGACCGGCACCTCGAGGCGGCGCAGGAAGAGCAGGGCGAGCTGCGAGGCCATCAGGCCCGCGCCGACCACGCCGACCTTGGTGACCGGGCGCGCCAGGTTCTTGTCCGGGGCGCCGGCCGGGCGCTTCCCGCGCTTCTGCACCAGGTTGAACGCGTAGATGCCGGAGCGCAGTTCGCCACCCATGATCAGGTCGGCGAGCGCCTTGTCCTCGGCGTCGTAGCCCTGCTGCAGGTCGCCGTTCTTGGCGGCGGCGATGATGTCCAGGGCGCGGTAGGCGGCCGGGGCAGCGCCGTGCACCTTGGAGTCCGCGATGAAGCGACCCTTGGCGACGGCCTGGTCCCAGCCCTCGCCGCGGTCGATCACCGGGCGCTCGACCTCGACGTCGCCCTTGAGGACGTTCGCCGTCCAGAGCAGCGACTGCTCCAGGAAGTCGGCGCCCTCGAAGATGGCGTCGGCGATGCCCAGGTCGAAGACCTGCTGGCCCCCCAGCTGCTTGTTCTGATTCAGGCTGTTCTCGATGATCACCGAGACGGCCTTGTCGGCGCCGATCAGGTTCGGCAGGATCGCGCAGCCGCCCCAGCCCGGGACCAGACCCAGGAAGACCTCGGGGAGGGAGAACGCCGGGATCGCCTTGGAGACGGTCCGGTAGGAGCAGTGCAGGCCGACCTCGACGCCGCCGCCCATCGCCGCACCGTTGTAGTACGCGAAGGTCGGGACCGCGAGGCCCGCGAGGCGCTTGAAGACCTCGTGGCCGCCCTTGCCGATGGCGAGCGCGTCCTCGTGCTTCTTCAGCAGCTCGACGCCCTTGAGGTCGGCGCCGACCGCGAAGATGAACGGCTTGCCGGTGATGCCGACGCCGACGATGTCACCGGCCGCGGCCTCCGCCTCGACCTGGTCGATGGCGGTGTTGAGGTTCGCCAGCGAGGCCGGGCCGAAGGTGGTCGGCTTGGTGTGGTCCAGGCCGTTGTCCAGCGTGATGAGCGCGAAGCGCCCGGCGCCGAACGGCAGGTCGAGGTGGCGTACGTGCGCGGACGTCACGACCTCGTCGGGGAACAGCTCGGCCGCACCCTTCAAAAGCTCAGCGGTGGTGCTCACTTGTCCCCCTCGAAGTGCGGGTTCTCCCAGATGACCGTCGCGCCCATGCCGAAGCCGACGCACATGGTGTTCAGGCCGTAGCGGACGTGCGGCTGCTCCTCGAACTGGCGGGCCAGCTGCGTCATCAGACGGACGCCGGAGGAGGCCAGCGGGTGGCCGTAGGCGATGGCGCCGCCGTACTGGTTGACGCGCGCGTCGTCGTCGGCGATGCCGTAGTGCTCCAGGAAGGCCAGGACCTGGACGGCGAAGGCCTCGTTGATCTCGAAGAGACCGATGTCGGAGATGGACAGCCCCGCCTGGGCGAGGGCCTTCTCCGTGGCCGGGATCGGGCCGTAGCCCATGACCTCGGGCTCCACGCCGGCGAAGGCGTAGGAGACCAGGCGCATCTTGACCGGCAGGTTGTTCTCGCGGGCGAAGTCCTCGCTCGCGATGATCGAGGCGGTGGCGCCGTCGTTCAGACCGGCCGCGTTACCGGCGGTGACCCGGCCGTGGACGCGGAACGGGGTCTTGAGGCCCTGCAGGTTCTCCAGGGTCGTACCCGGGCGCATCGGCTCGTCGGCCGTGACCAGGCCCCAACCGGTCTCGCCGGCCTCGGCGTTGGTGCGGCGCACCGAGATCGGCACCAGGTCCTGCTGGATCTTGCCGTCGGCGTACGCCTTGGCGGCCTTCTCCTGCGAGCGCACGGCGTACTCGTCGGCGCGCTGCTTGGTGATGGTCGGGTAGCGGTCGTGCAGGTTCTCGGCGGTCATGCCCATGAACAGGGCGGACTCGTCGACCAGCTTCTCGCTGACGAAGCGCGGGTTCGGGTCCACGCCCTCGCCCATCGGGTGGCGGCCCATGTGCTCGACACCACCGGCGATGACGGCGTCGTAGGCGCCGAAGGCGATCGAACCGGCGGTGGTCGTCACGGCGGTCAGGGCGCCGGCGCACATGCGGTCGATCGAGTAGCCCGGGACGGACTGGGGGAGACCGGCGAGGATGCCGGCGGTGCGGCCGAGGGTCAGGCCCTGGTCGCCGATCTGCGTGGTCGCGGCGATGGCGACCTCGTCGATCTTCTTCGGGTCGAGACCGGGATTGCGGCGCAGCAGCTCCCGGATCGCCTTCACGACGAGGTCGTCGGCGCGGGTCTCGTGGTAGATGCCCTTCGGGCCCGCCTTGCCGAACGGGGTGCGGACGCCGTCGACGAAGACGACATCCCTGACGGTACGAGGCACGATGGCTCTCCTCCAGGGTGCGGGATGGCACTGCTGCGATGCGCTGAGCGCGCGCTCAGGCTCATGCTACTTATGAGTAACGTAGCTGCACAGTCCCGGAGGCCGGAGCGGCGAAGGTCACATCCGCGCGGGGGGAGCACGAAGGGGACGGCCGCCCAGGTGGGCCGCTCCGTCCCCTTCCACTTCCGCCCCGGACCGTCGTCCGAGCTTGGCGTGATCTCGACGTGCCGGTTCCGCTTGCGCGGGCCCCGCAGAGCCCGCCGGGCGGCGTCGGCCGTCAGGAACTCGGGGGCTCCTTGACCGCCAGCGCGGTCACCAGCGTCGGCGCCACCTGCTCCACCTGCCAGGCGCGGGCGCCGTACCCGGCGAGCGCCGCCGCCACAGACTCGTCGTCGAGGGACTTCGGCGGCTCCCAGCACAGCCGTCGCACGGTGTCGGGCGCGATCAGGTTCTCCTGGGGCATCGTGAGCCGCTCGGCCACCGCCGAGACCGCGGCCCGCGCGGCGGCGAGCCGAGCCGCGGCGGCCGGGTCCTTGTCGGCCCAGGCCCGGGGCGGCGGCGGCCCGGTGACCGCCTGTCCCGGCTGCGGCAGCTGCCCCTCGGTCAGCGCCTTCACGCGGTCCACGGCGGCCTGCCACTGCTCCAGCTGCCGGCGCCCCATCCGGTGCCCGAACCCGTTCAGCGCCGAGAGCGCGTGCACGTTGGCGGGCAGGGCGAGCGCCGCCTCCACGATCGCGGAGTCGCTGAGCACCTTGCCCGGCGACACGTCGCGCCGCTGGGCGATCCGGTCCCGGGTCTCCCAGAGCTCCCGCACCACGCCGAGCTGCCGCCGCCGGCGCACCTTGTGCATCCCGGAGGTGCGCCGCCACGGGTCCTTGCGCGGCTCGGCGGGCGGCGCGGTCGCGATCGCCTCGAACTCCTGCCGGGCCCACTCCAGCTTGCCCTGCCGGTCCAGCTCCTTCTCCAGGGCGTCGCGCAGGTCGACGAGGAGCTCGACGTCGAGGGCCGCGTAGCGCAGCCAGGGCTCGGGCAGCGGCCGGGTCGACCAGTCGACGGCGGAGTGCCCCTTTTCGAGGACGTATCCGAGCACGCTCTCGACCATCGCGCCGAGGCCGACCCGCGGGAACCCGGCGAGACGGCCGGCCAGCTCGGTGTCGAACAGGCGGCTGGGCACCATGCCTATCTCGCGCAGGCAGGGCAGGTCCTGGGTGGCCGCGTGCAGCACCCATTCGACGCCGGACAGGGCCTCGCCGAGGCCGGAGAGGTCGGGGCAGGCGACGGGGTCGATCAGCGCGGTCCCGGCGCCCTCGCGGCGCAGCTGCACCAGATAGGCGCGCTGGCCGTAGCGGTAGCCGGAGGCGCGCTCGGCGTCCACGGCGACGGGGCCGGAGCCGGCGGCGAAGGCGGCGATCACCTCCGCCAGCGTGGCCTCGTCGGCGACCACCGGCGGAATGCCCTCACACGGTTCGAGCAAAGGGATCGGCGCCGCCGCAGAAGATTCGCCGTCGTCCGGAGGGGTCCCTCCGGTGATGCGCAGTGGCAGGTCTGCTGCGGTCTCTTGGGCGTCGGTCACCTGTCAAGGGTATCTGTGTGTGGACAGCGCCCGTCGACGGAACGTTCCGTCGACGGGCGCCAGAGGGTCGTAAACCAGTCAGGTCGGTGCAACATGCCGTTCACGTCGGTGAACGGCCAAGGCGGCTTAGGCGGGGAAGGCGGGGAAGGGGGGAGCGGGTGGGAAGAGGCGATCGAGGAGGCTGGGGGATTCGGGCGACGGAAGAACGAGTCGGCGGCGGAAGCGCAAGCGGAAGGGGAGTCGGGCGGCGGGTCAGTGGATGATGCCGGTGCGCAGGGCCACCGCGACCATCCCGGCGCGGTCGCCCGTGCCGAGCTTGCGGGCGATGCGGGCGAGGTGGCTCTTGACGGTCAGCGCGGACAGGCCCATCGAGACGCCGATGGCCTTGTTGGACTGGCCCTCCGCGACCAGGCGCAGCACCTCGACCTCACGGCCGGACAGCTCGCGGTAGCCGCCCGGGTGGCTCGGGGCACCCGGGGGGCGGCGGTGCATACGGGCGGCGGAGCCGAGGGGAGCGCCGCCCGGTCGGGTGGGGAGCCCGATGTTGGTGCGGGTGCCGGTCACGACGTATCCCTTGACCCCGCCGGCCAGGGCGTTGCGCACGGCGCCGATGTCGTCGGCGGCCGACAGGGCCAGGCCGTTGGGCCAGCCCGCGGCACGGGTCTCGGACAGGAGGGTCAGGCCGGAGCCGTCCGGGAGGTGGACGTCGGCGACGCAGATGTCGCGGGGGTTGCCGATGCGGGGACGAGCCTCCGCGATGGACGAGGCTTCGATGACATCGCGCACACCGAGCGCCCACAGATGGCGAGTGACGGTGGAGCGGACGCGCGGGTCGGCCACGACCACCATGGCGGTCGGCTTGTTCGGGCGGTAGGCGACCAGGCTTGCGGGTTGCTCAAGGAGAACGGACACCAGGCCTCCTGGGGTGCGGGACGGGGCCGGCTCTGGGGATGAAGCCGGGACGAACCGTGCTTTCAAGGTCACAGTCGTCTTCGGCACCAAACGCGTCCGCCTTTAGAGAATGATCACGATCTGGTGAGTAACAATCCGTGCAATTCGGACACGCGATCGATCATCCGAAGATCGAGTCGGTTCGGGCGGGTTCACTTACGGGACTGAAAGTGGCCGTATCGACAAAGAGATGGTCAACCAGATGATGATCAACCAGCAGGAGGCGAAAGCGGCGGGCGGACGTCAGCGGGGCTGCGGCCCCCGGCGCTGCGGCAGGGTCACCACCGAGGCGTCGCCGGGGGCGGCCGGCGGCAGCCCGGCGACCTGGGCCAGCAGGTCGCACCAGGCGGACAGGTGGGCCGCGGTGTCCGGGACCCCGCCCAGTCCCTCCCGCGGCGTCCACGAGGCGCGGATCTCGATCTGCGAGGCGGCGGGCCGCTCGGACAGCCCGCCGAAGTAGTGCGAACTCGCGCGCGTGACGGTGCCGCTCGCCTCGCCGTACGACAGCCCGCGCGCCTGGAACGCGCCGGTCAGCCACGACCAGCAGACCTCCGGCAGCAGCGGATCGGCGGCCATCTCCGACTCCAGCTCCGCGCGCACCAGCGTCACCAGCCGGAACGTTCCGTGCCAGGCCTCGTGGCCGGCCGGGTCGTGCAGCAGGATCAGACGCCCGTCGGCGAGGTCCTGGTCGCCGTCGACGACCGCGGCCTCCAGGGCGTAGGCGAAGGGGGCGAGCCGCTGCGGGGCGGGCGTCGGCTCCACCTCCACCTGCGGCCGCAGCCGAGCACAGCGCAGTGCCTCGACCGCGACCCGGAAGGGTGGCGGGGCCGAACCGTCTTTATCTCGGTCCGCCTCCTCCGTGCCCTTCGCGTCGTCCATCCCGCCAGCGCCGTCCGACAGTCGTCCCTGAGCCGCAGCCATGCGGGGAAGATTAAGGGAACGGACGCGCCGCGCAGGTCGAGACACCCCAGAAGGGCGCCGCCATGTCGGCTTCCGGGGCGTGCGAGACTTTTCGTCGTGAGTGCGAACGGAAGCCCCACGGGCCAGCAGCCGACAGCGACGTACGACAGTGCCTTCCTCAAGGCGTGCAGGCGTGAACCCGTGCCGCACACCCCCGTGTGGTTCATGCGCCAGGCCGGCCGTTCGCTGCCGGAGTACCACAAGGTGCGCGAGGGCATTCCGATGCTGGAGTCGTGCACACGGCCCGAGCTGGTCGCCGAGATCACCCTCCAGCCCGTCCGCCGGCACAACGTGGACGCGGCGATCTACTACAGCGACATCGTCGTCCCGCTCAAGGCCATCGGCGTCGACCTCGACATCAAGCCCGGCGTCGGACCGGTCGTCGCGCACCCGATCCGCACCCGCGCCGACCTCGCCCAGCTCCGCGACCTCACCCCCGAGGACGTCTCCTACGTCACCGAGGCCGTCGGCCTGCTCACCGCCGAGCTCGGCCCGACCCCGCTGATCGGCTTCGCCGGCGCCCCGTTCACCCTCGCGAGCTACCTCGTCGAGGGCGGCCCCTCGCGCACGTACGAGAACGCCAAGGCGATGATGTACGGCGACCCGGAGCTCTGGGCCGACCTGCTCGACCGCCTCGCCGACATCACGGGCGCGTTCCTCAAGGTGCAGATCGAGGCCGGCGCCTCCGCCGTCCAGCTCTTCGACTCCTGGGCCGGGGCGCTGGCACCCGCCGACTACCGTCGCTCGGTGCTGCCCGCCTCCGCGAAGGTCTTCGACGCCGTCGCCGGATACGGCGTCCCGCGCATCCACTTCGGCGTCGGCACCGGCGAACTGCTGAAGCTCATGGGCGAGGCCGGCGCGGACGTCGTCGGCGTCGACTACCGGGTCCCGCTCGACGAGGCCGCCCGCCGCGTCGGCCCCGGCAAGGCGCTCCAGGGCAATCTCGACCCGGCCGTCCTGTTCGCCGGCAAGGACGCGGTGGAGACCAAGGCGCGCGAGGTGCTCGACGCGGCCGCCGGTCTCGAAGGCCATGTCTTCAACCTGGGCCACGGCGTGATGCCGTCCACCGACCCGGACGCCCTGACCCGGCTCGTCGAGTACGTCCACACGCAGACCGCCCGCTGATTCACCACGTGTGCCGGGGCCGGGCCTGCCTGCCGAACAGCAGGCCGGGCGGCTCCGGCGGCGGTGGGGTGCCCGGGCGCAGCGGCAGGGCCAGCAGCATGCCCACGACGAAGCCGACCACATGCGCCGCGTACGCCACGGTCCCGGCGTCGGAGACGCCCTGGCCGGAGGAGTACACCGCCTGGAGCGCGAACCAGAAGCCCAGCACCAGCCAGGCGGGCAGCCGCAGCGGCAGGAAGATCAGGAACGGGACCAGGACCCAGACCCTGGCCCTCGGGAAAAGCACCAGATAGGCGCCCAGGACCCCGGCGATCGCCCCGGACGCGCCGATCAGCGGGTCGCCCGAGCCGTCGTTGAGCAGCGCGAAGCCGTACCCGGCCGCGTAGCCGCAGACGACGTAGAAGAGCAGGTACCGGACGTGGCCCATCCGGTCCTCGACGTTGTTGCCGAAGATCAGCAGGAACAGCATGTTGCCCAGCAGGTGCAGCCAGCTGCCGTGCAGGAACATCGCTGTGAAGACCGACAGTTCGGGGGACTTGTCGTAGCCCGCCGGTGCCACCACGCACCCCGGTCCGTGCGGGCCGATCCCCACGGCGCCGGTCGGGACCAGCCCAGGGAGCTGATGATGGATCAGCTCCCTGGGCACCGCCGCGTAGTGATCCATGAACGCCTGCAGATGGCACAGTTGAGCCAGATCGCTGCCGCCCGCCACGGAGCCGGCGATGCCCGGCGTCGACACGAAGACGAGCACGTTGGCGGCGATGAGCGCATAGGTCACCCAGGGGGTGCCGCGCACCGGATTCACGTCATGGACGGGGATGACCACACACAAGTACTGCCCCCGATTCGGCGCGCGAATCGGTGAACACGGCCGACCAGACGCCCGTATCACTCGTCAACCGACGTGAGGATCAGGCGATGAACGAGCGAGTTACTCCTCCGATGCACGCGCTGCCCGACGGGGAGGCCGAGCTCTCCCTTGTCGTACGGCTCCCCTGGGAAGACGTGGCCCGGCTCGGCCAGGAGGCCGGACGGCTGGCCGCGCAGACGCAGCGGCCCGTCACCCTGGACGAGGCGGTGAGCAACCGGCTGCGGTCCACCAGGCCGTCCGCCGCCCACGCCAAGCCCGCGGGGGAGCAGCCCGCCGCCACGTCGTCGGCCCCGAGCGTGACCTCCCTGCCCCGCATCAGCGGTACCGCCTAACAGATCCCCGCGCGCACCTTCGCCGCCGCTTTTCTCGCCGCGACCAGTACCGGGTCCCACACCGGCGAGAACGGCGGGGCGTAGCCCAGGTCCAGGGCCGTCATCTGTTCCACCGTCATGCCCGCCGTCAGCGCGACCGCGGCGATGTCGACGCGCTTGGCCGCGCCCTCCCTGCCGACGATCTGCATGCCGAGCAGCCGCCCGGTGCGGCGTTCGGCCAGCATCTTCACCGTCATCGGGGAGGCGCCGGGGTAGTAACCGGCGCGGCTGGTCGACTCGATGGTCACCGTCTCAAACTGGAGGCCGACCCGGCGCGCGTCCTTCTCCCGCAGGCCGGTGCGGGCGATCTCCAGGTCGCAGACCTTGCTCACCGCCGTCCCGACCACACCCGGGAAGGTGGCGTAACCGCCGCCGACGTTGGTGCCGATGACCTGGCCGTGCTTGTTGGCGTGGGTGCCGAGCGCGATGTGCCGGTCCTGCCCGGAGACCAGGTCGAGCACCTCGACGCAGTCCCCGCCGGCCCAGATGTCCGTGTGGCCGCGCACCCGCATCGCGCGGTCGGTGAGCAGGCCGCCGTGGCGGCCGAGGGGCAGCCCCGCCGCCCTCGCGAGCGCCGTCTGAGGGCGCACGCCGATGCCGAGCACCACCACGTCCGCCGGGTACTCGGCGTCGTCAGTGGCCACCGCCCGCACCCGGCCGTCCTGCCCGGTGAGCACCTTGGTCACCGTCGCGTCGTCGACCATGGTGATGCCCAGGCCGGTCATGGCCGTGTGCACCAGGCGGCCCATGTCCGGGTCGAGGGTGGACATGGGTTCCTTGCCGCGGTTGAGGACGGTCACCTCGTAGCCGCGGTTGATCAGGGCCTCCGCCATCTCGACGCCGATGTAGCCGGCGCCGACGACCACCGCGCGGCGCCCACGCGTGCCCGCCAGGGTGTCCAGCAGGGCCTGGCCGTCGTCGAGGGTCTGCACCCCGTGCACCCCGGGGGCGTCGACGCCGGGCATGTCCGGGCGGATCGGGCGGGCGCCCGTCGCGATCACGAGCTTGTCGTACGACGTCCAGTCCTCGGCGCCGGAATCGACGTCACGCGCGCGTACCCGCCGCCGGTCCACGTCGATCTCCGTGACCTCGGTGCGCATGCGCAGGTCGATGTCGCGCGCCCGGTGCTCCTCGGGCGTCCGCGCGATCAGCCGGTCCCGCTCGGGCACCTCGCCGCCGACCCAGTACGGGATGCCGCACGCCGAGAACGACGTGAAGTGGCCGCGCTCGAACGCCACGATCTCCAGCTCGGCGGGCCCCCGCATGCGGCGCGCCTGCGACGCCGCGGACATCCCCGCGGCGTCGGCGCCGATCACGACCAGCCGTTCCCTGTCGCCCCGTCCACCGCTCATGCTCATGGAGACCACGCTACGGGCACGGGGCAGGACGGGTCCGGTCAGCTCTCCTCGTCGGGCGCGTCCGGGCCGGCGGCCGGGCTCCGCGGCGCGCCCGGGGCCCCGGTCAGCGGGCCGAGCGCGGTCATGGCGGGCGCGGGCGTCGCGCGGCGCAGACGGGGGCGTACGACCCGCAGCCACAGCAGCACGAGCAGCCCGGCCAGGGCGGCGAACGGCAGCACGGCGCCGAGGGTGAGGGCGATCCAGCGCAGCATCGCGACGAAGACGTGCCAGCCGCCGGCCAGCGCGTCCACGAAGCCGGGCGAGTCGTCCTGCGCGGCCTTCTTCACCGGAGTCTCGGTCAGCGACAGGGTGATGGTGGCCAGGCTCGTGCGGTCCTTCAGGGACGACTGCTGGGCGAGCAGGGCCTCCAGGTCGGCCTCGCGGCTGCTCAACTCCCCTTCCAGGGTGACCACGTCACTGAGCTTGGTCGCCTTGTCCATCAGCTCGCGGACCCGGGCCACGCTGGCCCGCTGCGACTTGATGCGGCTGTCCACGTCCACCACCTGTTCGGTGACGTCCTGCGCGTTCGCGGTGCGGTCGATCAGCCTGCCCGCGCCCTGGAGGTCGGCGAGGACCTCGTCGTACTTCTCGACGGGGACACGCAGTACCACGCGGGTCCGTTCGTGGCCCCGGGTGTCGCGGCGGGTGCTCTCCTTGCCGACGTAGCCGCCCGCGTTCTCGGCGGTGGCGCGGGCCTCGTCCAGCGCCTTGGGCACGTCCTTGACCTGAACGGTGAGGGAGGCGGTGCGGATGATGTGGTTCGCGGTGAGGTCGGGTGCCTTGGCCCGGGCGGCGTGGGGGCCGCCCTTGCCGTCGGCGTCGGCCGCGAAGCTTCCCGAGTCTTCCTGTGCGGCCGCGCCCGCCGCGGACTTGGAGCCGCCGCCGGAGTCTTTCGCGCCGCTGCAGCCCGCGAGCGCGAGTGCGGCGGCGACCAGGATTCCGGCCAGGGCCTGGGCCGGTCGTGCGGAGCGTCGTGTGCGCATGGGATCGGTACCCCCGAGGGTCGTGACGACTGACGCTCCTTCGACGCCACGAGTGGCCCGCGCGTTTGACCGGGACGGTCCCGAGCCGGTCCCGATGCGGTCACGGTCGGGACTCGGCAGGGCCACATGGCCCTGGCGGGAATGTCGGTGCTGTCTGAGAAGGTGGAGCCATGAGCGGATCACGTACGGGCACGGGCCATGTCGTCGTCATCGGGGCCGGTATCGCGGGGCTGGCCGCCGCGCACCGGCTGCTGGAGCGCGGCGCGCGCGTGACCGTGCTGGAGGCGGGCCGCAGGCTCGGCGGCAAACTGCGGGCCGGGCAGATCGAGGGCGTACGGATCGACCTCGGCGCCGAGTCGATGCTGGCCCGCCGTCCCGAAGCGGTGGACCTCGCGCGCGCGGTGGGCCTCGCCGACCGCCTCCGCACGCCCGCCACCGCGACCGCCTCGATCTGGACCCGCGGCGCCCTGCGCCCCATGCCCAAGGGGCATGTGATGGGCGTCCCGGGCAGTGCGTCCGCCCTGTCCGGCGTGCTGTCCGACGAGGGCCTCGCCCGCATCGAGCGCGACGCCGACCTGCCCCGCACGGAGGTCGGCGAGGACGTGGCGGTCGGCGAGTACGTGGCGGCGCGGCTCGGCCGCGAGGTCGTCGATCGCCTCGTCGAACCCCTGCTCGGCGGGGTGTACGCGGGCGACGCCTACCGCATCTCGATGCGCTCGGCGGTGCCGCAGCTCTTCCAGGCCGCCCGGACCCACGACTCCCTGACCGAGGCCGTCCGCGAGATCCAGGCGAAGGCGGCGGCGAGCCCGCAGACCGGGCCCGTGTTCATGGGCGTCGAGGGCGGTGTCGGCACCCTGCCCGAGTCCGTCGCCGAGTCCGTCACCGCGCGCGGCGGCGAGATCCTCACCTCACGACCGGTGACGGAGCTGCGCCGGGACGCCGACGGCGGCTGGCGCGTGACGGCCGGCGACCGTGTCCTGCACGCCGACGCCGTGGTCGTCGCCGTGCCCGCGCCCGTGGCCGCCGAACTGCTGGCCGCCGAGTCCCCCGGGGCCGCCGCCGAGCTGCGTGCCGTCGAGTACGCCTCCATGGCCCTGGTGACCCTCGCCTACCGCCGCGACGCGGTCTCGCTGCCCGAGGGCAGCGGCTTCCTGGTCCCGCCCGTCGACGGCCGCACCATCAAGGCGTCGACGTTCTCCTCCCAGAAGTGGGGCCCGTCCGCCGGGGACGACCCGGACATGGTCGTCCTGCGCACCTCCGTCGGGCGGTACGGCGAGACGGAGATCCTCCGGCACGAGGACGCCGACCTCGTCGAGGTGTCCCGGCGGGACCTCAAGGCGGCCACCGGTCTCGACGCCACGCCCGTGCGGACCGTGGTGACCCGCTGGACCGACGGCCTGCCCCAGTACCCGGTGGGTCACCACGCGCGCGTGGCCCGCGTCCGCGAGCAGGTCGCGAAGTTGCCCGGCCTCGCCGTGTGCGGCGCGGCGTACGACGGCGTCGGCATCCCGGCGTGCATCGCCAGCGCGTACGCCGCCGTGGACCAGCTGGGCGGCGACCTCGGCGGTGTGCAGGAGCTCACCGCCAACCCGGTGCAGAGCCTTCACGGCGGAGCGGGAGAATAAGGGACATGAGTGACGACGCCCCCACCACCGAGTCCGGCAGGATCCCGAACAAGGGCAAGCTGGCCAAGGACCTCAACGAGGTCATCCGCTACACCCTCTGGTCCGTCTTCAAGCTGAAGGACGTGCTGCCGGAGGACCGCGCGGGTTACGCCGACGAGGTCCAGGAGCTGTTCGACCAGCTCGCCGCCAAGGACGTGACCATTCGCGGCACGTACGACGTGTCCGGTCTGCGCGCCGACGCCGACCTCATGATCTGGTGGCACGCCGAGACGAGCGACCAGCTCCAGGAGGCGTACAACCTCTTCCGCCGGACGAAGCTGGGCCGCGCGCTGGAGCCCGTCTGGTCGAACATGGCGCTGCACCGCCCCGCCGAGTTCAACCGCTCGCACATCCCGGCGTTCCTCGCCGACGAGACGCCCCGCAACTACGTGAGCGTCTACCCGTTCGTGCGCTCCTACGACTGGTACCTGCTGCCCGACGAGGACCGCCGCCGCATGCTCGCCGACCACGGCAAGATGGCCCGCGGCTACCCGGACGTGCGCGCCAACACGGTCGCCTCGTTCTCGCTCGGCGACTACGAGTGGATGCTGGCCTTCGAGGCCGACGAGCTCTACCGCATCGTCGACCTCATGCGCCACCTGCGCGCCTCGGAGGCCCGCATGCACGTCCGCGAGGAGGTCCCCTTCTTCACCGGTCGCCGCAAGTCGGTGGCCGAGCTGGTCGAGGGTCTCGCCTGACGCCGTCGGCGTGCTCCGCCCGGCCGGGGGTCCGGGGGTCGTCCCCCGGATGATGCAGCACGGGGCGCCGCAAGTCGGTGGCCGAGCTGGTCGGGGGTCTCGCCTGACGCGCTGATCAGCGCTGGTCGGCCTTGCCCTTCAGGGACTCCCGCAGCTTCTGCTTGCGGGTGCGGTCGGCCGGCGTCTCAGGCTTCGGCTCCGGGCGCGCCGCACACGCGGCGCGCCGCCCCGGCAGCCGGCCCTCCAGCAGGTACGCGTCGAGGTAGGCGTTGACGCACTCGTTCGGCCCGCCCGCGAGGCCGTGCGTGCCGGAGTCCCGCTCGGTCACCAGCACCGAGTCGGCCAGCCGCCGGTTCAGCTCCAGCGCGCCGTCGTAGGGCGTGGCCGCGTCCCGCTCGGCGGCCAGGATCAGCGTCGGCGCCAGCTCACCCGCCCCGGTGCGCACGTCGAGCGGCCGCTGCCGGGGTGCCGGCCAGTAGGCGCACGGCAGGTTCGTCCACGCGTTGTCCCAGGTCTCGAAGGGCGCGACGCGCGCGAGCCGGGTGTTGTCGCGGTCCCACACCGTCCAGTCGGTGGGCCAGGGCGCGTCGTTGCACTCGACGGCCGTGTAGACCGCGTTCGCGTTCTCCGCCTCGACGGCCGCCTCCGTGGCCGGACCGGCGATCTTGACCAGCGGCTTCGGGTCGCCCTTCAGATACGCCGACAGCGCCTCGGCGCTGCCCGGCCAGTAGTCGTCGTAGTACCCGGCCGTCAGGAACGCGCCCTGCAACTGCCCCGGCCCGACCGTGCCGCCCGCCGGCTCGGCGGCCAGCCGCGCCCGCGCCTTCTCGTAGCTGTCGCCCACCTTCTCGGCCGTGGCGCCGAGCCCGTACACGTCGTCGTGCCGGGCGGCCCACTCGCGGAAGTCGGCCCAGCGGCTCTCGAACGCGGCCGACTGCTCCAGGTTGTTGCGGTACCAGATCTGCCCGGGGTCCGGGTTCACCGCCGAGTCGAGCACCATCCGCCGCACGTGCGAGGGGAACAGCGTCGCGTACACGGCCCCGAAGTAGGTGCCGTACGAGGCCCCCATGAACGTGATCCGGTCCTCGCGCAGCGCGGCGCGCACGACGTCCAGGTCGCGGGCGTTGTTGAGCGAGGTGTAGTGGCGCAGCCCGCTCCCGGACCGCTGGGCGCAGCCCTTCGCGTACGCCTTCGCCCGGGCGATGCGTTCCTTCTTGTACGACTCCGAGGGGTAGGTCGGTGCCTGCGAGGGCCCCGTGAAGAAGCGCTTGGGGTCCTCGCAGGACAGCCGTGCCGAACGGTTCACCCCGCGCGGGGTGTAGCCGACGAGGTCGTAGGCGGCCGCGATCCGCTTCCACTCGGGCAGCGCCCCGATCAGCGGGAAGCCGAGGCCGGAGGCGCCGGGACCGCCCGGGTTGTAGACGAGGGCGCCCTGCCGGGGCACCTTCCGCTTGCTGTTGTGCGGGTCCTTGTGGGTGGCCTCGATCCGGCTCACGGTCAGCTTGATCTGCTTGCCGCGGGGGCGCGTGTAGTCCAGCGGGACGCTCACCGTGCCGCAGCGCAGGGCGGCGGGCGCGTGCTCCTCGGCCGGGCAGGTGCCGAAGTCGATGCCCTCGGTGCGGGCGCGCTCGGCGGCCAGCCGGGTGCCGCGCAGTTCGGCCGCCGCGACCGAGCTGCCGGCGGCGCCGCCGGCCGGGGCCGCGGCCAGGGTGGTCAGGAGCAAGGACCCGGCGGTGCAGTAGAGGGCGGCGGCTCGCATGGCGTATCCCTTCGGTGCACGGGGCACGGGCACCGCAGTACGGACACTGTGGCGACCATAGGGATGTTTCGTGCGGTCGTTGGCGAAGGCAAGCACCGTCCGGCCGGTGTCGGGCGCAATGCCCCTTATGCGCCGCCGGGCGGTGGCCTCACTCGTGCCAGGGCTGGTCGCGGTGCGCGAAGGCGGCGCGCAGCTCCGGCTCGCCGACGGCCCGGATCCCGCGGACGGCGACCGAGGTCAGGTACGTGCGGTCGTCCACGGCGCCGCCGGGCCGCCGGGTCAGGGTGCCGAGCAGCCGCTGGCCGGCCGGGGAGGCCCAGGGCGAGTACGGGTGCGCCTCGACCCGGGCTATCGCCAGACAGCTGAGGGTCAGGATGAGGGGAAGCGCGAACCAGACGGCGACCAGATCGCGCGGCATCTCGGTCTGAGCCGGCATCAGCAGCGCGGTCACGCCGAGCGCGAGGACGGCCAGGGCGGCGGCCCGCACCTGGCGCAGCCCGGCCCCGACGGTCGTCCGGGCGCCGTCCGGCACCGCGAGCCCCGCCTGGACCAGACCGTCGGCGAGAGAGCGTACGGCGTCCGCCCCAGCCGCCGCGGACCGCACCGGCTCTATGCGGGACTGTCCCTCCGGTCCGATGGCCCCTATGACCGACCGCTCCATCTCGTCCCGCCCACGCGGGTCGACGACGGTCGCCCAGCCGGTGTGCGCGAGCAGCAGCCGCCGCTGGCGCGCCATGGAGACCAGGGTGAGATCGGCGACCCGGGCGGGGCCGCCGGACAGGAACGCCGCCTCGTACAGCGTCAGATCGTGCCCCTGGGCCGCGGTCGTGTCGTCCGTGTCGACGGCCGCCGCGCGTACGGCGGCCAGGCACAGCCGAGTGCACGCGGTGCCGGCGACGGCCCAGGCCAGCAGCAGGAGAAGGACCCAGAACATGACGTGTTTCTATGCCAGGGGCCTGGGAAACGCCATGCCCTTTTCGCCATCCGGGCGGAGTGTTGCCGGTCCGTGACGTTCCGTTTCCCGTCCAGGTCAGGGGCTGTTCGTCGGCGGTGGGCCGGTGACGGCCGGCGGGAGCGTGTAGGTCGGGGAGGGCGAGGGGGCGATCGGGACGGCCGCCCCGGGGTCGGTCAGCGGCGGGGTGCCGGTGCCGGCCGGCGGGCTGGTCGCGGCCAAGTCCCGGGCCAGGTGGGCGAAGTCGACGTTGCCGGTCGCCTCCAGGACCTTGATGTGGTCGAGGACGGTCGTGTTGGCGTCGTCGGCGAGCCCGCGCACCAGCGAGTTCTGGGTACTGGCCCGGACCTGGGCCACGACGGAGAACACCTTGCCGTGGGCGAACCGCAGGATGTTGGCGAACTGTCGGTCGAAGTCCTGCCCCTGCGCCGCGCTCAGCGTGGCCAGCCACTGCTTCTGCTGGTCGTTGGGCTCGTTGGGCAGCCCGAGCCCGAGCCGCTGGGCGACCTCGCGCACCCGCTGGTCGAGGAAGGTGTGCCCGTCGATCAGGTGCTGCCCGGCGGTCCGCACGGCATCGGTGGTGCCCTTGCCCTGCGCCAGCTGCCCGGCGGGCAGCTCCCACAGGCCGGCCAGCCGGACCTTGGTGACGAAGTCCCGGTCCAGCGCGGACAGCGGTCCGTACGGGGTCTGCACGGTCTCGGCGCTCAGTACGTTCGCGCCGGTCACTCCGGATCGGTCGGCGTACGACCAGATCGGAAAGACCAACGCCACGAGGGTCGCCGTCAGGCCGGCGATGATGAGCCCGGTGCCGTTGAATATGCCTCGGCCCTTGATCGGGGGTCGCGGTCGCATGGTGCCTCCTGCACCGCACGCCAGTACGCTTCGGGTGCGGGATCCGCATAGTACTGCGGTCAGGGGCACGGCCCCGATGGCACCTGGCAGCACCGCGGCTCACCCCTTGCGCAGCAGCACCTTCCGCGCCGCCCGGACTACCCGCACGACCGGCCGCCGGGACAGTGGCACCGGACCCGACCGCTCCAGCCACCACTCCCGCAGCGCCCGCCGCACCGCCGGGTCCTCGACGCGCCGCTCGCCCAGCAACCGCCCGGCGAAGTCCAGCGCGTCCCGCCGGTACCCCCCGGTCATCGGATGCGCCTGCGCATAGCCGAGGAACGCCTGCCGGTACCCGTCCCCGAGGATCCCCGGCAGCTCGGGCGCGACCTTCGCCACCACGTCGGCCCGCTTCGCGGCCAGCGCCCGCGCCTGTACGCCCATGCGCACCCGGTCGAACCCCTCGGGCACGGGCGTCCCGGCGACGAGCGAGGACAGCACGGCGGCCTGCGCAAGCCCGAGCCGCTCCCGGGCTGCGTCCCGTGAGCCGCCGAGGGCTCCGCCTGCTTCACCGCCGCCCGCAGCGCCCGTGCCCTGCGCCGACGGGTCCGAGGTGGCGGGTGCGGAGTGCGGTTTGGCCGTCGTGCGTCCCGCCGTCACTGCCTGGCGGATCGCCTCCACCTCCCGCTCCATCTCCGCCGGCTCGGGGAAGTTCTCGTCCCGCTCCAGCAGGACGCCGGGCGGTGCGACCCGGGAGGCGAGGTCGGTCAGGATGTCGAGGACCGGGCGCGGGACCGGGTGGGCGTGGCTGTCGTGCCAGACGCCGTCGCGCTCGAAGCCGCCCGCGACATGGACGTACGCGATGGCCTCCAGCGGCAGCTCGGCGAGCGCCTTGGCCGGGTCCTCGCCCCGGTTGACGTGGTTGGTGTGCAGGTTCGCCACGTCGATGAGGAGCCGCACGCCGGTCCGGTCGGCCAGCTCGTACAGGAACTGGCCCTCGGTCAGCTCCTCGCCGGGCCAGGAGATCAGCGCGGCGATGTTCTCCACGGCCAGCGGCACGGGCAGCGCGTCCTGCGCGATGCGCACGTTCTCGCACAGCACGTCGAGCGCGTCCCGGGTGCGGGGCACGGGCAGCAGATGCCCCGCCTCCAGCCGCGGCGAGGCGGTCAGCGGCCCGCCCGCCCGGACGAACGCGATGTGCTCGGTGACCAGCGGCGAGCCCAGCGCGGCCGTCCGCTCGGCGAGGGCCGTCAGCCGCCCCGCGTCGGGCCGGTCCGCGTCCCCGAGGCCGAGCGAGACGCCGTGCGGGACCACGGTCACCCCGCGCTCGCGCAACCGCAGCAGCGACTCGGGGAGGTGCCCGGGGCAGACGTTCTCCGCCACGACCTCGACCCAGTCGATGCCCGGCATGCGCTCGACGACGTCGGCGATCTCCGGCCGCCAGCCGATTCCCGTACCCAGTCGCATGGTCGCTTCCCCCTCCTCCGAGTGACGGGGGTATGGCCCCGAAGCGCGGCGCCGAACCTCGTTGCCCGCCGCTTCAGAGCAACATTTGAGGTTCGGCGCCGCACTCTGCCGACGCGCTCCGGGCGCCGGGGGACTCACCCCCGTACGGGCCACCGCCCCGGCTCCCGGCCCAGCAGGCGCAGCGCCTCCTCGAGTGGACCGGACCCGTCCGGCACTTCCAGTGCCGGGGCGAAGGCGAACCCCGGGCCCCGGCGTTCGGGGGCGGCCGGTACCCGTCGGGCCACGGCGAGGGCCGCGCCGAGGACGTCGTCCGGCAGTTCCAGGCCGACGCCCAGGGTCGCGGCGACGTCCCAGGCGTGCACCACGTAGTCGACGAAGTGGAAGCTCATCGCCTGCCGGCCCGGGAAGCCGGCGCCCAGCTCCGCCAGCATGAACTCCCGTTGCGTCGCGCCCGGTTCGGCGAAGGCCGCGAGGACGGCGGCGGCGGCGTCCCGGTGCACGCGCGCCGGTTCGCCCATGTCCGCCGGCTCCCGCCAGTGGGCCGCCTCCCCTCCGGCCCCGCGCGCGGCCGCCGCGAACCCGAGGTGCTGCGCGGTCATGTGCGCCACCAGCCGCCGCAGGTCCCACCCCGCACACGGGGTGTCCCGGCCCCAGTCGTCCTCCGCCGCCAGCCCCACCACCCGTAGGGCCTCATGTACGGCGATCCGGTCGAGCTCCACGATGTCCGTTCCGGTGACAGTCATACGGTCACCGTAAAACTATACGAACGATCGTGCTACTTGTTTATGAGACCGAAGCCGAAGCCGAGACCGAAGCCCATGCCGAAACCGCCGCCCACGGTGCGGGCGGCTCAGTCGGCCCGCGGCACCGGCACCCCGTCCACCGCCGCGCCCCGCAACCGCGCGGCGATGCCCACCCGGGCCCTGCGGTAGACGCCCTCCTCGTCGTGCAGCACCGAGACGGCGTTGGCGGTCTCCATCAACGCCACCATCTCGAAGGCCAGTTGGGGGGCATCGGTGTCGGGACGCAGCTCGCCCGCGGTGCGGGCCTCGTCGATCGTGCGCTCCACCAGCGCCGTCCAGTACCGCTGCGCGTGCACCACCGCGTCGTGCACCGGACCGGTACGCGCGTCGTACTCGGCGATGACCCCGTAGAAGAAGCAGCCGCCCGGAAAGACCCGCCCGCGCGAGTACTCCAGCCACAGCTCGCACAGCCGCCACACCCGGCCGATCCCGGCCGGTGTCTCCTCGGCGGGCCGGACGACCCGCTCGGCGAAGATCCGGCCCGCCTCGCGCACGGTGGCGAGCTGAAGCTCCTCCTTGGACCCGAAGAGCGCGAACACCCCGCTCTTGCTGAGCCGCAGTTCGCCGGCCAGCCGTCCGACGGACAGCGCCTCCAGCCCCTCGACGGAGGCGATGTCGACGGTGCGGCGCAGCACCGCCTGCCGGGTGCGGTTGCCCCGTTCCACCCTGCCGTCGAGCCGAGTCACCCCGACGCCCCCTGACGAAGCGCCGGGTGGTCGGCCACGACGGTGCAGGAGCCGGGCGCGATCTCGGTGAAGCCCGCGTCACGGACCACCGGCAGTCCGCTGTCGGTCAGCGCGCGCCAGTGGGCGCGGTCTGCGGTGCGTACGGAGAGCGGGAAACCGGCGTCGCGCCAGGCGGCCCGCTCCTCGTCGGACAGTTCCCACCAGGCGAGTTGGGCACCGTGGCCCGCCTGGGCCATCGCCTTCCCGGCCGACATGTCCAGGTCGGGGCTCATCCACAGCACCGGCTGGGCGCGGTCGGGGTCCACGGGCGGCTCCGGGTCGTCGAGCTCGGTGCCGGACACCTGGAGCTTCGCCAGGTCCTTGGGCCAGCCGTCCAGCGGTACGGGCGGGAAGACCCGTACGTGAGCCGACTTGCCGGTGACCGTGATCCCGGGCAG
This sequence comes from Streptomyces sp. NPDC054794, assembly GCF_053611585.1. Classification (NCBI taxonomy): domain Bacteria; kingdom Bacillati; phylum Actinomycetota; class Actinomycetes; order Kitasatosporales; family Streptomycetaceae; genus Streptomyces; species Streptomyces sp. NPDC054794. The sequence goes on along the minus strand of NZ_JBSHAQ010000025.1, from coordinate 55,786 downwards.
GGTCTCCGCCCGCCGCCACTCCGAGCCGCGGGCCCGGCGCACCACCTTGCGGATCCGCGCGTCCTGCCAGTCCCGTACCGCGGACGCCCATTCCGCGTCCCCGAGCGCCCGCTCGTCACTCAGCAGCGTGAGCACGGAACGGGCGGCGGTCTCCAGCGCATCTGTACGGGCGGGCGGCGCCGACCGCTCGATCCGTACGACCAGCGGCAGCACGAACTGCGGTGCCGCGTCGCGTGCGGAACGCTCGGACCGGAAGGGACTGTCAGCGGGGGATGTCGCATCGTGGCTCACACCGGCCAACCCTACGGCCGGACGAAAATAACCTCATGCAACGTGATCTACAGCTGGCCCGCGTGGGCCGCCGCTACAGCGTACGCGGCCCCTGGGTGTTAAGAGGCGTCGACCTCGCCATCACCCCCGGCACCCTCGTCCGCGTGGAAGGAGCCAACGGCACCGGCAAGTCCACCCTGCTCCGCCTCCTCGCCGGACTCGACGCCCCCACCGAGGGCCGCATCACCGGCCGCCCCCGCACGGCGTACGTCCCGGAGAGGTTCCCGGCGGCCCTGCCCTTCACGGCCGTCGGCTATCTGACCCACCTCGGCACCATCCACGGCCTGTCCCGCCGCACGGCGGCCCGCGCCGCCGAGGACTGGCTGGAGCGGTTCGGCGCGGGCCCCTACGCGCGCACGCCGATGGCCCAGCTGTCCAAGGGCAGCAGCCAGAAGGTCGCCGTGGCCCAGGCCCTGCTCGCCGAGCCGGAACTGCTCGTGCTGGACGAGGCCTGGACCGGCCTCGACGTGGCGGCCCGGGACGAGCTGGAGCGGGCGGTCGCCGAGCGCACCGCCGCCGGGGGCGCCGTGGTCTTCGTCGACCACGACCCGCGCCGCCTCGCGGGGGCGCCCGACGCCACGTACACGGTGGCCGAGGGCACCCTCAACCTCCGTACGGAGAAGGAGGGTTCACCGGCCGGCCCGCACGCCGTCGTCACCGTGCAGGGCGCACCGGGCGGACAGCTGCCCCCCGACGCGGGCCGGATGCTCACCTCGGCCGACGAGACGACGCCCGGCACCTACCGGCTCACCGTCCCCGTGTCCCACTCCGACGTCCTGCTCCGCGCCCTGCTGACGGCCCGCCCGCCCTGGCACGTGGTGAGCGTGAGCACCGGCGGCTGGGCTCCCGACCCCGAAAGCCGCTCATGACCGCCCTGCTGCGCTACCAGGCCGCGCTCCTCGTACGCTCCCAGCGCTGGCTGCCGCCGTTCCTCCTGTACGCCGCGTTCCTGGCCGTCGGCGTGCAGAGCGGCCAGCCGGTGCTCGACTCGCTCGGCTACGCGTCCGCGGCCCTGCTGCCCGTGGCCGCCTGGCTGGTGCGGATCTGTGTCACCAACGAGCCGCCCGCGGCCCGTGCCTGCGTCGCCGCCGCGACCGGCCCCGGCCGGGCCCACCTGGCCGCCCTGCTGACGGCGCTCGGCGCGGCGGCGGCCCTGGGCACGGCGGCGACGCTGGTCGTGGCGCTGATCAGCGATCCCGCCACCAACGGCCACCGCACCCATGTGCCGCCCCTGGAGTCCGCCGCGGCCGGCGTCCTCGCCGCCCTGGCCTGCGCGCTGCTGGGCTCGGCCGTCGGCGCGCTCACCAACCCGCCGCTGCTGCGCTCGCCCGGCCGCGCCGTGCCCGCGATGCTGCTGGCCGCGCTGCTCTCGGTGGTCCTCGCGGGCTCCCCGGCCCAGGCCGCGGTGAGCGGTCTGGTCACCGGCTCGCAGTCCGGCCGGGTTCCGGTACCGCTGCTGCCACTGGCCGCGGCGGCCGTGCTGGCGACCGCGGCCTTCGCCGTGGCCTGCGCGCTCACCGGCCGCCGCTCACCCTGAGCAGGCGGTTCGCTGTGCCTCCTGCCACTCGCACCGGGGGCACAGCGTGATGCCCTTGTACGACTCCGGGTACTCCGTCGGCTCGCGACACAGCACGCACTCCGCGTACGGCGGTCCCTCCGCGACCGGCGGCCTGGTGGCGTCGATGCTCGTGCAGTAGGTCTCGTCGTCCTGGTCGCTCATGCCTCCAGCGTAGGCAGGTCAGGAGCGGCCGCCGGACTGCCCGATCAGGTCGGACACCTTGACGAACCGGAAGCCGCGCTTGCGCAGCTCGGGCACGACGGTGCGGACGGCGGTCTCGGTGGTCGGGGCGGCGCTGCGCGTGCAGTGCATCACGACCACGGACCCGGGCTTCACCCCGTCCAGCACCTGCCGGGCCACCGCGTCGGCGTCGGTGGCGAACGCGTCGCCGCTCACCACGTCCCACTGCACCGCGGTGACGTGCAGTTCGTCGAGCGCGCGCAGTGCCTGCCGGTCGTAGCAGCCGCCGGGGAAGCGGAAGTACGGCAGCGGTTGCGGCACGCCCGCCCTGCGGAAGGCGGTGTACGCCCGCTGCACGTCCGTCCGCATCTGGTCCGCGTCGACGGTCGGCAGGCCGTAGCAGTCACCGGTGAACGCGTAGTGGCTGTAGGAGTGGTTGGCGACCTCGAACAGCGGGTCCCGGCCGATGGAGCGGGCCTCGGCCGGGTACTCGTCGGCCCATCGGCCGGTCATGAACACGGTGGCCGGAACCTTCAGCCCGCGCAGGGTGGAGATCAGCTCAGGGTTGTCGAAGTGCTCGCCGGTGGCCGCGCGGTGCCCCTGGTCGGCGGTCATGTCGGCGTCGAAGGTGAGGGCGACGGTCTTGCCCAGGTTGCGCGGGCCGTTGAAGAAGACCGGGGTGAGGCCGTTCGGGCCGGGGGCGAGGGTGGGTGGCCGGGAGGCGGAGGGCGCGGGATGCGCGGGGGCCGGGCGGGCGGCGTGGGGTGCGCCCCCGATGCCGCAGGCGGCGACGGTGGCGAGGGCGGCACTCAGGGCGAAGGCGGTGGTGACGCGGCGTACGAGAGTGAACACGGTATGAAGATATGACTGCAAAACAGGCAAAACACCCAACGCGCCCCGCGGGCCTCCCGCGGGTCACCCGCCCGGCGGGGTTCAGCGGCCGTAGCGGCCGGTGAGTGTGCCGGTGGCGAGGGTGTGGCCGGACAGGGCGCGGCGGACGTCGTCGGGAGTGGCGTCGGCGGCGAGGCCGAGCGGGCGGTCGGACGCGTACACCGAGAAGACGTAGCGGTGCGGCTTGTCGCCCTTGGGCGGGCACGGGCCGCCGTACCCCGACTTGCGGAAGCCGTTGCGGCCCTGGGTGGCGCCCGGTGGTGTCTGTCCCGTGGTCAGCGCCGTGGTGTGCGGGTCGATGCCCCACGCCACCCAGTGCGTGAACGTGCCGTGCGGGGCGTCGGGGTCCTCCACGAGGAGCGCCAGTGCGGCGGTGTCCGCGGGGACGCCGGAGAAGGCGAGCGGCGGTGAGACGTCCTCGCCGTCGCAGGTGTAGCGGCGCGGGATCGTGCCGCCGTCGGTGAAGGCGGGACTCGTCACCCCGACGGCGTGCGCGGCGGTGGGCGTCGGGGCGGACGTACCGCCGCCGCCGTCCCCGCAGCCCGAGGCAAGTCCCATACCGGCCACCACCACGGCGATCACGAAGCTCCGGCGCATGCCCGAACGTTAACTCTGCGCGGCGGCCGAGTCATCGATGCCCGCCGGTTGCTGTGGCCCCCGCTCCAGGAAGCGCAACAGCTCCACCGGGATGGGCAGCACCAGCGTGGAGTTCTTCTCCGCCGCCACCGCCATCACCGTCTGCAGCAGCCGCAGCTGGAGCGCGGAGGGCGTGTCGGCCATCTGCTGGGCCGCCTCCGCCAGCTTCCTGGAGGCCTGGAGTTCGGCGTCGGCGTTGATGATCCGCGCGCGGCGCTCGCGGTCGGCCTCGGCCTGGCGGGCCATGGAGCGCTTCATCGTGTCCGGCAGCGACACGTCCTTGATCTCGACCCGGTCGATCTGCACGCCCCAGCCGATCGCCGGACTGTCGATCATCAGCTCCAGGCCCTGGTTGAGCTTCTCGCGGTTGGACAGCAGATCGTCGAGATCGCTCTTGCCGATGATCGAGCGCAGGGAGGTCTGCGCCATCTGGGAGACGGCGAAGCGGTAGTCCTCGACGTTGATGATCGCGGCCGCCGCGTCCACGACCTTGAAGTACACGACCGCGTCGACCCGCACGGTCACGTTGTCCCGGGTGATGCCCTCCTGGGCGGGGATGGGCAGCGTGACGATCTGCAGGTTGACCTTGCGCAGCCGGTCCACGGCGGGAACGATCACCGCGAGCCCCGGCGCCCGTACCTCGCTCCGCAGGCGGCCGAGCCGGAACACCACTCCGCGCTCGTACTGCTTGATGACACGCACGCCCGCGGCCGCGTACACCAGCCCGACGGCGCCCGCGGCGATGATCGCCCCCAGCAGCTCCTGGAGCATGACGACCTCCTCCACAGAGAGGCCATTTGTACGTTCATGTAACGATATGCCCACTATCTGGTCCGGGGCCACGCCTAGCGCCACCGGACCAGACACGGCATCCGCCGGACGCCCCCTAGGCCGCCGTGACCCGCACCGGTTCGGTGCCGACCGCGCTGTGGCGCGCGGCCCAGTTCTCCAGCGCCGTACGGCAGGCGTGGTCCAGGTGGTGCAGCCCGGACAGGTCCAGCCACACCGGCCGGTCCTGGGGCAGGGCCTCCAGGCTGTCGAGGATCTTCGGCAGGCGCAGGAAGGTCGCGTGGCCCGACAGGTACGCCTCGACCGGGCCGGCGCCCTTGTCGATGACCTCCAGCCGGATGTGCGAGGCCTCCCAGGCGGTCTTCACCACGGCCAGCGCGAGGCCGATGAGTACGCCCTCGAACATGCTGACCGCGACGATCGACACGGCGGTGACCACCAGGATCAGTGCCTCGCCGCGGTGCTCGCGCCACAGGGAGACGATCGCGCGGACCGGCACGAGCTTGGCGCCCGAGTACACCAGGATGCCCGCGAGTGCCGGGATCGGGATGTAGCCGAGCACGCCCGGCAGCAGCGCCGCGAACAGCAGCAGCCAGACGCCGTGCAGCACCCGGGACGCCTTGGTCCGCGCGCCCGCCTGCACGTTCGCCGCGCTGCGCACGATCACCGCGGTCATGGGCAGCGCGCCGAGCAGCCCGCACACCGCGTTGCCCGCGCCCTGGGCGAGCAGTTCCCTGTCGTACTGGGTGCGCGGCCCGTCGTGCAGCCGGTCCACGGCCGCCGCGCTGAACAGCGACTCGGCCGACGCGATCAGCGTGAAGGCGACGACCGTGCCGAGCACGGCGACGCTCGTGAGCTCACCGAACGCGCTCAGGGACGGCGGCTGGACGGAGTCGACCAGGCCCTTGACCTCGACCGTGGCCACGGGCAGGTCGAGCACCAGCGCGGCCGCGGTCGCGAGGCCGACCGCGACGAGCGGTCCGGGGACCGACCGCACGGCGCGCGGCAGGCGCTTGAACAGCACGAGGACGGCGACGGTGCCGGCGCCGAGCGCGAGCGAGGCCAGCGCCCGCGTGCTCCCGAAGGCGTCGGCGAACGCCTCCGGCAGCCCGATGATCTTGTCCGGCCCGGCGGCGGGGGCCTTGGCCCCGAGGGCGGCGTACAGCTGTCCGGCGATCAGCACGAGTCCGATACCGGCCAGCATGCCCTCGACGACCGAGACCGAGATGGCCCGGAAGTAGCGGCCGAGCCGCAGGGCGCCCATGAGGATCTGGAGCACGCCGGTGGTCAGCACGAGCACGCCGAGGACCGGTAGCCCGAACTTCTGGACCGCCTCGAAGACCAGCACGGTCAGACCGGCGGCCGGCCCCGACACCTGGAGGCTGCTGCCGCGCATCAGCCCGGTGACGATGCCGCCCACGATGCCGGTGACCAGGCCGAGTTCGGCCGGCACGCCGGAGGCGACGGCCACGCCCACGCACAGCGGGAGCGCGACCAGGAAGACGACGAGGGAGGCGGCGAAGTCCTGCCTCAGATGCGGGAACCTGGCGCTCGCGGTGGTCATGGGGGCGCTCACAGGGCCTCGAAGCGGTCGGTCCGGGGACGGTGTTCCCGTACGGCGCCGGTGTGCACCTCGTAGTACCAGGCGTGCAGGGCGAGTTGACCCTGGTCCAGCTTCCGGGCGACGCACGGGTAGGAGCGCAGCCGCAGTATCTGGGCCAGTACGTGGCTCTGGACGCCCTCGGCGACGGCCGGGTCCTCGGGCGCTCCGGCCGGGCGCGGGGTCGCCCGCGCCAGCCAGTCGCGCACGGCGGGCACGGCGTCCAGGTCGTCGCCGCGCACCAGCGCGCCGACGGCACCGCAGTGGGAGTGGCCGCAGACGACGACGTCCCGGACGCCGAGCACCTCCACGGCGTACTCGATGGTGGCCGCCTCGCTGGTGGGGTGCTCGGAGGCGTACGGCGGGACGATGTTGCCGGCGGTGCGCAGCTCGAAGAGCTCGCCGGGGCGGGCGCCCGTGATCAGCGCCGGGACGACCCGGGAATCGGAGCAGGTGATGAACAGGACCTGCGGGGACTGGCCTTCGGCGAGCTTGGCGAACTCCTCAGGGCGCTGTCCGAAGGTACGGGCGTTGTCGATGAGGGGCTGCATGGTGTGTGGATTCCTCCTGGCGCGCCGCTGTGGCGCGTCGGCCTTGCACGACGTGTGTGGGGGGTCGGCCCCCTGGAGTGACTGATCTCCTGGAATGTGTCGGAACCCGCTCGTGGAACTGCTGCGGAACGCTTGAATCCAGGCTGAGCCTTGGCCTCGGCGTGACGGAGGGTGTGCGCAGGTGCGAAGGGTCGAGCGGGAGCGGGTAGTTGTGGGGAGAGCGGGGCGGCGGTAAGGAGCCGGAGCACGGTCCGGGCCGCCGTACCTCGGAACATGCGCCCCCCTCCGGGCAGTTCACGCCTCTTGTACGGACCAAGGAATGGTCAATGGATGGTCAAGAAACACGTTAACCCTGCAAAGTTGTTTGCAGGGTTAACTCGGTGTTTCGCGTGAAAGAGTGCGTGAAAAGTGCGGGTGGCGTGGCCTGAACCGGCCCTTGACCGGCCGGGCCTAACCCACTAACGGGCGTCCGCCACCAGCCCCTTGGCGTCCCGGGCCAGCGCGGTGAGTCGGGAGATCGCGCGGAAGTACTTCTTGCGGTAGCCGCCCTTCAGCATCTCCTCGCTGAACAGCTGGTCGAAGGGCAGCCCCGAGGCCAGGACCGGGACCTCGCGGTCGTAGAGCCGGTCCGCGAGCACCACGAGCCTGAGCGCCGTCGACTGGTCGGGCACCGGCCGCACATCGGTGAGGCACACCGCCTTCAGGTCGTCGGTCAGCGCGCCGTACCGGCTCGGGTGCACCTTGGCGAGGTGGTCGAGCAGGTGCGGGAAGTCGTCGAGCGAGGCCCCCGGAGTGGCGTACGCCGCCTTGGCCACCTGCTCGTCGGAGAACGGCGCCGGCGCCTCGGGCAGACCGCGGTGGCGGTAGTCCTCGCCGTCGATGCGCAGGGCGCGGAAGTGGGCGGACAGGCCCTGGATCTCGCGCAGGAAGTCGGCGGCCGCGAACCGGCCCTCGCCCAGCTTGCCGGGCAGGGTGTTGGAGGTGGCGGCGAGCGCGACGCCCGCGTCGACGAGCTTGCCGAGCAGGGTCGACACCAGGACGGTGTCACCGGGGTCGTCGAGCTCGAACTCGTCGATGCACAGCAGGCGGTGGTCGCTGAGCGTGCGCACGGTCTGCTGGAAGCCGAGCGCGCCGACCAGGTTGGTCAGCTCCACGAAGGTGCCGAACGCCTTGAGCGCGGGCTCGGCCGGGGTGGCGTGCCACAGGGAGGCGAGGAGGTGGGTCTTGCCGACGCCGTAGCCGCCGTCGAGGTAGACGCCGCGCGGTCCGGCCGGCGTCCTGGGTGCCTTCGCCCTGCCGAACCCGAAGAAGCCGCGCCTGCCGCCGCCGACGGCGTGTGCCCCGCCGAGACCGGCCGCGAAGCCTTCGAGGACCCGGACGGCCTCGGTCTGGCTGGGCTGGTTCGGGTCCGGGATGTACGTGGCGAACCGGACCGAGTCGAAGCGCGGCGGCGGCACCATCTCGGCGACCAGCCGGTCGGCGGGGACGTGCGGCTCGCGGGCGCACAGGGACAGCGGGGTCGCCTCGGCTATGGAGCTGAGCTCGGAGGCGGCGGTGGCGGAGGAGGACGAGGACACGGTTCCCCATGCTAAGCGCCGTGTCACACTGCACGACATGCGACGCCTGTTCCCTGTGACCGACGAGACAGCGGCCCCGACCTCTGGTGGGGACACTCCTGGGGCCGCCGGCGGCACAGAGGCCAGGGGGGCCGGTGAGCCGGGTGCGGTGACCGGTCGTGGCCCCGCGGATCTCGTCGACCGCCAGTGGACTCTTGACGAGCTCGCCGCCGCCTACGCCTACCCCGAGTCGGCGGTGAGCGGGCGGGAGCCGTGGCTGCGGGGCAACATGGTGTCGACGCTCGACGGGGCCGCGCAGCACGAGGGCCGCTCGCAGCCGATCTCCAGCGCCGCCGACATGCGGATCTTCGGCACGCTACGGGCGCTGGCGGACGTCGTGCTCGTGGGTGCCGAAACGGTACGGCAGGAGGGGTACCGCCCGGCACGCGCGCGTGCGGAGTTCGCGGCGGCCCGGGAGGCGTCCGGACAGGCCCCCGCCCCGGCGATCGCCGTCGTCAGCGCGAGCCTGGACCTGGACTTCTCGCTCCCGCTGTTCACCGCGCCCCTGGTGCCCACCCTGGTCCTCACCGGCGCCGCGGCGGCGCCGGAGCGGATCGCCGCCGCCGAGAAGGCCGGCGCCCGGGTCGTGGTCGCGGGTGACGGGGCGGGGGTCGATCCGGAGCGGGTCGTACGGGTCCTCGCCGAGCGCGGCCACACCCGTGTGCTCACCGAGGGCGGCCCCCGGCTGCTCGGGCAGCTGGTCGCCGCCGGGGTGCTGGACGAGTTCTGCCTGACCCTCTCGCCGATGCTCGCCGCCGGTGACGCCCAGCGCATCGCCCAAGGGCCGTCGGTCGCGGTGCCCCGGCGCTTCGAACTCGTGTCGCTCCTGGAAGAGGCCGGGTTTCTGTTCAGTCGCTACCGTCGGTCTTGAGATCAGCGGAATCTGTCATTCCGGTTAGCTTTCGGCAGGCACACCAAAACCGGCAGTACCCGTGCGATCACGGGGCAGGATGGTTTCCGCAAGGGCCTGGACCGGCCCACGGAGGAGAGAGGGCTCGCGGCCCTCGAAGGAGAATGGGGCGCTGGTGTTCACAAGCGTATTGATGATCGAGAAAGCCCTGACGTCCGCCGACGTGGAATTCGTCACCACCTTGCACGGAGACGAGCCGGTCTCCTTCCACGTCCTGCTCCAGCCGCGCGGCGACCAGGCCGATCGCCTGCTGCGGGCCATCGACGACATCGCGATGGGTGAGATCGACGAGGCGGCACGTGAGCGGAAGACCCCCGAGGGCGACGCCGCGAAGGAGCCCGCGCAGCAGGCCCTGGAGGTGTCCCTGACGGCCCTGCGCGCGGCTGGCAGCGAGGCCGGGGGCAGGATGGTCGAGGACCATCCGCTGGACGCCCTGAAGGCCCTGGTCGAGGAGATCGGCGCCGACGAGGTGATCATTTTGACCGACCCCCACTACGTGGAGGAGTTCTTCCACCGCGACTGGGCCTCCCGCGCCCGCCACAAGGTGGGCGTCCCGGTGCTCAAGCTGTTCTCGCACAGCAAGGCGTGACCGGCACCCGCGGCGGATCGCGGCGCCGCGTCGGATCGCGGCGCTGCGACGGACCTAATAGGTGCTGGACGGGCCGGGGCCATATGGTGGTGCGCTGAATGTTCGCTTCGCCGCACCACTCCAGGGAGACGCACATGGCCCCGGGCCTTCCTACCGCCATGGACCGACCGCACTTCATCGGCATCGGCGGCGCCGGAATGTCGGGCATCGCGAAGATCCTCGCGCAGCGCGGGGCCAAGGTGGCGGGCAGCGACGCGAAGGAGTCCGCGACCGCCGAGGCGCTGCGCGCCCTGGGTGCCACCGTGCACATCGGGCACGCGGCCGAGCACCTCGCCGACGACGCCGGCTGCGTCGTGGTCTCCTCGGCGATCCGCGAGGACAACCCCGAGCTGGCCCGCGCCGCCGAGCTCGGCATCCCGGTGGTCCACCGCTCCGACGCCCTCGCCGCCCTGATGGAGGGCCTGCGCCCGATCGCGGTCGCGGGTACCCACGGCAAGACGACCACCACGTCCATGCTCGCGGTCTCCCTGTCCGAGCTGGGCCTGAGCCCCTCCTACGCCATCGGTGGCGACCTGGACGCCCCCGGCTCCAACGCCCTGCACGGCGACGGCGAGATCTTCGTCGCCGAGGCGGACGAGTCCGACCGCAGCTTCCACAAGTACGCGCCCGAGGTCGCGATCGTCCTCAACGTGGAGCTCGACCACCACGCGAACTACGCCTCGATCGACGAGATCTACGAGTCCTTCCAGATCTTCGCCGGCAAGATCGTCCCCGGCGGCACCCTGGTGATCTCCGCCGACCACGAGGGCGCCCGCGAGCTGACCGCGCGCCTGGCCGGTGCGGTGCGGACGGTGACGTACGGAGAGTCGGCGGACGCCGACGTCCGCATCCTGTCCGTCGTCCCGCAGGGACTGAAGAGCGAGGTCACCGTCGTCCTTGACGGGACGGAGCTCACCTTCACGGTCTCCGTCCCCGGCCGCCACTACGCGCACAACGCGGTGGCCGCGCTGGCGGCGGGCGTGGCCCTCGGCGTCCCGGCCGCCGAGCTGGCGCCCGCGCTGGCCGCGTACACCGGGGTCAAGCGGCGGCTGCAGCTCAAGGGCGAGGCGGCCGGCGTGCAGGTCATCGACTCGTACGCGCACCACCCCACGGAGATGACCGCCGACCTGGAGGCCATGCGCGCCGCCGCGGGCGACGCCCGGATCCTCGTCGTCTTCCAGCCGCACCTGTTCTCCCGCACCCAGGAGCTGGGCAAGGAGATGGGCGAGTCCCTGGCCCTCGCGGACGAGTCCGTGGTCCTCGACATCTATCCGGCCCGCGAGGACCCCATCCCCGGGGTCACCAGCGAGCTGATCGTCGACGCGGCCCGCGCGGCCGGCGCCGACGTCACCGCCCTGCACGACAAGGCGGAGGTCCCCGCGGTGATCTCGGGAATGGCGAAGCCCGGTGATCTCGTTCTCACCATGGGCGCGGGCGACGTGACCGACCTGGGCCCGCGCATTCTGGATCACCTGTCGCAGCAGTGAGGGGCTGAGGCTCATGTCGTACGACGTCGAGAAGCCGGACGAGCAGTGGCGCGAGGAGCTGACGCCCTCCGAGTACGCCGTCCTGCGCCGAGCGGCCACCGAACCGGCCTTCACCGGCGAGTACACCGACACCAAGACCGAGGGCGTCTACTCCTGTCGCGCCTGCGGTGCCGAGCTCTTCACCTCGGAGACGAAGTTCGACTCCCACTGCGGCTGGCCGAGCTTCTACGATGCACGCAACTCGGATGCGGTGGAACTGGTGTCCGACCGTTCACATGGGATGGTGCGGACCGAGGTGCGGTGTGCGCGGTGTGGGTCGCATTTGGGCCACGTGTTTGAGGGGGAGGGGTATGCGACCCCGACCGACCAGCGGTACTGCATCAACAGCATTTCGCTGCGGCTGACGCCAGACGAGGACTGACAGTCCTTCATCGGCGGCGTACCTCAGGGGGCGAGAGGGATCGGGTCTATGGCACGTCCTCAAAGGGGCCAGAACCCGGCGTATAGCCTGACTCACCTGCCGCAAGCTGCGGTTTTACGTTGGAAAGGGCCTCTGATCTGCTACGGAGGCCCTTTCCGGTCTTTCGCGGGCTTACCCCGTTAGGCGGCGGAAAGTTGCTCGAGGCCTGTAGAACTCCACGTATCCCCCCGCCGTCGCCTTCCCCGCCCCAGCTGTTCAGCAGAGCGCAGACTTCCGGCTTTCAGAAGGCTGGTGCAGGAGTGGTGGCTACACGGCCCCCGACCTGTACCGCCAGACGGCATGTTCCAGTCCGCCTTGGTCGTGCCCGATAAGTGCGGCGGCTTCCTCGTACACGGCTCGCAGCTCCTCGTAGCAGAGGTGCGGCACGCCGGCATCCGCGGCGAAGGTGCGTAGATGTACGTCGACGGCGACCTGCGAACGGCCGACGAGATTGCTGATGTAGTCGACGCTCTTTGGTCCCACCCCTTTCACAGTGCGTAGAGCGGCGCGATTGGCCTGGTGGTCGAGCCATGCGTGGAGATCGTCGCGGGTGTCGACCTCCTTGGCAGCCAGCAGGTCAGTGATGGCGTGGGCTGTCGCGATCTTCTGGGAGTGGTTGAAGTTCATGGCGACGGCGAGGTCTTATGTGGCGAGTCGTCTCTGGAAGCCGCGGAGTGTGACCGGCTGTTCACGGTGGTGCAGCCGGCGGGCGGCGGCGCGGACGCCGGGGTCGGCGTCGGTGAGGAGCGCGCGGCGCTCGTCGGCGTCGAGGTCCGGTCAGGCCGCGGGGTAGGCGGACCGTCGGACCTGAGACTCGGGGTCGGTGAGGAGGGCGCGGGCCACGGTGACTGGCAGGCCCGTCAGTGCGGCGGCCTCGGCACGGACACGCGGGACGGGATCGGCGGCGAGACGTTCGTAAGCGGCGGTGGTGAACGTCGCGCCGTAGTCGACGGTGATGCTGACCAGGGCCCAGCGGCGGCGGTCGTTCTCCTCGGAGAGGACGAGGCGGCTCCACTGGCCGGGCGTCAGCTGGTTGGTACCGGTGTCGACCAGCGCGCTGCGCACTTTCCAGTCCGGGTGGACGATCAGCTGGTCGATCAGGTCGGCGGGCAGCTCGCGGCCGTAGTACCTCCCGGTGCGTACCACGAGGTCGAGCCGGAGGTCATCGGGCAGAGAGGCGTTGGACAGAAGCCCCACCGCCCACCGCTCCCATGTCTGCTGTGAAATCCGGAGCCTGAACAGCCCGTCCCAGGCCGCTTCCCGCTCCTTCTCGCTCTCCTCCCGCGCCAGTCTCAGGGCCCGTTGTTCCTGGTACGCAGGGACATCGTCGACCACGATCAGCCAGATCTCGTATTCCTCGGTGGTGACGCCGATCAGTGTCTTCCCGTCCGAGGAGAGCGTCATGAACTCCGGGCAGCGGGGCTGATTCCGCAGGACCTCGGCGAGCCGCCAATCCTTCCCGAGCCGGACCCGGAAACAGCCGCCGTGCCCCAGCGTGACCAGGAAGCCGCCGTCCTCGCCGAACAGCCCGTGCGCGGTGGCCAGCCGGAACCACTCCGCGTCGGTGTCGGCGAACGGATCGGTGGCGTCCAGTTGTACGACAGCGGTCGGTCCACCTGGTGGCCTGATTGGCAACGGGCGGAACAGCTCCGTCGCACAGCCCGACTCGTCCGTCGGTACGGCCCCACCTTGGCGAATGTCCCAGGTGGGGCCGTTTGGCGTTGGGCAGGTTCGATCCCCGGCGGTGCGTGGGTTGGCGCCGGGGCGGCTTTGCTGGCGAGTCGGATCTTGGCGGGTATGCAAGCGGTGCTGCCTGTCCGCCGAGGTGCGGGGCCGTGTTACCGGCCGGGGGCGCAGCGCAGGCGCAGGCCGTGGCCCACGATGCGGAAGTAGTCCCTGCCTCTGGGCGAGACCGGATTGGGTAGTTCGAACAAACGGCGGGACGTGGGGTCCAGGGCTGAGGTCACGAGGAGGATGCGGTAGCGCGTGGTGGAGGCGTGCGCGGTCGCCGCGCGGTGCTCCGAGGCCCCCAGCTCGAACTCGTACTCGCCATCGTCCGGTGATCCCGTCCAGGCGCCGGACAGGGCCTTCACCTCGTAGAACAGCGAGGTCTTGCGCCAGGAGACCTCGAAGTCGTAGCCATGGGCGTCCGAGGCGGCTGCCCTTTCGCCGGGGCTGCCGAGAAGAGCGGCATAGCCCGAACGCCAGTGAACGACCTGGTGTCTGCGGTTCAGCCAGGCGCGCGCCACGACCTCGCCCACCAGGCCGATCGCCTCCCGCTGGTCGTCCGTGGGGCGGGGGACACGCGGGAGACCGAGGCCGGCAGCGGTGGAGCGGGCGCTGTGAAATCGAGCGACCGACGTCATGGGCGTGAGCCGTGTCGTCGCGGGTTGATTCAGCAGGGCTTCGTCGATGCTGCTGTGCGCCAGCTCGGCGATCCGGGCCAACTGGTCGCGGCCGACGGGGATTTCGGTGTTGCCGATGGCAATCGTGGGTGTGGACAGGGTGGCCCCACCAGATCGCCGGCGCGTCGAGGCGGCCAGATCCGCCGGGGACAGACCGAGCCGGGCCGCGTCGGCGGTCAGGGGCATGGCCGGGGGCCAGCCCAGGCTTCGGGAGATGGCCCGCAGCAACTGAACATCGGTGAGGAGGAGCAGGTCGGCCAAGCCGGAGCGGTCAAGGCTGTCCTTGGCGTGCATGAGAGGTGCCTGCAGCCAGGCTGCGGGCACCGGCACCTCGTGGACGCGACACCACGCCTTCACCAGCGGGACGAGGCCGGGGACGAGAGCGTCGAGCCCGGCGGCGTTGGCCGCTCGGAGTTCCCCCACCGGCTTGAGGGCAGGACGGTGCGGGCCGTCCTCGCCCAGCTCGTCCGAAACGCCTTCCTCGCATCCTTGAGCGCGCAGCCACGCGCGGACATGCTCGCGCATGATCGTCGTCGTCGGCACCCTGAACAGGGGCAACCACGACGGGTCGGGGGCCAGTCCTTCGAAGTGACGTGCCCGGGCGTACCCGGACACGTCGTGGCCGTTCGCGGCCAGGGGGGTGTAGTGCTCCCTCAGCCGGTCCAGGATGGTGCCGGCATGGGCGCGCACGAAGTCGTCGAAAGCCCGCTCGTGCAGATCGGGATGGGCCAGGGGGCGGTAGGGCGGGCCGATCGCTTTGAGCGCGGCGTTGAAGGCACGGAAGTCGAGGCCGAGAGCGTCTCGCAGGTCGGCGAGGGAGCGGTGCTCGTGGATGAGGTCCAGCAGTTCGCGGGCGGGGATCCGCGATGTGGCCCGATACCGGTCGATCACATCGAGCAGCGCCTCCTCGGAGCGGCAGCGGCGCAGGTCGTCATCCACGGCGGCAGCCCGGTCGGGGCCCGCCGCGCAGACCAGGACAGGTCGCAACCGACGTACGAGTGTGGTGAGTTCGCCAGTGAGCCCGCGGCGTACCTCCGCGACCTTCTCCTCAGTCGTGTCGAGCGCGAACGCGAGCGTGCGGTCGTCCACGTCCGTGACGTCGTCCGGTGGTGTGCCGCCGAGCTGCTGCTGCACCTTCATCAGAGCCAGTTCGAGCGCGTCCTGCAGGGAGGGGTTGCCGAGAAGCTGGGCCACAGCCGGCGCGCATGCCTGGAGTTCGCTACGACCGTCGTCACCGGTCCACACCACGACAGTGGGGTGCTCCGGATGCGGCAGGGCCAGGGCGCGTGCTGTTGGCGGGGGCGCCGCAGGGTGGCCGGCGACCAGGATCTCGACCTCCTCGGTTGACGCGACGCGGATGAGGTGGAGCAGGTCCAAGAGGCTGCGGACCCGTTGTTCGCTGCGCCGTGTGAACGCTCCCGACTTCAGTTCCAGCACGAGTGCGACGAGGGTGACCAGCCACTCCCTGTCGTCCGTGAGCAGCGGTCGGCCGCTGGTCGGGGTGATCAACTCGCCGTCTGCGGCGCGGACGTGGAATTCCGTCGTGGAAAGCCTGCGAACGGGTACCCCGCGTCGCTCCAGTAGCCGCGCGATGTCCTTGCCGTGCTCGGGAGCGGCGACGAGAACGGGATGCCCGGCCAGCTCGACCAGGGATTCCTTCAGCGGGGCGACCTCGTCGATGATGTAGACGGCGCGTGCGCCCGAGTCCGCGGGCTCCCCACTCTCCTCGTCGATGTCCGCGTCCGACACCGCGTCCGACACCGCGTGCGCGCGCAGCGCGCTCCCCTGTACCACGGCCAGACGCACGGTCTCCTCGTCGTCCCAGGGCCATGTCCCGGAGGCAGCCGCGTGTTGCCACGCCTGCCGGTAGTGCCTCTTGAATCGGGCGGCGAAACGGCCCGGCACATGGCCGTCGGCCAGGAGTATTCCGAGGTACTGCACCGCCGCAGCCGAGTCGCCGGGCTCGTCCCACAGACGCAGTCCCAGCCTGCGCAGCCGTTCCAGTGTGCGTTTCTCACCGAGCAGACGCCGGACCGGGAGGGGAAGTTGTGGGACGAAGGGCGGAAGCTCGGCGTCGCCGCTGTACCAGGCCCGGCTGGGCGCGACGAAGGAGAGGTGGCCCTCCGCGCTGTCCTCGACCGGCAGCCAGGGCATGTGGCGGAGGAAGGAGGCCACAGGGGTGGGCCAGGTGTGCGGGTCCTGGTAGTTGCTGTGCCGGGCGCTCGGGCGGCGAACGCCTACCGTGAGCGCGCTCTCGGGCCATGTCCGCAGCCCGTGCAGGATCATGTCGGCGAACAGACGGCGGCTCGCGTCGTTGAGCTCCTCCACCGCCTCCAGACCCGGCAGGTGGGACACTCCCCGATCGAAGGCGTAGGGCGTATAGGGGTGGTTGCCTGACGACCATCCCTGCCGTACGTCCCCGTCCCAGGCCTTGGCGACGGCGCCGGAGAGCGGAAAGCGGCGGGCGAGGCGCCACGGCTGCAGTTCCCTGCCTTCGTACGACGGGAACGTGACTTCTGCGAGGGGCAACCCGTCGCGCACGCCGATGTTCAGCAGGAACTCGCGCCACGTCTTGGGAACCGTCACTCGCACGGGCCAGCCGTCGGGGGCGGCTGTCAGACGTTGGCGCAGCGCGGCCAGTTCGGGGACGGCGCTGCCGCCCGTGTCCAGGAAACGCGTGAGCAGTTGGGCGCCCTCGGTGCCCCACTGCGGAGACATCAGGCAGTCGGCCGCCTTGGCCCAACCGCCGTCCCGCACGGGCACCCGGAAACCGATGGCGGCGAGTCGTCCGCGCTGAGCCTGGCCGAGGTGCGGGTACTGACGGTAGGCGAAGACCAGGGCATCTCGGCAGAGCGCGGCGGAAGGCCGGTGGGCGAGCAAGTCACGCAGCGCGTCCAGGATACGGTCGATCTGGTACGGGCGGATCAGGCGATTGCCTTCGAGGAAACCCTGGCCCGACGGACGCCAGGCGATGCCGGGATGCGTGAAGACGACGCGTCGTCGCAGGGCTCGCAGGTCGCTCGGGACGCGGGCAGCCGCGTCCGCGCCGGATCCTTCCGGCGCGAAGAAGACGCTCTCCTCCTTCCTTCCCGAGTCGGGCTCGCCGCCCAAGGTCCTCCGCAGTTCACCGTTGTGGTCGAGGACGATCTTGCGGTTACGCAGCTCGGTGCCGCCTTCCGTCCGGAAGGCCTGAGCCAGGTCGTCGTAGAGGTCGGCCCATTCCAGGCCCACGCGAGCCGCTGTCCCACGGTGCAGATTCGCGGCCAGGTGCTCGGCCCATACGGCCTTGGTGCGCGCCGTCGCCCGCATGAGCTGTCCGTCGAGCAGCTTGGTATGCAGGGCGTCGATCCTCTTCTGGCGTACGGCTCCCACACCTGGGTCCACGATCCGGGCGCCGGTGGCGGCCAGCGCCGTTGCCGTCATGACCTTCCACGGGACGCCGTCGTCGGGCCAGGCGAAGGACTCCCGCAGGGAACCCCACCCGTCCTCGTCGGTGCCGGCGAGGGGAACCACCGTTTCGTCGGCCAACGCGCCGTTCGCGGCGGCGTTGATCCGGTCGAGCCGTGTCCAGGACACTGCGTCGGGCACCAGGCGTACAGCGAGGGTCCGGGGAGCGTGGGCGCGCAGGTGCCGCGCGGTGTCGAGACAGAGGGCGGCCAGCTCGTCGAAGAGGAAGTCGTTGAGTGCCACCGAGTCATTGAGGTGCAACCGGGCCATCTTCGTGAAGAACGGCGCGTGTGCGTGACCGGGAAAGCGCGAAGGGGTCTCGGTCCCCATGGGCAGGAACGTGTACATCAAGCCGTCATCGAGGTCGCGGTCGAGGCGTAGCGCGATACCCACCCATGTGTCGCCCTGCCAGTTTCGCCACTTCTTGTGGATCTCGTCGCCCGAGATGCTCCGCTCGATGGCCGTGTGCAGCGTGTCGGCGGCGACGCTCCTACGTGCCAGCAGATAACGGCCGGCCTCGTTCAGATCCACCTCGGTGATCCATCCGCCGTCGGCCACCGCGGTGGCCCAGGACGGCTGCCGCTCGGATCGGGTCAGCACATGACGCTCCGTGTCTGCCTCGCCGTCCCGCTGCGTCTCCACGGTCAGGGCGGTGATCCGGTCGAGGAAGAGCAGCAGCGGAGCCTGCGCACGTACCAACCCCACGACTTGGTCGAGCGCCGCGGCGACGGCGTTCTCCGTGTGGAGGGGAAGGCGGACCACCGTCGAGAATCCCTGCGCGGCGAACTCGTCGAGGGCCGGGTCCGTGACGTTGGCGGGCACGGGCAGCGCCAGCGGCGACACCTTGTCGATCACCCATGAGGCAGCCTCGGCGTCTTTCACCAGGGCGTGCACGTCTTTCGGGGTCGCGAAGCGGAAGCAGAAACCGTCGAAGCCGACCGAGCCCGCATCGGACTTGGAGTAGATCTCAGGCCAGTCGGTCAACTGGAGCACGCTGCGAAAACCGAGCCCCTTGTTGCCGATGCCCTCGCCAGGCCCTTTACCGGACAGCCCGAATTCGATGATCTGCCGGAAGTTGTCCTCGGTGAACCCGGTGCCGTCGTTCGCCACGTAGAGCACTCCTCGGTGCTCTACGTCTCCCTCGGGGCCGGGCGTGCCCAGATCGAGCAGGACGCCGATGCGCCCTTGGCCGTCCGGGCCGATGGCATCGTGCCCGTTCTGGATCAGCTCCACCAGGGCGCGCCCCGCGTATTCCTGGGCCATTTCCTCGCTGAGCTCCTTGAGGCTCTCGGAGAATCGCCAGTCGCTGCCCGCCCGTTGGGCCAGCTCGATGCGACGCTGGGTGAGTGCGGTGATGGTGTTGTCGTTGGCGGGCAACGCTTTCCCCTTCGGCCCAGGCCAGCACTGATGACCAGCGCCTGCTTGATGGCTGATTCCTTCTGCGGAGCATCGGTCGCGGATCGTTGAGAGGCGACGGAATCCGGCCAAGCCGCCTCTACTGGGATCCCGCAGGCCAGGGTCGTGCGTGTGCCTGCTCGCACACCGCATCTCGTACGACCAACGCATGCGTGTTGGACCGGGCCGACCGAAAGTTGTTCGACTGCCTCTGCGATTGTCAGCCCCACGTGATACGGGCGTTGCGGTGCCGGCCTACTGCTGCCGCGCGTGCTGGGGGCGCAGCGGCAGCCCACCAGGCGGGCCGATCAGCGGCAGCCTCGCCCCGGTATTCAATGATCGGCATGGTGGGAGCCTACGCTGGCATGTGGTGCCAGTAGTTGGCGAACCTGGGCCTTCAGGCGACGCCCGGCGAAAGTCGATGTGCCGCGTTCGAAGGCGAGACGCCTGGTGGAGCGGGGCTCCCACTCTGTCAGCGATGAGCCCTTGGCCGCAGGTTCGAGTCCCAGGCAGGAGCCGCAATCAAGGGCTGGTCGTGACGCACCCCCTGTGACTTGCAGAGATTCGCTCGTTGTGACTATGTCGATGCATCTGCCGAAAACGCGAGTTGAATGACATGGTGATTACGGCCCCTGCAATTCTCGCACTGCGCAGGTTCGAACCCCCGGCGGGGGACACAGAACATGGGAACGGGGGGAGCCGGTAGTCGGGAGTGGGCAGCTGGTGATCGAGACGGTTGTCCGGTTGGAGCGGTAGGCGGTCGCGGCTTCACCATAGGTTTTTGGCCGGGGCGGGAGCTGTGGTCAAGGGCGGGGCTGTCGCCCAAGACGTGGCCTTCCGCGCTGGGGCGTCGCTCCGTCTTGCGCGCAAGCAGCCCAGCCCCGTTGCAGACCGGCAGAGGGTCTGCGTCGGAGGTCGGCGAGGAGCCCGACGCGTGCGTTGCGTGGCCGGGATACGCGCCCGTGGCAGCTCAGGTCGCTGCAGCCAGGCTCTGCCCGCCTTGCTGCATCCAGGCGATGACGTCGCATACGCGCAGGACGCCGATGTCCTCTCCGATACCCGCCTCGTCGCGAAGATGGACCAGTTGGTCGTAGAAGGCGCCGTTGTCCGCCCGTAGGGCCGCTGCCAGCGAGGCCCAGAAGGAGCGATCGGTCTTCGGCCGCTTGAAGAGTTGCTTGACGCGCCTGTCGTAGACCGGGATCAGGTGGGGGCGCTTGCGGGCCAGGAGCTTGCCCGCGACGACCGGACCGCTGCCGTCGGGCTTGTTCGTTCGGCGTTGAAGATCAAGAGGGACGGCCCGTGGTCAACCCGGGTCCGTGGGGGCGTGGCGTGGTTCTGCCACCCCGTTGGGGGCCGCAAGCCGATGGCGGGGCAGTGGCTATGGTGCGCTGTCATGGACGCTGCTGATCTTGACTACAGGGCCCGGATGTTGTCCGGCTGCATTCCTCCACCGCTGGTCTCCAGGCTTCTTGAGCTGGGGCACGGCAAGGAGGTGAAGTTCCAGGCGGGCCGCGGGGAATGGTTCTGTGCGCGGGAGTGGGCGCGGCTGCTCGGTTACCAGGGACGACAGGCGCAGGCGTTGGATGTGCTCGCTCCATACGTTGCCACGGGCTGGTGGCCGGCTGCCCGGACCCAGGCGGAGCTGTTGGAGAGCTGGGGCCGTGCGGCGGAGGCGATCACGCTGAGCCGGCCGTACGCGGCGTTCGGAGGGAACCCGCTCGAGTTCCTTGCGCGCCTGCTGGCCCGGCAGGAAGGCGGCGACGAAGCGGTCACCTTGCTGAGTGCCGGAATCGAGGACTGGGTCCTTGCCACCGCCCTGGTCGACATCACCGAGGGAATGGGCCGCGACGAGGACATCGCCGCGCTGCTGGCCGCCAGGATCCCCGCCGGGCACCGGTGCGACAGCCCGTGGTGCTGCAGCGGCCTCGACCCGGACACGGCCATCGGCCTGCTCGCCACGGTCCGTGAACGCCAGGGCCGCATCGACGAAGCGATCGCCCTGCTGCACACCCGGAACATCACCTCCGTCAACAACCACGACCAGCTGGCCGATCTGTTGGCGCGGCACGAGCGGCTCGAGGAACTCCGAGCGTACGCGGCGTCCGACGACCACGGGCACGCCTCACAACGCCTCGCCGAGGTGCTGGAGGAGCACGGTGACATAGAAGGCGCGATCGCCGTGTACCGCCAGACGGACGACTCGCCAGTCCACCACCATCACAGCGCGGTGCAACTGGCTCAGCTTCTGACCCGGCACGGTCGCCGTGACGAGGCGATCGAGGTGATGCGCACGCTCGCGGAATCACCTGGCGGCACGCAGGACTGGATCATCGACACGCTGTGCACCCTGTACGCCGACCACGGCCGCGCCCAGGAGGGCCTGGCCTACCTTGACGCCCTCAAGGCGCGCCATGACGGCGAGGAGGAATGGGAGTTCTTCAGGCCGCGGCTTCACCTCATGGCCGCCTGCGGCTGGCTCGACGAAGCGATCGAGCAGGCACAGGCACACCCCCAGGGTGACACCTGGTATGCGGCCTGGACGATTTCCGACCTGCTCGCCGGAGTCGGTCGGACCGAAGAGGCCGTCACCGTACTCGAGCCGTATACCCCCGCCAACAGCCAGGAGCTGGCCCGTCACCTTATCGACCTCGGTCGCGTTGAGGACGCCATATCCCTTCTCCAGCGGCAGTAGGGAACGCTGCCGGGAGACACCTTCGTCACCGCAGAGAGGCGACGGCAGCACAACCGCAGGGAACTCTGCGGGAGACACCCACCCAACCGCTATCGGGAAGAGACACCCCCAGGTTCCGATAGACGGGCTGGACCTATCGCTGGCCGCAGGTTCGAGTCCTGGGCAGGGGCCGCAATCAAGGGCTGGTCGTGACGTACCCTTGCGGCCTGCGGAGATTCGCCCGTCGTGACGATGTCAGTCCATCTACCGAAGACGCGGCTCGGGGGGATGTCCTTTCGCGAGCGTTTTTGAGTCCCCGCCGTGTTCCGGGAGATGGCCGCTCAGCTTGAGGCCGCAAGCCGAGCGGCACAGCGACATGTGGCGCTCTATCGGTCGAAGGACGACCAGATGCTGTGGGCGCGTTTTGCTTCTTCCGCAAGTAGAGCGAGCTTGGGGAACTCGTCGTCGATCATGTCCCAGTCGCAGATCGAACAGCCGTCAATGAGGGCTGTCCACGTCAGGACAAAGTGATCTAGACATTGGCGGATGTGTTCCTGATACGTGACGACATGGCGGCCCTGACGCTGCATGCGCTTGGCTTCGATCTCGGCTTGGTCTGCGGGCATGTGCCGTACGAAGGGGGACGGGACCGGATTCGGTCCATGATCTGGATTGAGGACTCCGGCGCCGCGATTGTGCAGTTCCACGGTCTGGAGGATCAGACTCTCGAAGTCGCTTTTGTGGGCACCTGAGGCCGCCTCCGAGAACTCCCTCATGATCCAGTCCCACTCGTCAGCGCGATCCCGCACGCCATGCCACGGTGTCAACTCCGCGTGCAGCCACCTTACTTTGTCTCCAGTCCGCTGGAGGTGCGCGACATGGGCCTGCCAGTCCGCGATCAGGGACTCGGTGCTTTCACGCTCGTCTTCTTCCTCGTACTCGTGATCAGCCGTCATAATCGATCCTCACCTCGTTCGTCTACTTCGGACCTTACTGGGGCGAAGGAGGGGGCTGGGACGAGCTGAAGGCAGAGTGACAACGCGCGCGGTGAGAAGGACCGGGTTCACAGCGTGCCACGATGGTGCCCCCGCTCGAAGGGATGTCGTCCTACGAGGTCCAGTGAGGCCAGGTCAGTAGGGACGCCAGCTCCTTAATCGGCGGATCCTCCCGCGAACTGGATGCGGTCGAGTAGCTCGCGGGAGCGCACTGCGGCGGGGTGTTCTGGAGGGAACTCGCGCACAAGGCTTCGCAACAAGTCGGCCGCCTCGCCTGCACGATGCAACGCCAACAAAAGGTCGGCGATCTTCTGCCGAAGCGTGACCGCCTCGGAGTCTGGAGCGTCTCGCAACAGGGAGCGATACTCCTTCAGTGCCTGCTCATGCTCGCCGAGTGCTGCCAGGCACAGCGCGATGTGCTGGCGGTATTCACGGAGTTCACTGCCGTCTTTCGCCTCAGCTGCCAAATGCCGGAACGCGCCGAGAGCGCGGCGGAAATCTTCTCCTGCGAGCAGGACACCCGCGTGGATGCGCCGGGTCTCTGGCAAACGCGGGTCGAGTTGATCGGCTTGGTCGAGCAACTCCTCAAGTACATGAGCGGCCTGCGTGAAGCGCCCCTCCTCGAACAGTCGCACCGCTTCCTCCTCTCCCTCCTGGAGGAACGCGTCGGACAGAACGGTGGGCGTTGCGGGGCGCGCCGGTCCAGGGCCGGTGCGTATGGCTGGTCGGCTCTTGGGAGCGAGGGGAGCGCGATAGGGGAGGGTCGGATCCGCCAGGCCGGGCGGGCCCGGCGGTGCGGTACTGGTGCCGGGTGACGGGAGATGGGGGACGAGTCGGTCATGGACGGCATGCGCATCAGCGGGGCGGTCGTCGGGATTCTTCTCTAGGAGGTCCAGGACGAGCCGTTCCAGCTCAACGGGGATGTCGGGCCGTAGGGAACGCAGTGGTTCGGGGTTGTCGTGGACGTGCCGCAGCGCGGCATCGCCGGCTCCGCACAACGCTTTGCGCCCGGCGAGCATCTCGTGTAGGACGCAGCCGAGAGTGTAGAGGTCGCTGCGAGGGCTGACGCCGACACCGAGGAACTGCTCGGGGGCCATGTAGTCGCGGGTGCCGACTGGGCGGCCGGTTTCGGTCAGCTGGGCCGTGTCGGTCCCGAAGGCAGCGGCCACGCCGAAGTCGAGGACCTTCACGGCCCCGTTGCCGTCGATCATGATGTTGCTCGGCTTCAGATCCCGATGAACGACGGGCACGGCGTGCGCGTATGACAGTACGGAGCAGATCTGCGCGGCTACAGCGACCGCCCATTCGACGGGCAGCGGGCCCTGCTGGGCGAGGATGTCCCGTAAGTCCATGCCCCGGATCAGCTGCATTACTACATACAATTCTGCCGCCTTGTCGGGCGAGTCAGCGGCTTGGTTGATGGCCGCGTCGTAGACCGCGGGCACCCCCGGGTGCTCGATCTGCGCCGTTACACGGGCCTCCCGCCGGAACCGTCCGACCAGCACAGCGAGCTCGGCGGGTGTGCGAGCCTTCTCGACGCGGATCTGCTTAATGGCCACGGGCCGGTCGAGGACGATGTCATATCCCTCCCAGACCAGGCCCATGCCGCCGGGCATCGGCAGCGCGTTCAACTCGTACCGGTCGGCGATGCGTCTGGTCCGACCCCTGGTCATGTGGTGGCGTCCTCCCGACGTCATGGGGCACCCGTCTTTCAATGAGAGTACGTCAGGTTCATGCAGAAGCTGGTTGCTGCTCAAGGTGAGTGAAGGTGCCGGGCTACGCTGGCCCAGGGCACAACTCGGGGTGGCAACGAGGAGCTGGGGGAAGCGTGAGCGGTACGGGGCGGGGACCGTCGAGGACGACGAGTCAGGAGCTGCACCAGATAGAGGAGGGACTCAAGCGGGGCTATCAGGGACTCATCGACGAGACCGGACTTGAACAGATGTCGGGCCGCGACCGAGAGCGCGCATGGCTGTCACGGGCAGTAGCAGCGACGGCGCTACGCCGTAAGACCGGCCTGGACCACGAGACGTGTGCGAAGGCTGTCATCGATGGGTACGACGACGGCGGGCTCGACGCAGTCGCGGTCACCGATGGAGCCCAGGTGTGGCTCGTCCAGGCGAAGTGGAACGACCGGGGGAACGCGGGCTTCAATCAGTCTGCGGCCCTCGCGCTGGTCGACGGGCTCAGCTTGCTGGAGCAGCGCAAGTTCGACGTGTTCAACGACAAGCTGCGGCCTTTCACCGCGCAACTGGACTCCGCGCTGGCGGATGCCCGCCTGAAGATCCACCTAGTGATCGCACTCGTTGGGGACGACCCGCTCAGCAAGCACGCTACGGACGTTTTGGACCGCACTGTCGAGGACCATCACGGGCACGGCCCCATGCTCGACTATGAGCTCCTGGGCGCGGGTGAGCTGTTGGAGCAGCTCAAGGACGACCGCTCGCCCGCCCCGGTGGACGTCATCGTGCGGATGCAGAAGTGGATCAAGCGCGATACGCCGTTCACCGCTTTCCAGGGCACCGTTGCGGCTGGTGAAGTGGCCGGATGGTATGACGCATACGGTCACCGCCTGTTTTCGCAGAACATCCGAAACTCTCTCGGCTTGACCCCGATCAACTCGGGCATCCAGAAGACACTGGCCGAAGAGCCCGACAACTTCTGGTATTTCAATAACGGCATCACGGTGCTGTGCGACAGCATCGAAGAGCGCTGGATCGGCCGGCGTCGCCCCGATGAGCCGGTGGACCTGATCTTGGGCAACGTCAGCGTCGTCAACGGCGCCCAGACCGTCACCTCGATACACGAGGCACAGAGCTTGACACCGGACACCGTCGAAGATGCAGATGTCAGCGTCCGGGTGATCGCACTGGGCGACCTCGGTGATGAGCGGGCCACCTACGCGAAACGCATTACACAGACCACCAACACCCAGAACGACGTATCGCTAAGGGACTTCATCGCCCTGGATGACACCCAGGCGCGCATTCGTGAGGACTTCGACCTGTCCCTGGGGAAGCAGTACGTGTACAAGCGTGGCGAGGCCGACCCAGCGCCAGAAGCAGGCTGCTCGGTGGCAGATGCAGCTGTTGCCCTGGCCTGTGCACACCGCACGCCGGAACTGGCGGTTCGCGCCAAGAGGTCGACGGACCTGCTCTGGGAGAGCGGTCGGCTCGGGAACTACGCGCGGTTGTTCGGTGAGGAGCCGAGCGCCTTGCGTATCTGGCGCTGTGTCCTGGTCCACCGTGAGGTCGGCGAGGCGCTGGAACGGCTGCACGAGCAAGTACGTGGCCGGGCGGCCGACACGACGCTCCGCGGCGACCTGCTCGTCAGCCATGTGGTCTTCCAACTCCTCGCCCCCGATCTGGAGGACGTCGACGACCCGAAGTTCGACCTCGCGCCCCTCCTCGCTCGCGTCCCGGACCTGGTCAGACCCGTCGTGGACTGGCTCATCCACCAGATCGACACGGTCTACGGGCCGCAGTCCTTCCTCACCAGCACCTTCACCAACGAGGACCGCTGCAAGGAACTCGTCGGCCTTGTCCTGCCAATGGTGCGGGCGGGGCAGCCCGTTTCGGAGGTCCCCGAGACCTACCAACCGTCCATCCCGCAGCCGCGCCGCCCACGCCGACCGAACGCGGTACCGACCCTGGTGACCGCCCGGCTCCTGGCAGAGGGCACTCCCGTCCAGTACGTACCGCTGAACAGTACGGAAGAGAAGGAGGTACGGGACTGGCTGACCGCCGACCCCCGCAGGGAGCAAGCGAGTTGGACGAACGACCGTTCCAAGCCGCTGGTGTGGGCCTACGACGGCACCTCCTACTCGGCGAGCGGCCTTGTCAACAGGATCTGGGAGCTAGCCGGCTGGGAACAGTCCCCCACTGCTGTGCAAGGGCCGGCACGCTGGGTCGTCGGCGGTAAGAAGTCCCTGTACGACATGGCCATGGAGTGGCTGGCCACCGAGGAAGAGACGGAGGGATGATCGGAAGGTACACGCGGAGAGGCGCTCGGTGGGCATCTGTTGGCGGCCGTCCCTTCGCCGTACCCACGCAGTAGGCTCAGCGGGTGTCGGGGAGGTTGTGGCGGCGCCGGATCAGACGGTATGCGGCCGTGCGGGCCTCCTGGAGCAGCTGCCCCTGGAACTCTGCGTCGGAGAAGTAGCGTTCGGTGAACTTGGTGTCCGCCTCGGCCCGTTCGATCATGATGTCACGGAATCTCTTGTTGAAGGGATGCTCGAAGTCGCCCTCGTTCCGGGCGGCAAGCGCGGCATCCTCCAGATCCGGATCTTCTGCTGCGGCGACGATGCGCTCTTCGTACATCACGCGGTCAGCCTCGTTCAGCCCGAGGCCGTGGCGGACATTGAACTCCTCGATGAGCTCGGAGAGGAGGACCTTGTCTGGGTCTCGGTGGCTGCCCGCGCCTTCGGCACCGTACGGGCCGAGGTCTTCGACGTCCGCGTCAGTGAGGCTGATGTCGTAGTCACCTACCTTCGTGACCCGCATGTGAGTGAGGTCCATCTCCCCTACGTCGAGGGAGGGGTCGTACGGCGGCGGTGGCAAGATGTTGGCGAGATGCTTGCCGTAGAGGTAGAGACGTTCGAGGCCGATGTCGACGCGCGGCATGAGCTGGGACAGGAAGCCGTACTGGCGTAGGAAGGCGCGCAGGTCGGCGCGAAACTCCTCGGCGGCCTCACCGTTCTGTTCCTGGCGCTCGACAAAGCGGGCGCGGGCGGCGTCGGTGTGGCGGTAGAGGGCCGCGTGCGCTTTCTCCCAGCGGCGGGCGCCCGGCTCACCGACGGTGGCGGACCCGTCGGCCGCCTGCGCCGTGGCCAGGGCCCGGACGAAGGCATCCATCTCGTCCTCGTACAGCAACTGGTGGGCCATCACCTTGCGCTGGGAACCGTAGAGAAGGTTGACATCGGCAGGCTCGGTGCGAGCTTCCTTGAAGTAGGGGGCGTACTCTTTCTTGATGTCCTCAGGGTCATTGACGAAGTCCAGGACGAACAGATCCTCCTGGCTTTTACGTGGGTGGGTACGGTTGAGGCGAGAGAGGGTCTGGACGGCGGCGACGTCGGTCAGTGGCTTCTCGATGTACATGTGGGTGAGAAGCGGCTGGTCGAAGCCGGTCTGGTACTTCTCCGCGACGACGAGGAAGCGGTACTCGGTGCGCAGCGGCGCGCCGCCCGGCTTTCCGGTCCGCAGGGCGGCGTAGCGGTCGTCGGCGCGGGTGTAGGCGAAGGCGTCGGGGAGTTCTTTCTCGGAAACGCCGTTGAGCTCGGCCTCGGTGACCTTGACTTTGGTGACAACCCCGTCGATCTCCTTCTCCACCTCCAGCTCCCCGGAGAAGGCGACGAGCACGCCGAGGTCCGCGCAGTCCAGGTCCTTAGTGGCCTGCACCAGATGCTTGTACATCTCGTACGCGGCTGGCCGGGACCGGGTGACCACCATTGCTTTGGCCCGCCCGCCGAGCCTGCGGCGGCCGTGCACTGCGAAGTGCTCGACGATGATCTCGGCGTGTTGGGCGAGGGTGGTTGGGTTGAGATAGACGAACTTGGCGAGTTCGCTCTTGGCTTTGTGCTCGTCCACCTCGATCTCTTCGGCACCGTCCTTGGCGACCCGCCAATGGGTCGTATAGCGGGTGTAGTTGCGCAGGGGATCGAGGATGAAGCCCTCCTCGATGGCCTGTTTCATGGAGTAGATGTGGAACCCGCGCTTGAGCTTGGTGTCGGGATCGGTGACGCCGAAGAGGTTGAGGGTCTTCTTCTTGGGCGTCGCGGTAAAGGCGAAGTACGACAACATCGGGTGCATCTGGCGTGCGGCAGCGGAAGAGGTCAGGAACTCCTCCTCGTCCTTGCCGGCCTTCTCCTCTGCTCCGAGTCCGCGCAATACCTTGCGCATCTTTGGCACAGAGCTGCCGGTCTGGCCGGAGTGAGCCTCGTCCACGATGATTGCGATCCGCTTGTCCTTGAGGCCGGTGACGCCTTCGAGGATGTAGGGGAAGGTCTGCGCCGTGACGATTATGATCTTCGTGCCGGTGTCACCAAGGGCTTGGGCGACCTGCTGAGACTTGGCGCCTTCGGTTCCCTTGACTGGGCGGACTACGCCCGGCGTGTGGTCGAACTGGTAGATGGTGTCCTGAAGCTGGTCGTCCAGGACGGTCCGGTCCGTGACGACCACGATCTTGTGGAAGAGAGGCTTGTCGGCCTCGATACGCCCCTCAGAGACCGCTTTCGGATCGAGTGCGCCTGGCTCGGCGGAGCCGTGCAGCACGGACAGGTGGTGGGCGAGCCAGCCGATGGTGTTGGATTTGCCTGAACCGGCGGAGTGCTCGACGAGATAGTTCTGGCCCGAGCCGTGGTAGGCGGCGTGGGCGGTGAGGCGGCGGACGGCGTCCCACTGGTGGTAACGGGGGAAGATCAGGGGCCGGTCGTGCACGGACACACGACGCGGCCGGCCGCTCTTCGCGGCGCCCTTCTTGTTCCTCGGGTCCTCGACGTGCAAGAAACGCTTGATGATTGCCATCCAGTTGTCCGGTTGCCAGACCTCCTCCCAGAGGTAGGCGGTGCGGTAAGCCGGCCCCTTCTCACGGTCGGGAAGGGGCGGGTTGCCTGCGCCTCCAGGATTGCCGGGCCCCTTCGACCCCTGGTTGAAGGGGAGGAAGAGCGTCTTCTCGCCCTTGAGACGTGTGGCGAGGAAGACGAGCATCTCGTCGACCGCGAAGTGCACGAGGGCCCGCTTGGCGAAGATCAGGTCCTTCGGATTGCGGGTGGTGCGGTACTGGCGCTTCGCGTCCTCGACGTTCTGGGGGTTTTGGGACGCCGAGCTCTTGAGCTCGGCCGTCGCGAGGGGAAGCCCGTTCAGGAATAGCACCAGGTCGAGTTCACGGGTGTGGTCGGGTGAATAGCGTAGGCGTGGGGTCACCGTCAGGCGGTTGCACCGGTAGTTGTGGAACGCATTATCGGCGATGGCGTGCGCTGGCAGGAAGTAGGCAAGCTCAATGTGCAGGCCGCGGTCCTTGACGCCATTGCGCAGCACGTCGAGCGTGCCGCGTGCGTCGATCTCGCGGGCGAGCAGCTTGCCGAACTCACGCATGGCGACGTCGGTGGCCTCGGGGCTATCTGCCTCGCCGGTGAACTCTTTGAGCCGCTCCAGGATGGCGGGCTGCGTGGCGTCGAGGAAGGTCCGCAATTGGGCCGTGTCGAGACCGAGCTCGGCGTTGTAGGCGCTCTGCCCTCGCTCGCCCTCGTGCCAGCCGGAGGCGGTGAGGGCCCCGACGATGGTCCGCTCAAAGGCGTACTCGGAGTCGGGGCGTCGCTGTGCGAAGGCGGCGGGGGCGTTGGCGAGGGTCACGGGGCCTCCACTCCTCGGGCGGTGATGACGTCGAGCTGACCAGTTACCGCTGCGGTGATGACGGCCTGGCGGCGTTCGGCGAGCACATCGAGTTGGCGTTGGAGAAGCGCCTTAGCCTCCCGGTCAGTCTGCGCTGCCGCGTCGAGCATCTCAATGAGCTTTCGCTGAGTGGCTGGGTCAGGGAACGGAAAGCGCTGCGGGCGGAGTTGCTCACGAGTGAGGTGGGTCATGGTGCTCGCATTACCTTGCACTGCGAACACGCGGAGCCGTTCGGCCACCAGCAGGCAGTAATACAGCCAGCGCGGAAGATCAGTCCCACGAGGGCGGATGCGGTGCAGCGCCTTCTGGTAGAACATCTCGGGAACCTGTCCGTCCCAGACGGCAGCTCGGCCTGGCCAGCTGCCGCCTTCACACACGAGCACGTCGCCCGCGCGCAGGCGATAGCGCCGTCTCTCGTGCGGTGGGAAATTCATATACGCCAACTCTTCCGCGTCCACCTGGTCCCATTGCACGTTGGCGACGCGGAGATAAGGGAACAGATGTTGCCCCTTTGTCCGTTCCTCATTGAGCATCTTGCCGAGTTCTACCTCGAAATGGTGCGAGACGGCCGCGACCCGCCATGAGGCGGGGACTGTTCCGAGCCATGAGAGTCCGCTTTCCTTGCGGGGACCATCTACGCGCTGTCCGCGTACAGTAGCGTAGGCGCGCGAGATCGCGGATTCGTCGATCAGGTTCACCTGCCGTTCGCGGAGGTTGTAGATTTGATCCATGCGAGCTGTCTCGGCGTCGAGGAAATCGACAATTCGGCGCTGTTCCTCTAGTGAGGGCAAGGGCACCCTCAACTGTTCGACGTCTGGCATATAGATCGTCTTGTGGGTGGATCCAGCTGCGATCCGCTTGAGGTCCGGAGCCATCGCTCGCAGTGCATGGAGCAGAAAACGGGGATCGAGTCGCGGTCCGCAAGTCCAAGTCACGAAGTCCTGACTTGTGGCCATGTCGCGTCCCATTATTGCCGAAAATCCAACTGACGCGGTACGGGAGAGAATAACAGTGCCTGCAGGATGCCTGACCGCGGCAGAGTTTGCCTCCCCGAGTTTACTGATCTGCTCCTTCGTATCTGTGATGACATCAACTTGGTTGCTGCGTAGCTGCCAAACATCAGCCAAGGTAATCCACGGAATGGTGCAGTCTTGCCAATACTCGGGCTTGCTTCGGCTTGGGGTGTGGCCAGACCCCAGTCGCGCTACAAGGCGAATTGGCACCGTAGGCCAGTGCGAATTGGCGAGCCACGGAGCGATTTGAATTACGCTCACTTCGCCACCTTGCCCAACAGTCCTTGAATTTGTGCCTCAAGCCCGCTCAGCTCCGCGTCGATCGCCGCAAGCGGGCGCGGTGGCTCGTACACGTAGAAGTGACGGGTGAACGGGATCTCGTAGCCGATCTTCGTCTTCTCGTGGTCGATCCATGCGTCGGGCACGTGCGGGAGTACCTCGTCCTTGAGGTATTGATCCACGTCCTGGTCCAGCGGCACGTTCTCGTAGTCGCGCAGTTCCGGGTCCGGTTCCGGTTCGCCCTTCTTCATCTGGATCTCGCCCTCTGGGTCGCGCACACCGATGACCTCGCGCAGCGCCTTCTGGAAAGCGGTATTGCGGCTCCACGGGATGCCAGCCTTGGCGAGGGCCGCGTTGACCGCCGCCCAAGCGGGCTTCTTCCCCGGCCACGTCTTTCCGAGAAGCGATTTCAGGGCATCCGTGAAGTGCTCGACCCCGACCTCCCCGAAGTGCTTGATCATGCCCTTTGACTCGCGGGCCTCCTCCAGCGTCTCCTCGGTGACTTCGAAGCGCAGCTTCAGTGGCCGTTCGACGGTGATTCGCTGGTAGCCGAAGTCGTCGTTGGCGAAGACCTTGACCTTGCCGTGGAAAGCGTGGGATTCGTTCTCGGCGATCTCTGGGCCCTCGGCATACAGCTTCATCACATGTGTGATTTGCTCCTCGCTGATCACCTTCCGCTTGTCCCCGAGGGACTTGCGCATCTTGACCCACTGGTCGCGGGCGTCGATCAGCATGACCTTGCCCTTGTGGGCTGGGTCCTTGCGGTTTGTGAGGATCCAGAAGTACGTGGAGATGCCGGTGTTGTAGAAGAGCTGGTCGGGGAGTGCGACCACAGCCTCCAGCCAGTCTTTCGTGAGAATCCAACGGCGAATCTCGGATTCGCCGGAACCTGCCGCACCGCTGAAGAGCGGCGAGCCATTGAAGACGATGCCGATGCGACTGCCGCCCTCCTCCACGGGCCGCATCTTGGAGATCATGTGCTGGAGGAACAGCAGCGAGCCGTCGCTGATGCGCGGGGTGCCGGCGCCGAAGCGGCCTCGGTGCCCCAGGTTGTCCCGCTCGTCCTCGACCTCCTTCTGGACCTTCTTCCACGCGACACCGAACGGCGGGTTGGAGAGCATGTAGTCGAAGCGGAAGTCCTCGAACTTGTCGTCGCTAAGGGTGTTGCCCAGCTGAATGCGCTCGATGTCCTGGTTCTTGATCATCATGTCGGAGCGGCAGATAGCCCAGGACTCGGGGTTGAGTTCCTGCCCGAACACATACACGTCGGCCTTTGTGTTGTGCTCGTGGATCACGTCTTGACCCGCGTTGAGCATGCCGCCCGTGCCGCACGTCGGGTCGTAGATGGTGCGCGTGGGTCTGCCGACCTTGAGTTCACCGAGGTCCGGGGTGATGAGGAGGCGGGTGATCAGCTGGATAACCTCGCGCGGTGTGAAGTGCTCACCGGCGGTTTCGTTGGACTCCTCGGAGAACTTCCTGATGAGTTCCTCGAAGGCGTACCCCATGACGTGGTTGGGGATCGCCTTCGGGTGAAGGTTGTAACCAGCAAAAGCGGACACGACCTTGTGGAGGAGCTTCGTGTCCACAAGGTGCTGGATCTGCTCCTCGAAGCGAAACTTCAGGAACACGTCGTAGGCATCCGGTGAGAATGCCTGGACGTACTGCGGCAGATTGGCTTTCTCTTCCTCGTGGCCGCTCACGATAGAGGCGAGCGTGAGGCGCGTCGTGTTGTAGAAGGAATGGCCGGACTTGGCTGGCAGGAATGGGTGAGGGTTTCTTCCCAGAGCCGTCAGCCGCCTGAACTCGGAGACTACCTCGTTCCGCGTTGGCGCCAGCACGCATTCAAGGCGTCGCAGCACAGTGAACGGCAGGATCACCTTGCCATAGTCCGAGCGCTTGTACTCGCCCCGCAACAAGTCCGCCACCTCCCAGATGAGGTTCGCGAGCTTCGTCGCCTGTGCGTACTCCGCGGCTGCCTGGGCCTTCGGATCAGTCACCACGTACGTACGTCCTTACAAATCTTGGGAGTTGGGGTTAGAGGAACTCGTGACACCGGGAGAGCCGGAGGCCGGTGGTGGCAAGAGCGGGGATTCACCGAGCAACGTGGGGCCGTGCACTGGCTGGTGCATCGTGAGCCTCCGCACTGCCCTGGCCGCGCAGTGCCCCCGCCACCGCCTCGGTGGCATCCCTGGCCAGATCCTGCCCCATATCGTGCGCCGTGCGCAGGAGGCGGCTGAAGTCGGCCACGGCGCGGAACGCTGCGCCGTACGCGCGCTGCCGGTCAATGGGAAACAGAGGGACACGGACACGGCGCGGGTCCAGGCGAGTGTGGGAGCCGGGACTGCTGGTGGTGGAGGCGGCCTGGTGCGCTCCTTCCACGCTGGAGAGGAAGCCGGCCAGGTACCAGGGATCCAGGATGTCGGTGTTAGCCACGCGGATGTGGTGAAGGGTGGCCGCCGGGTAGGCGTCCGCATCCTCGTCGGTGGCGACGCGGGCTACGACGCTGCGGGCGGTGACGGGCAGCAGGACGTCACCAACGCGCACCGGCTGGTGCTGGACGATGTCGTCGGGGGCCGGACCGATCTCGGACGGCGGTCGACCGGTCACGACGTCTCGCGCGGTGAGGAAGAGAGCCTCCCCGGGGCCAGGGGCGGGGGGCGGAGCGGAGCCGGTCTGTCCACGATGGACATCGGCAGCTGGACGGTGGCGCTCCGTGTGGGCGGGGCGGCGCAGCACCACGACGCCGCTCTTGGCCAACTCGGCGAGGGTGGCGACGCGGACGCCCGCGCGCGCCGCCTCGGTCAGGTCCGGCAGGCCAGGGAGCGCGCCGACGGCGGGCAGCGCGGACCTGAGCGCGCGTAGAGTCTCGTCCAAGGCGGTGCGGCCCGCGTCCAGGGTTTCGGCACTCACACCGAGTGTGGCGGACTGGGGTAGATGGCGGCGGGGAGTCAGGTCGACATCGTCGTCGAGGAGATCCATCACGGGGACCAGTCGAGCCACGCCGGGGCGTGCCGGGAACGAGGAGTCATCGTCATCGGCTGCCGCCACGTACCGCGCCCAGAGATCCTGGATCAGCATGCTCGGGTCCTGCTCCTCCCCGCTGTCTGCCAACAGGACGCGGGCAGGGGGAAGTTCACCCGGTTCGGGGCGGCGCAGAACCCAGATCTGCAGGGCGAGTGCGTAGTGGGCCGCGTACCCAGCAGGGAGGGAAATCACCGCGCGTAGTGCTCCGCGGCGCAGCAGTTCTTGGCGGATGCGGCGACCGGACGGACGGAAGGCGACACCCGGGGGCAGGAGGAGGACCACGGGTGCGCCCGGAGCGGCATGGACTAGGGCCTGCTGTATCCAAGCCAGTTCCGACTCACTGCGCGGTGGGATGCCGTACTCCCAGCCCACATGGTCGACGAGCTCTTCGTGACCCCAGTTGCGGTCGGCGAATGGCGGGTGACCGACGACGGCCGCCGCACGCCCGGGGCGGAACGCGGGGCGCCGTAGGTAATCGCCGGTGTGCACGTCGAAGGAGACGGCCGTCGCTACCGGATCGGTGTTGCGGAAAGCCAGGCGGAGGGCGGCGAGGAGGGCGAGGGAGTGGCTGAGCTCCTGGCCCTGGACGCGGGTGGCGCCCCTGTCGGCGGCGGCAAGGAGGAAGGTTCCACTGCCGCAGGAGGCGTCGAGGACCGCACCGTCGGTGGGCGGCCCAGCGAGGGTGACCATAAGGTCGGCGAGTTCACGGGGGGTGGCCGCCAGGCCGGAGCGTGAGCCCTGGTGCAGGAAACGGGCGCACAGGTCGTCGAAAGTGGTGCGCGCGCCGTCGGCCGTCGCGGCCTCGGCGGCCGTGACCAGGAGGGAGAGCAGCCGGGCGCCGAGCTCGTACTGAAGGGCGCTGAGAAGTTCGCCGAGACTGCCGACCGTACCGCCGAGCGCCTCGGCAAAGGTGTGCTCGGCTCGCTCCATCAGCTGGACCAGGCCCGCCTTGTCCCGCGGGCTCTGTGCCCCGGGGTGGCGGTGGAGGTGGAACAGAAGCAGGCCGGTGAGGGCCAGGGCGTCCTCGGCAGCACTGCCGGCCCTTGCGGATTCAAAGCTCTGCCACAGCCGCTCGGCCACCGCGATATGCCGTGCTTTGCCCTGGCGTCCGAGCCATTCTTCGACCTCGGCGAGGTCGAAGCGGGGACTGCGGTCGGTGCCGCTAACGGGTTGGGGGAAGTCGTCGTGCCGCTTGCGCCAGTTGCTGACGGCGGTCGGTTTCACCTCGGCGAGCCGGGCGATGTCCGCCGCGGTCACCTCCACTCGGCCTGTCGTCATGCTCCTCGGCTCCTCGTCTTCCGGCAGCTCGGGGGTGGTGCGCGGTCGACCCTACGCGAATTCATGCGTGAGGAACAGGATCACAGTAGCGTCATCTCTAGATCACAAGTGCTGGTTGGCTATATTCACACTCGCGCGATACGGTCTCACCACGGTCGCTCAAGGTGGCCGCAGCGACGGGTGGGGTGTGCCGTGGGCACCGCAGTGGCCGAGGGAGACGGACCGTGCAGGACAGAGGCAGGGACGGGGCAGCGATGCCGGAGTGGCCACCGCCGGAGGGGATGACCGGTAGCGGCGCGCTGATCCGGGTGCAGGCTTCGCACGCGGCTGAAGAGCGGCATACCTGCCTGCGCTTTGCGGAGGGCAAAACCCGGCCGAATGCCTGGCCGGGCCGCCGTGTCGAGCGGCCGAAGCCGTATCTGGAGAACTTCGTCCTTGGCCTCGTTCTGGCCGCCGTGCGGCTCGTCGAGTGCGAGGGTATGGTCCCGCAGGACGCCGTGCGGCAGACCGAGGACTGCGCGCGGCGCTCCCTACACCAGGCCCAGCGCCGTTTCCTGCGGCACGCTGTCGAGCGGTGGCTCGATCGTGATCGGCCCAAGGACGCGCCGCCGGTGATTCCTGCCCCCGGCCCGTGGGTGCGGATGCGGGAGGTGGACGGGCGGACTTGGGAGCTGACGGGCTGGGGGGCCTGCCACCACAACCCGGGACGGCGGCTGCGCGAGTTCTCCTT
The DNA here is from genome assembly GCF_053611585.1 of Streptomyces sp. NPDC054794. Taxonomy (NCBI): domain Bacteria; kingdom Bacillati; phylum Actinomycetota; class Actinomycetes; order Kitasatosporales; family Streptomycetaceae; genus Streptomyces; species Streptomyces sp. NPDC054794. The sequence goes on along the minus strand of NZ_JBSHAQ010000025.1, from coordinate 19,525 downwards.
CCTCTGCTACGGCAGCGCCGATCCCCGGTCTGTCCCGAAGGACCGGGTCGCGATTGCCGCCCTCGCCGCCGCCTTCGGGGAACCCGCACGGCAGGGTGCCAAGCCCTGGCACCCGTACCAGCTCCTTGGCACAGAGCCTGTCGACCATGTGCGCGTGGCTCTCACCGGGCTGCATGACGGCTCGTACCGGCTCCTCTTTGAGGGCGGGCCCGAACAGGTCCGCGCCTACTACGAGCAGCATGCCGAAGGGCGCGTCAAGGAGATCGTGGGTGGCGGCCCCGCGACGCCCGGCGGCAGCTGCGCGGGCTGCCGCCGCCTGGAGACCTGTGATGCTCCGGTTCGTCTGCCCGGCCTGCTCGGCATTCCAGCCGGCCGAGGCCCCTTCCCGCTGCGGGAGCTGTCCGCCAGCCATCTGCGCTACCACCGCAAGTGCCCGCAGATGTACTTCTCCTACGCCCAGCACCTTCCCCGCACCCGTGAGTACTCGCCGGAGAACCAGCTCGGCAAGGCCGTCCACGCCCACCTGGAGGCAAACCACAGGAGCGGTCTCCTGACGCCGTGCGGGGGTGCGGACATGCCCTGGGGCGACACCGCCTGGGGTGACGGGGAGCTGCGCATGACTGGCGAGTGGGCGCGCACCGGGTCCCGGATGCTCGCCCAGCACATCGACATGTGCCCGTTACTCAACGACGGTGTCACGGCCGTGGTGCCCGAGCCCCTGCGAGCCTTCTACGACCCGCACGCTCATGTCGTCCTGATCGTGAAACCGGACCTGCTCTACGCGGAGCACGGCTCGTGGGTGTGGCGCGAGACCAAGACCACGCAGAGCGCGGACGCCTGGATGGGCCGGGACCCCTTCACCACCGACCCCCAACTTGCCCTGGCCGTAATCCTTCTAGCTGAAGGAGCCTTCGGCGGCGACCCGGCGGGCTCGCGGGTCGAGCTGGAGGTGCTGCGGCCGGACAGCGGCGACCCCTCATACATCGAGCCGTACAACGAGCCCGAGCGCGTCGAGGCCGCCCGTCGGCTCGTGCGGGAGTACGTCGAGCCCTGGCGCGGCGACGAGGTCTTCACGCCCAGGCCCGGCACCCACTGCCGTACCTGCCCTGTCACCGAGTGGTGCGCGAGCGCCCCCGAGGAGGTGCGTCGTGGCCGCCGTTGAACCCCCGGATGTCGCAGGTGCCGAGTCCGAGCGGCTGCTGAGGCTGGTCGCCACCGCTTTGGTACGGCTGTCTCAGCTGCGCACGCCCGGCGATCCCGTCTACCCCGACGTCGTGCAGGCCGCCTACAACCATCTCGTCCTCGTCTGCCTGCGCACCGGGCGTACGGCCCCCGGCAGCGTGCCGCAGCTCGCCCGGTGGGCGGCTGCGCGCCCACTGGCAGACTGGTGGCCGTTCCCTCTAGAAGACAAGCACATCAGTGACCTGCGGCTGGTCGACACGCACACCGGCGCCCCCGCCCAGGAGTGCCTGGAGTGGGCCGTCTTCGCACCCGATCCGGCCGCCGAGCAGATCGAGAACGCACTGCTCAAAGTGGCGCTCACCCTCTGCCGGGCGGCCAAGGCCCCCGACTCCTACACCGCCTTCCGCAGGCTGCTCATCGAGCGCCCCGTCCTGACGGGTGTCGAACTTGCCCTGCTAAGCGTTGACTTGGACCTGTCGCTACTGCTCGACATAGTGAAGCGGTGCTACGAGCCGGTCACCGCCGCCTATATCAGCCATGGGCGGTGCACGCTGTGCGCCGGTTGCGGATGTCTGCTGGTGCCCTTGCGGGACGACGGATACGCCTGCACGCTCGACCGCTGCCGCAGGAGGCCCGTGGCCGTCGGAGAACGCCTCGACCCCGGGTCCGACGGCGGCCTGTACCTCCTCACCAGGCCGCTTCGCGTCTTCATCACTGGCCCCGGACTGGCTGAGACCGGCCTAGAACGGCGACTCGTGGGACTCGGCCTCGCCGTCGCGATGTGGCCCAACTTCGACGCGTACGACCTCCGTGTCGTCTTTCCCGACGGCCGGGCGTGGGGCATCGACGTCAAGGACCGAGCCAATCCTGCGCTGCTGGGCCGGACCACCACCGCCCTGCGCCGAGAACCGCCCTACGACCGGGGACTGCTCGTCGTGCCCTCCTACAGGTTCAAGGAGCGGGACGGCTACCGCGAAGTCTTCCACCACCATCTGCCCGAGGGAGTCGAAGGCCACGTCAGCCTGCTTACCGATGAGGAGGTCGTGCGACAGGCGAAAAGCACTCTGGCCCGCACCATGCGGCACACCGAGCCCGGAACCACCCGGCCGGCGCCCCGGACAGCACGGAGGGTAAAGCGAACGACACCAAAACCCCAGGAAGGAGAGCTCGATGCGTGACCGCAGCGGTTGGCACCGCGGGCTGACCGCCCCCTTGAAGGACGCATGGCAGGACGGACCCCGCTCCTTCAGCCCCGGCGATCTCCTTGATGTGGAACTCGGCCTGTACCTACTGGAGTCGGTCATGCCGAACCGGGCCGCCGTCGACACTTGGACACTCATCAGCGGCTACCCGTTCGGGGAGGCGTTCGGCGACATCACCACCGACGCTCAGCGACTGCGCGTCCGACGAGCCCGGCACTACCTGCTGCCCCTGCGCAGGCGCCGGGAATGGCTGCTCGCCCTGGAGTCCTACCTCGCCGTTCCCCAGGAACTGCGCGGATACCATCTCGTATCCGCGGAGTCCGTACCAATGCGGCGCTCGCCCGCGCGGGCCGCACGCCGCTTCGAGCGCTACGAGAAGGTGCTCGGTGAGCCGCCCCCGTACGCGCGACACCGACTGTCCCGCGCCCAGGCCGGAGACTATGTCTTCCCCGTCCGCAACCGCCGGTACGCCGTCACCTTCACCGAGGACCTAGTTCCGGACGGACCGACGGCCGCACATGACCTAGATGCGCCGCTGCCCGGAGAAGGCGAGCCGATCACCGTACGGTGGCGCGAGCTGGAAGCCGCCGCACGCCGCATGGACGTGATCGAGTCACATGCCCCGGACGTCGCACGCGGCCACTGGCTGCAGCGCCTGAAGCGCGTCGAACTGTTCGTACGAGACGAAGGACAAGGCAAGTTCGAGCAGAGCGACACCCTGCGTATCGACCGGCTCCTCCACCTCGTCGGCATGGTCGGCGCTGGCAAGAGCACCCTGCGCGACATCCTCACCTTCTGGGCCGCCACCGAACTCGGGCTGCGGATCACCATTGTCGTCGGCGATGTCGCCGAAGCTCTGTCCGTCACCGGACTCCTGGACCGCCTGGGCGTGCCGACCGCACCCGTACTCGGCCACTCCACGCGTGAACGCCACATCCAGCGACTTCACCGGCGTATCGCGTCGAATGGAGCCCCAAGCCTGCTCACCCACTGGCACGACGGCTTCAACCACGTCAACAGCGCCTGCCCACTCGACGCCCTGCGCGGCACGGAGGCGGAGCGACCACTGCGCGTCGGCGAGGCGCCGTGCGGAAGCCTGTACGAGGCGCGCCGGACATCCACAGAGGAGGCGGACCTGCGAGAAGGGCTGTTCGGCAAGGAGAGTTCCGAGACAGACCCCGATGGCCATGGTGAGGCTCTCGATGGAGCAGCGGCCGCTGACTCCGCCGCGAGTGCCGCCTCCACGGACGACGAACGGCCGCGGCGTCACAGCTGCCCCCTGTGGTCCAGATGCCCCCGCCATCACGCGGCCCGTCAACTAGTCGACGCCCGGGTGTGGGTGGCCACCCCCGCGAGTCTCGTCCACACGGCCGTGCCCGAACAGCTTCAGCAGCAGCGGCTGCGTTACCTCGAACTCGCGTGCCGAATGAGCGACTTGGTCATCGTGGACGAGGCAGACCGGGTGCAAATGCAGCTCGACACGGCGTTCGCCCCAGCCACCACTCTCGCCGGCCGCGCCCCTAACTCGTGGATCGACGAGGTCGCTGCACACGCCCTTGCGGAACTCGCCGGTCAGGCGCGACTCCAGCTCTCGGCACGGGACATCGACGACTGGACGAACGCCACCCACACCGTGCGCCACGCCACCGACCGGCTGTACTCACGCCTCATTCAGAACCGCGCGCTGCGCCACTGGATCACCCAGGACTACTTCAGCGCGGTCACCCTCCACCAGTGGCTCATCAACGCATGGTTCCCCGACCTCAAAGACATCGACGAGACTGTTGTGTCCGAGGGCACTCCAGAGGCCCGGCGTCTTGCGCAGCGCGAGCGGATCGACGGCGTACTCAACCGCTTCCGTGACGACCCGCTCCAGCCCCGTACGGTGGGCACCGAACCTGAGACGGATCCGGCGGAGACCGCGCTCGTCAACGAGCTCATCCATCTCACGCTCGGTCTGCTGCACGCCCCTCACGGCTCTGACACCCGCACCCAGGTGCGGCCCGTGTTGGAGCGGCTCCTCAACGGAGCCGTACGACTCGACGACGGCCCCGACCCTCACGTGCCCCGGTTCGAACTCACCTTGGTCCTCGCCGCCCTGCACCACCGGCTCAACTTCATGACTGGGCTATGGCAGCGCGTTGAGGCGGTCCTCAACCTGGAGTCCGCCTCCAACGTGCTTTCCCGTCGCCCACCCCGCGACTACGAGCCCGCGATGCCCGAGTCACCCATGGGCAACGTCCTCGGCTTCCAGTTCCAGTTGGACGAGCGGAGGAAAGACGGCGAGCAGAGCGGCGAACTGCGCTTTTTTCGCTGTAACGGCGTTGGACGCGAACTACTGCTTGGCCTGCCCGACCTGCCAGCCGTCGACGGCAGGCCCGGCCCGCACCTGCTGCTGATGTCCGCCACCAGCTGGGCCGGCACCTCCAGCCGCTACCACGTGCACGCCGACGTCGATGCGGTGCTGCGCCCGCACCAGGAGGAGGTGCGAGCCATCCTCGACACCGAGTTCCGTAAGGAGTTTCTGTACTGGCCCGGAAGTACAAGACCGCTGCGGCTGTCCGGCTGCGACCCAGAGGAACGCCCGGCCGCCCTCGTCCAGATGCTGCACCAGCTCGCCGAGCCCGACCGCAGCCTCACCGGTTCGGTAAGCGCCCTCCAGCAAGAACTCGACGACATCGAAGACCCCGAGAGACGCCGCCTGCTGCTCCTTGTCGGCAGCTACGAGGAGGCCCGCAGGGCCGCCGCGTACCTCAACTCGATCCCGGAATGGGCCGGTCGGATCTCCCGACTTGTCTCCGACGACGCCGACCTTGACACGGCCTGGAGCGCCTTGCCGCGTACCGCCGAGGCGAAGGCTCTGCGCCGGGGCGACGTAGCGGGCTGGGCGAGCGGCGGCCAGGCCGACGGGGAACTCCTCGTCGCCCCGCTCCTCGCTGTCGAACGCGGCCACAACATCGTTGTCCCCGGAGGCAAGGCCGCTATCGGCACGGTCTACTTCCTGGCCCGCCCGCACCCTCGTCCCGACGACATCGCACTTGCCGTACAGGCCGTCAACGACTGGGCGGTACGGCAGATCCGTGGCCCAGGTAACGGCTTGCGGCATCTCGCTCGTCGGGAAGGCACACCCGACCGGGCTGGGCTCGCCTTCCGGCGCGACGCCCGCCGTGCCTGGAACCGTTTCCTGACCCGCCGACTGTCGTGGACCAGCCTCCCGAAGACTGAGAAGGAGGCGTTCACCTGGGACCAGCTGGTCGTAATGTGGCAGGTCATCGGCCGCCTCGTGCGGGGCGGAGTGCCCGCTCGCGTCGTATTCGTCGACGCCGCCTTCTCACCACGCGAGGCGGGCCTCGCGGCCACCGACACCCCCGCCACCAGCCTGCTGGAGAGCATGCGCGCACTCCTCGCTCCCTATTTCAGTACCGAATCCGCCGTACCCACGATCGACAAGTCCCTGGTCGAGGCTTTGTACGAGCCGTTGTACAAGGCATTGGCCGACATGGACTGACGTCCCACTGTCCCTCCCGCGCCGGCGCATTGATGCACTCTCACGCATCGCAGGGACGCTCACTGACGCTTCTGACCGACCCGAACGGAGACCCACCCCGTCATGGCGTATGACCAAATTCAGCCTGCTGCCTTCATCCCGACGCGGGGAAGCGATCCATTCCTCGTGCCCCAATACGGACTAGCCTTCCCCCGAGCCTGGCGGGCTCCTCTCAAGGACCACTGGCAGCATGGCAAGCCCGAGCGGCGTGACCGCAGCAAGGTGTCGGTGCCCATCAAGCGGCTCAACCAGGTGATCGCCGCCGTTGCCCCCGACTTGGTGTCCGTGGCCAAGAAGGCACCACTCGACGATGGCCGGCCCTGGCTGTACGCGAACGCCCCCTATCCCAAGGCGGTGATGAGCACCTTCATCCATGCCTGGCTGCGCGATCTACAGCCGGGACCGGAGGGACATGCGAAGGTCAAGGAAACCGCCTCCTTGCTGAACATCGACAGCCTGGAGTGGGACCTCCTCGGCGTGGACATGCTGGAGCAGACGGTTAGCGATGGTGGCACCGCCGTGCCTGCGGATCACCTGTGGCGGCTTCTTCCCGAGATCCTCGCCGCCCGCATCGCTCGACAGGAGCCAGCCTACGAGCACTTCGGCGAACGGCTCACATTCCGGCAGGTCGCGATGGATGCGGGAGCCCCTGGGGCGGAACTCGTCTCCTGGCCTCCGCTGGAGCACTCCAATGGCCGTGGTGCGAAATCCCAGGTGTGGAACTACTCCGCGTACATCCGAGTTTGTCTCCGTACCGTTCCCTTCGACTCGACTCCCCGCATCCACCTATCCACGGGTGTACGCCGGTGGGTACGCGGCCCCGTTTGGTTGCCGCAGCGGGGAAGCGCCTCCGTCTACCTGCTGGCGGACCAGAGCCTTGTGCCTGACGGGCCCGACCCGGAACGGTTCGCGGTTGGTGGACTGCGCTGGGTACCTCAGACCGGGGGGTACGCTTGGGTTCAGGGAGGGCCAGAAGGGATGCTGAACCAGATCTCCGCCTTCCCCCGCTTCCCCTCACCCGACCTCATGGCCAAGGAGCCGGAGACTTGGCTCGCTGGCCGGGACGGCGTCACTGCAGCTGTGGTGCACCACACGATGATGGGACGACACGGAGTGCAGGCCGGAATCGCACCACAAGAACGGCGGCGGCTGACGGAGTGGGCTGCGGCATCGCTGTCCCCAGAGTTCACATGCGTCGGCACATCCCGACGCAGCGGGATCCGGCGCCAGACTCCGCACAACGTGCTGGAGGCCGCCGTATCCGTGCCGAAGAAAGCCACCGAAGAGGAAAAAACGAGGATCAACCGGGAGAACGCCGAGCGACGGGCACGCAACGCCGCCCGTCGGCGGCCCCTGCTCGCGCGCGCCGTTGGCCCCGCAGGTCTCACTGCCGTACTGCTGCACCAGACCGACACCATGCGCGATCACCTGGTCGCCGCAGCCGAGGAGAGCCTCGGGCTTGCGCAATACCGCACGACCAGTGGCCCCGAGCTGTGGCAGTGGGACCATCCCGACCTGACCGTGCGTCTCCACGTCAGGCAAGCCGGGGAACTCGTCGGCCCATTGGGTGAGGGCAGCGCCATGCGCCGAGGCGAGGAGTGGGACGCCGCCATGGATGCGCGACGACGGGCGGTGCGCGACGAACTGCGCGTGTGGACGGCAGAGCTGGGCACGTGCCCCCAGCTGGCGTTCGTCGAGCTGGAAGGCAAGGACGGTTTCCGACGCCGCACCAGCGACCCCAAGGCAGCGCTGCGCGTGGGACTTGCTGACGCTGGCCTGGTCAGCCAGTTCCTGGACCTCCCGGACCCGGTCGCCACCAAGCCAGAGGCTGTTTCGGACCCGCACAGGGCCAAGGCTGCCTGGAATGACGGTCTGCGACAGCTCGGCATGCGGTGCCTGCCCGAGCATTCACTCGGTGCGGCCATCCCCGAGGACCTGAACCAGCTCGCCTTCTGGCTCGTCAAGCGCAACGTCAGCCGCGACAACAAATATCCGCAGTTCACCCCGATCGCCGTACTCATCCGTCCCGGCCAAGACTGTGTGCTTGGCCGCACGGCGGACACATCGGACTGGGTGCCGTACCCCGAGCTGTTGCGCAGTCTCACAGGAAGGATCCGCAGCAAAGACCTCAGGACGAGGAAGCAGCAGGAGGACGCAACCGCCCTGTTCGTCAAGCAGACGCTGTATAAGTTGCGCGGCGAGCCGACCCTCGTCCTTACCCACGCCCAGAACACCCGCCAGCGCTGGCCGTGGCTGACCAACCCGGGGCTGGCCGTCGACCGTGTGAGCCTGGGAGCTGGACCACTTCAGCGGCTCGCCGCGCACGGCCGCCGCCTGCGGCTCGTTCGTGTCGCGAGCAACGACCGGGAGGAAACACCGCAGTGGTGGGCACCCGACGGGGACGAGGGCGCCGGCGTGGCCAAGGGGCTGTGGGTGCCCGATGACGCGCGGCAGGGCAATCGCGTCTTCCAGAGCACCTCGGACAAGGCAAGCCAGCACGGACACCCCCGTGACATGAGCAAATTCACCGAGCACCGCAACGCAGCTGGACGGTCCCTACGCATGCCAGGCACGTCGGCATGGAACCCCGAGATCCTCGATCTCTGTATGGCAGCACTTCAACCGGGTGACGATGCGGAACAGTGGGCCATGTACGTCCACCAGCAGCGTTTCCCGGACGACTACGACAACGCGCTGCAGCTTCCACTCGCCCTGCACCTCGCTCGGCTCGCCGCGAAGTATGCCGAACCCATGGAAGACACGGAGCGGGCCGAGCCGGGGACGGCCTCGATCGGGGCTACGCCCGAGCAGGGAGACGAGTATGAGTTGGAGGGCGAGGCGTAGGCAGTGCCTGCCGATCAACTCGTCCGCGACCTCGGATACGGGTTGCCGCCACGGCCGGAGCCCTGACCACACGGTATGGGCGCCCGGTCTTGTCATCCCTGCGGGGTGGGGGTGGCAAGGCCTATGGCTGACCTACGGAGCGTTTCCCACTTGGATGGCTCGCGGCGGCTGGCGCGACACGCCGGGTGTCCGAACCCTGCCGAGGAACAAGAGTGATTGTCCTGCCTGATGATGTCGACGTCCCTGACCGTGACACGGTCCTGGGGCAGGCGATTCCCTTCGACCGAGCCCGCTGGGCATCGCTGCTTCCGGCTTCCACTTGGTAGCCGACCGCGCTCGACGAGTGCCCGCATGCGGGCCGCTGGCCTCGGGTGGCCGGCGGACCGTGTTCGGCATCGCCGGCCAGGCCGACACAGTCGAAGGCCGCCGCCACCTACTTGTCGCCGCCTTGGTCTGGGGGACCGGCACCAAGGCGCGGTCGGTGAAGCGGCGCGCACACATCTTCGTGCGCTCCTCGCCCGCAGACATCGACGCCCGACTCGGCGAGGCACTCGACGTGCTCCGGGAACGAGGCGCCGCCGACGCGTACCGTGCATTAAACAGTGAGCAGCACATCCCGTACCTGGGGCCGGCGTTCTTCACCAAGGTGCTCTACTTCGCTGGCCACGGCGACGGCGCGGCGCCCCAACTCCCAGTCATTCTTGACAGCGTCGTCTCACGGGCTCTTGTGGCCACCGGTGCTGCGGACGCCAGTTGGCCGGGGAACGGCTGGACCACGGCCCAATACCGGCTGTACATGGACGGGGTGAATGAGTGCGCGCGAGCGCGAGGCGCCCTCCCCGATCAAGTCGAGGCAGCTCTGGTCTCCCACGGTAAGAAGCTGGCCTGATCGCGAGACACTGGCGCCGAACACGCTGGCGTAGGGCTGTGTCGCATACCCAGGAGACGTGCACTTCTGCAGGTCGAACTTCTGCTGGGGGAGGGCGCCGAGCTTCGCCAACTCGTCAGCTCTCGACACCAGCCGATCGGCTATCCGTGATGCCCTCTACCAGCGCCCGCATCGCCCGCCGCGAGAAGCTCAGCGGCGGACGACCAACATCCTTGGAGTCCCGTACGGCGACGAGGGTACCCAGTTCTGCGATCTCCACGCAGTCGTTGGCACCCCCGCTGTACGAGCTCTTCCGCCACTGCACGTGCGTGAGATTGACGTCGTGTTGGGCGGCCATGCTGGGCGTGCTCACTCTTCGAGCTCCTTGCTGATGCGGGCGATGCGGGTGCGGGTCTCCGACGGGTCGAGGGCGGTGTCCCTCAACTGGTCAAAGGTATCGGTGTAGTTGTCAACGTCGTCCGGGGATTCCAGGTACACGGAGTTCTTGGGGTTCTCCAGCCATACCAGGTTCGGTGTGGGGTCGGGGAAGGTCAGGATGACGAACGGGCCGTACAGCCCGGGATGTGCGCCGAGTGAGAACGGCAGGAGCTGCACGGTGACGTTCGGCTGCTCGCTCGCTTCCACCAGTTTTCGCATCTGGTCGCGCATCACGTTGACGGAGCCGACGGTCCTGCGCAGCACGGCTTCGTCGAGGATCGCCCAGAGCCTTGCGGGGACTTCGCCGCCCAGGCGGCTGCTCTGCCGCTCCATCCGGACCCTAACCAGGGACTCGATCTGGGGCGGGGGCAGGTCCTTCCTCATCCGGGAGATCACGGCACGTGCGTAGTCCTCGGTCTGGAGCAGTCCCGGCACGAGCATCGGCTGATAGCTGGCGAGGTGTGTCGCGCCGGCCTCCAGCGCGAGGTAGCCGTCGTAGCGGGTCGGGGTGAGCACCGTCGAGTACTTCCGCCACCAGGGCTTCTGCTGCTCCTTGTCCGCCCGCACGAGGTCGAGGACGTCGGCGCGCCGGTCTTCGTCCTCGATGCCGTACAGGTCCAGCAGGGCTCGGACGAGGACCGGTGTCGTACCGCGTTCGCCGTTCTCGATCCGGCTCAGTGACCCCTGGTTGACCTCCAGTTGGTCGGCGACCTCGGTGAGGGTGAGGCCGGTCGCGTCGCGCAGTTCTTTCAAGCGTGCCGCGAGCTGTCGCCGGTACACGGACTGCGGGACCAGGCTTCTCTTCAAGGCCATGTCGGAAGTCTCTCCGTACCGACGACGCCTCTACAACCCGAACGGGTCAACTTCACCAGACATATTGCCTAGTTGGTAGCTGTCTCGGCATGCTGTCAGAAGTCACGGCGCGTGTTCGTACGGGGCTTGCGCCGCACCCGACCGATGGGCGATGCGCCACCACCGCACCACTTGCGCGCGCTTCCGTATCGGTCCCGCACGCCGCACCGGGAGGGTGGGCCATGCCACGGACGACGCTGTTCCGGCAGCTGCTCCAGCAACGGCACCTGACGACGCACGAGGCTTTCGCCGCTCAGTACGAGCGGGCCGCTGTCCGGCTGGCGGAACTCGACCGTGACCCCCGCCTGGCGTCCCTTCAGGTATCTTCGCGTCAGTTCGACCGGTGGTACGGCGGGGAGTTACTGACTCTGCCCCGCCCTGACGCCTGCCGAGTGCTGGAGCACATGCTGGGCAGACCCGTGTCCGAGCTGTTCTTCACGGCGTACGACAGCGACGCGGCGGCGGCCGACGGGGACTCCGCGCAGGACCCCGTGGAGGAGCCGCGCGCACATCGTCGCGCGCCGAGCCTTCCTCCGCCCCGCGAGGACGACGAGAACCCACTCCACATCGTCGCCCGGTCTCGGCAGCTGCTGGCCAGCAACGCCGACGACGCCACGCTCGCCTTCCTCGGCTCATCCCTGGAGGACATCGCCGGCCGGTACGAACAGGACGGGCCGTACGTCCTGCGCCCCCAAGCCCGCCAGGTGCGGCGGCTCACCCACACCCTGCTCGCCGGCCGCCAGCCCCCACGCGCGCGCCGCGAGCTCTTCCGCATCGCCGCCCGCGCCTCCGGCCTGCTCGGCTACATGGCGGTGAACATGGGCGACTTCGCCCTCTCGGAGGCGTACAGCACCGAAGCCCGGGACCTGAGCCGTGAGATCGGCGACCTGGACACCGACCTCTGGGCGTGCGGCACCCTCTCCTTCAGCCTCTACTACGCTGGCCGGTACGCCGAGGCGGACGCCTGCGCCGCCGCAGCCGTCGAGCGGGCCCCGCGCCACGCCCAGTCCATCCGCCTGCTCGCCAACGGCCGGGCCCGGGCCCTCGGCAAGACCGGCGACCGGCGTGGGGTCGCGCAGGCCATCGGACAGGCGCTCCGGCTCTCCGACCTCCACGAGGTGCCGGTCGGGCTGACCTCCTGCATCTCCTTCGAGCCGTACGGCCAGGCCCGGACGCTGGCCAACGCCGTCACGTCCCACGTGGCGCTGCACAACGCGGCGCAGGTGCTGCGCGACGCCGAGCACATCGACGACCTCGTGGAGCACTCGACCTCCTCCTGGAGCCGCGCGCTCGTCCGGCTCGACGTCGCCACCGCGCTGTTGCAGCAGCGCACACCCGACGTCGACCACGCGATGGCGCTGGGCGGTGAGGCCCTGCGGCTGTGCGGAGACACCCCGATCAGCTCCGTCTACCAACGCTCCCGAGGCCTGCGTGAGCAGGCCGGGCCATGGCGTGATCACCCGGCCGTGCGCGATTATGGCGAGGAGTTCCGGACCTGGAGCTCGCAGCCAGCGGCCCTGGCCATCGCGTCGTCCGCGTCGTAGGCGCCGTCGGTGTCGTCGTACGCTGGGGCAGTGTGAAGCCGAAGGAGTACGACGGGTGCCCCTGCTCAGCGCCGACCCCGCCGCGTTCCCCGCCGAGCCCCCCGCCGACACGCACGACCCGGCGGTCACCGCGGCCCACGACTGGGCGGCGTTCAGCGCACTCGACGAGATGACCGACCACTGGGCACGCCCCGGCTGGTCGGACGGCAGCCGGGCGTACTACTGGATGCTGGCCTTCCCGCGCCATCAACAGCTCGCGGCCCTCGCCGGGCACTGCCAGGAGGAGCTGGATCCCCTCGGCCTCGACCCGGTACCGACGGACGCCCTGCACATCACCCTCGCCCGAGTGGGATCACCGGACGCCGTCACCCCCTGCCAACTGGACAACCTGGCGCGGGACGCCGAGGCGCTGCTGCCCTCCGCGTTCGCCGTACGCGCCATGCCGCTGGCCGGATCCCGAGGCGCCGTCCGCCTGTCCCTCGGCCCCTGGGAACCCCTGCTCTGGCTGCACCATGCGCTGGCCAAGGCGGGCAGCGGCGCCGGTCTGGCCCCGAAGAAGCCGACGTCCGCCTTCCGACCGCACCTCAGCCTGGCGTACAACAACCGCCGTCGCCCTGCCGCCCCCGTCATAGAGGCGGTCTCAGGGCTCCGCGCTCTCCCAGCCGTCGAACTCTCCGTGTCCACAGTCCAGTTGGTCGAGCTCCGCCGCGAGGGGCGCACGTACCGCTGGAATGTACGAAAGGACATCCCGCTCGGCTAGCCCGTCGGCGTCCAAGGCGAGAACCGCGATCACTTCCTTGCCGATCGCGGTGGGGCGGGCCGACCACCCGTAGGCCAGGTCCTCGACGAGCAGTAACCCGAGACCGCTGTCCGGCAGGTCGTCCAGCGACATCTCCGCGGACCGTGCCCGGACTCTGGACACATCTCGTCCGGCGTCATGGACGCGCAGCACCGCCACGTTCCAGTAGATCTCCACACACAGGCAGTCGGGACCGCTGGCCGTGTGTCTGACCGCGTTTCCCACCAGTTCCGAGACGACGAGAACGGCGTCGTCGATCCGCTCGGGACGGGCGTAGCCCTTGAGGGCTTCCTGCACATGTCTGCGTGCGAGACCGGACGGCTCCGCGCAGTCCGCCAGCTTGACCCAATGACGCCTTACTGGTGTCCGCCTGCTGAGGCGCTCTTCGTCCACCGCGTCCATCGCCGCTTCTCGTTTCCGCTAGGCACTGGACGATCCAGCCTCGCCACGCGTGAGGCGCAGCGGTACGCCGCGCCTTCGCCTCCTCGCTCGCCGCCGGACGGCGGACGAACGGCGTGCTGACGGCGTACCGCCGCCGACCGCCCCCGGTGAGGCTCTTCGTCGAGGCGCCGGCCCTTGGCGCCGGGCAGCACGACGAAACGTTCGGATCCTTCCGACGCGAGAGGAAGCGCCATGACCACGACCACGCTCAGCCCGGTCACGACGGCCACGACCGAGGAGTCCGCCGCGACGGACGTCCCCCATGTGGTCACCGACCCGTTCGACATCGACCTGACCGTCATCACGGAGATCGACACCGACCTGCTTCCCAAGGCGTGCGACACCGGTGACGGCTGCAAGCCGTCCTGCGCCTCGTCCTGCGCGAGCGCCGTCTGACAGCGGCTCGTGGGCGGGGCCGGGAGCCCTTTCACTCCCGGCCCCGCCGCCCGGTCCCAGCACTGATGGCGGAGGTAGTGGAAATGGGAAGTGGAAGCGACGGAAAGCTCTACCAGCACACGGGCGCGGCACTGCTCCGGGCCGCCGCGACGCCGCTGACGGGCCTGCCGGGATGGTGGCCCGATCCATCCGACACGGACGCGTGCGGCAGGTGGCTGAAACAGGTGTGGTCCGACGCGAGGTTCGCCGACGCCGTTCGGCAGGCGAGCGGCGATCTCGCCGCGCGGGTCGACGCGATCTGTGCCGGGCAGCCGGCACGTCCCAAGCAGGTCCGGCGCGCCGCCATGGCCACCGTCCGCTACCTGCTGCGAGCCACCGGGCGACCCACCCCGTTCGGCCTCTTCGCCGGGGTGGCGCCGGTCAGCGTGGGTTCCCCGCCGTACGCGAGATGGGGAGACATACACCGGGCCATGGCGCGGGTGGACACCCAGTGGCTGGACGACGTCGTCGTCCGCCTGGAGGCGTGCCCCGACCTGCTGGAACGCCTGGACGTGGTACTGAACAACCTGGCGGGACGCCGCGGAGGACGCCTGCACGTCCCGCACGGCGGACCGATGGGGGCCACCGTCCGGCGCACCAGCGCGGTCCACCTGATCGCGACCCTCGCGCGCGAGCCGGTCCGCTTCGCCACCCTCGCGGAGCAGTTGGCCGCGTCCTTTCCCCGAACCGAGCCGCGGAACATCGGCACACTGCTCGGCGCGCTCGTGCGCGAGAAGTTCCTGATCACCAGCCTGCGCCCGCCGATGACCGACACCGATCCGCTGTCCCACCTGATCGAGCGGCTGCACGTCGCGGACGCCGGTACGGTGCCGGAGGCCGCGAAGGTTCTGGACGAACTGGAAGCGGCGCAGCGTGCCGTGCACGATCACAACCGGCTTCCCGCCACCCACCAAGGGCAGCAACGGGAGGCGCTGACAGCCCACTTGCGCCAGCTCTCCGGCGCGGGCCGAAACCCGCTGGCCATCGACCTGCGGCTGGACGCTGAGGTACGGATACCCGAGAGCGTCGCGCTCGAGATGGAGCGGGCCGCCGATGTGCTGCTGAGGCTGACGCGCCGACCGGCAGGCCAGGGTGTGTGGAAGGAGTACCAGGTCGCCTTCTGGGAGCGGTACGGCACCGGCACGCTGGTGCCGGTCAAGGAGGTAGTCGACCCGGCCTCCGGGCTCGGCTACCCGGCCGAGTACCCCGGCAGCCGAAGGACCGCGCCGCCACCGGTGGTCTCCGAGCGCGACGAGCGGCTGCTGGCCCTGGCCTGGCAGGCACTGGCCGACGGCGGCAGGGAGATCGTCCTCACCGACGACCTGGTCGAGCGTCTGGCCGACGAGACGATGGCCGCGCAGGAGGCACCGCCCCACGTGGAGATGTGCGCGCGCCTGCACGCCCACAGCCTGCCCGCGCTGGAACGCGGGGACTTCACGCTCACCGTGACACCGGCCCGCGCGGCGGGAACGCTCACCTCCCGGTTCTCACCGGTCGCCACCGGCTCTGGCCTCGACGAGATCTACCGCCAGGTCCCCGCGAGCGTCGAGAACGCGCTGACCGCCCAGCTCTCCTTTCCGCCGCTGTACCCGCACACCGAGAACGTCGCTCGCGTCCCCGCCTATCTCCCGCACGTGATCCCGCTGGGCGAGCACCGCGGCCCCGCCGACACCGGGCCGACGCTCATCGACGTCGACGACCTCGCGGTCACGGCCACGCACACCCGCCTGTACCTGGTCAGCATCTCCCGCCGCCGCGTGGTGGACCCGCAGGTCTTCCACGCCATGGCCTTGGACAAGCAACCCCCGCCCCTGGCCCGGTTCCTGGCGCACCTGACCCGCGCCTTCGGCCCCGCCTGGACCGGCTTCGACTGGGGACCGCACGGCGCGCGGCTGCCGTTCCTGCCCCGCGTCCGCCACGGGCGCGTGATCCTCTCGCCCAGCCGCTGGAACCTGACCGCAGACGCTCTGCCAGGTCGTGGAGCGGAGACGCGCGAGTGGGCGGACGCCCTCGGCCGGTGGCGGAAGCGGTGGCACTGCCACGGTGCCGTCGAGCTACGAGAGGACGACCGGACGCGGCGGCTGCGGCTCGACGTGCCAGCCCACGTCGCCGTCCTGCGCGCCCACCTCGCCCGGGAAGGCCAGGCCGTACTCACCGAGGCGCCACCCGAGGAGAGCTACGGCTGGATCGACGGCCACGTCCACGAGATCGCCCTGCCGATGACCAGCACGCGCCCGCCGGCCCCTGACCCGCTCTCCGGCCCCCTCCCCGTGCTCACCAACAACACCCTCGGACCCGTACCGGGATCGGTGTGGGCACCCTGGCTGAACGCCAAGATCTACACCCACCCCGACCAGTTCGAGGAGCTGATCGCCACCCACCTCGCGCAGCTCACGGCCCAGCTCCCCGACGCACCCGAGTGGTGGTTCGTCCGATACCGCAGCCCGCACGACCTCGACCACCTGCGCCTGCGCATCCGCACCCGCAGCGCCGGGCAGCACGCGGCCTGCACCGAGCTCGTCGCCCGATGGGCCGCGGCGCTGCGCCGCGAGGGGCTCAGCAGTCGACTCGTGTTCGACACCTACACCCCGGAGGTCGGCCGCTACGGCCCCGGCGCCGTCCTGCGCGGTGCGGAGGCGGTGTTCACGGCTGACTCCGCCTACACCCTCGCCGCACTGCGGGGCCTGCGAGCCGAGGGCGTCGACGACGTCGACGGTCGCGCGCTGGCCGCCGTCGGCATGGTGGACATCGCCCGCGGCCTGCTCGGCCCCGACGAGGGTATGCGATGGCTGGCGCGCCGCCCGGCACCTGGGGCCCGCGGCGAACGAGGCGTCAGAGACCAGACCATTGACCTCGTTCGCCACGCCACGCCCCGGGCCCGTGGCTGGGGCGAAGCGTTGGCCGGCGCCTGGCACCGCCGCGTCGTGGCCCTGACGCTGTATCGCGAGCACCTCGCCGAGGGCATGGACCGCGACTCCGTCCTGGAGTCCCTGCTTCACATGCACCACAACCGCCTGCGTGGCCTGGACCGTGAGGATGAGGGGATCTGCCGCCACCTGGCCCGTCAGTCCGCCGTCGCGTGGGCCGCATGGCCAAGGGAAAGCCGCCCATGAGCCACGACACGCCGCCCACACCCACCAGACCCGACTGGGGCCAGTCGCTGTACGCCGGCGCCGCGGGAGCCGCTCTGTTACATGCCGTCAGGACCCGCACCGGAGAAGACGACAGGGACGCGCTCCGGCCGTGGGCCGCCGCCATGGTCAAGGGCCCGATCCAGGCCGCTCCCGAAGCATGCGGCCTGTACGAGGGCGCCCCGGCCGTCGCGTACGTCCTCAGTTTCACGCACACCGACACCGCCAACCGCGCTCTGGCGACCCTGGACACACACCTCGCCGACGTCACACGCCACCGCCTCAGGCAGGCACACGCACGCATCGACCGCGGCGCGCTGCCCAACCTGGGCGAGTACGACCTCATCAGCGGACTGACCGGGCTGGGTGCGTACCACCTGCACCGCGGCCACCGGACGGAGCTGCGGGACACCCTCGCCTACCTGGTGCGGCTGACCGAGCCGATCACCGTCGAGGCTCAGCTCATCCCTGGCTGGTGGACCAGCGACAGCCCCGATCTGCGCCCGTCGCCGCGATGGCCCGGCGGACACCTGAACTTCGGTCTTGCCCACGGCATCAGCGGACCGCTCGCGCTGCTGGCCACGGCCATGCGTCATGGCCACACGGTGCCCGGCCAGCGGCAGGCCATCATCCGGATCTGTGAACGGCTTGATCGGTGGCGCGACGGCACCGGCACGCGCACCTGGTGGCCGGACCTGATCACCCGAGCCGAACACCGGCGCGGCATTCTCCAGCACCAAGGCCCCGGACGCCCGTCCTGGTGCTACGGCACCCCTGGCATCGCCCGCGCCCAACAACTCGCCGGTATCGCCCTCGGCGACCGCGACCGGCAACGCCAGGCCGAACAGGCCCTGGCCGGATGCCTGGCCGACGACCAGCAACTCGCCCAGCTCACCGACGCGTCCCTCTGTCACGGCTGGGCGGGGCTCATACAGACCGCCTCCCGTGCCGCTGCCGACGCCGTCGACGACGAGCTTGCGGGACACCTGCGTCGTCTGCGGACCCGGCTCGACGAGCACTTGGACCACAGCGGACCACCGGACGGCGTCGGCCTCATGGACGGCACGTCGGGCGTTCATCTGGTTCGCCTCAGCGACCCCGCCAACACGGCGATCACCGTCCCCTGGGACCGCTGCCTGCTCGTGGCGGGATGACGCCGCGAACCGCACCCCGAACCACAGCGAATGAGTACGATCTGCCCCTGCCGTACGCACGGCCGGGCACCTTCCGGAAGGACGCGATGAACAACACCACCGGTGCCTCCCCCGAGGACCTGCGTAACCGCCTGGTCGACGCCATCCTGAAGCAGGAGGTCTCCGGCCTCCGCGACGCACGCGTCGAAACCGCCATGCGGACCGTACCCCGCCACGCCTTCCTCCCCGACGCGACCGTCGAGGAGGCGTACGCCAACAAGAGCGTGACCATCAAGGTGAACCCGGACGAGGACGCACTTCCGCTGAGCTGCGCCTCCCAGCCCGACGTCGTGCACTTCATGCTGGTCCAGCTCGCGGTCCGTGAAGGCGACAACGTCTTCGAGATCGGCGCCGGCACCGGTTACAACGCCGCCCTGCTCAAGCACCTCACCGGGACGTCCGGAGAGGTCACCACGTGCGACATCGCGCCCGACGTGACCGCCTACGCCCGCCGGATGCTGGACGCGAACGGATACAGCGACGTTCGCGTGGTCACGAGGGACGGCGCCCTGGGCGCCCCGGAGTTCGGTCCCTACGACCGGATGATCGCGGCGGTCGGCATGTGGGATCTCCCCGGCGCCTGGTGGGACCAGCTCGCCGTCGGCGGACGCCTCGTGGTCCCGCTGCGATGGCGCGGGCTGTCCAGGTCCGTGGCGTTCCGACGGGAGAAGGACCTGATGCGGTCCGACTCCGTCAGGATGTGCGGCTTCCTCCCGGTGATCGGCCAGGACGGGGAGCGCGACGACTACATCGACGACAACCGGCTCGTCAGGCTCTACTGGGACGAGGACCAGCCCGTCGCCCCCGACCTCCTGCGCGACGTCCTCACCCGCCCGAAATCGGTCGTCTGGACGGAGGCGACAGTCGGCTCCGTCGAGTCCTTCGACGGCCTCTGGCTACGCCTGAGCGCCGCCGAGCGAGCGACCTGCCGCATCACCGCGAAGGCCGCGGCGATTGTGGGCCGGCCCCCACGCCCCCCCCCCCCACGCCCGAGCCCCCCCCACCGAGAGGGGGGGGCGCAAGCCAAAAACAAACAGGGGGGGCGCCCC
>NZ_JBSHAQ010000024.1:0-146289 GCF_053611585.1 Streptomyces sp. NPDC054794 | reverse complement strand
GCCCCGACCTGAGCCGGTCGGGGCCGCCCCCACACGCTCGGGGAGGTCAGTGGCGGGTGATCGCGTTCGCGCCGGCCTGGGCGAACTTCTCGTCCAGCGCGCCGGACGGAGCGCCCGCGACACCGATGCCCGCGATCGGCGCGGTCCCGTCGGTGACGGGGACGCCGCCCGCGAGAACAGCGTGCCGGGGATGTCCTTCAGGGTCGGGGCCTGCTGCAGACGCTCGACCAGCTGGGAGGTGGGGGCGTTCCAGGAGACCGCGGTGAACGCCTTGCGCTCGGCGGACTCGTAGGACTGCGCTCCGGCACCGTCGCCGCGCAGGGTGACGATCGTGTTGCCGTTGCGGTCGACGACGGCGACGGTGACCCGCTGGTTCTCCTTCTCGGCGGCGTCGAGCGCGGCCTGTGCGGCCTTGGTGGCGGCGTCGACGGTCAGGTGGGTGGAGGTCGTCGTGGCCCGGGCGGAGACCGCGACCGGGGCGGCGGACGCCATGGCGGGCGCGGAGGCGCTCGCGGACACCACGCCGAAGCCCGAGAGGGCGACCGCGGCGAGCACGGCGCCGCCGGGGCGATGCGGGCGCGGCGGGAGAACTTCTTGTGCTGGGGGTTCTTGGCCTTCATGGGTCGGTCGACTCCTCAGGTGGGCGGGGCGGCCCGGTTGCCGCCCCGCTGTGTCCACCCCCGAGGGGTACTCGCCCGGCCGCGCTCCCCGCGGGTCAGCGGTCCGCGTTCGAGGCCGCGTCCCGGTCGGCCGCGGCGGCCGCCGACTCGGCCGCGTTCACCTTCTGCTGCATCTGCGAGTAGCCCGACGGCGTGGCCGCGGGAGTCTTCGACGACGCCCCGTCGTGGCCGGAGCAGCCGACGGCGAGAGCGGCCAGCAGCACCGCCGACACGGCGAGGGCCCGTGCGCGCATCAGCCCGCTGCCTTCCCGCCGTCGTTGTCCTGGCACCACGTCTTGACCTCGGCGAGGTCCTTCTGCCGCTGCTTGAGCATCGGCACCAGGGCCTTGCGGGTCGTCAGCCGGTCCCCGAGAAACGTGGCGATCTCGGTGTGGCCCGCCTTCTTGGCGTTGTCCACGCGGCGCTCCAGCCGGGCCACCGAGCCGCGGGTGCCCGCCCCGGCCTCCAGTCGCTTCAGCGCCCGGTCGATCCTCCGGTCGATCTTCGGCACCCGCTTGCACAGCGCCTTGGCACCGTCGCCGGTCGGTCCCGGGGCGGGGGTGCTGTCGGCCGCGGCCGCGCCCGTGCCGCCCGCGAGCAGCGCGGCCGTGGCGAGCCCGGCCAGCAGGGTGCGGCGCCTTCGCCGGTTGTCCATCACGTGCCTCCGTTTCCGGACGGACCGCTCGGCCGCCCGTCCCGCAGCAGGCTAGGAGCCCTCTTTGGGGAAACTCTGTGACCGGTATGTCCCGGCCGTACCGATCAGCCAGTCGCGGCGGTGCGGCAGTTCCCCCGCTCCGGCCGGCAGCCGTACCTCGAAGCGCGCCCCTGTGCCGCCGGGAGCCCCGCCGACCGTGACGGTGCCCCGGTGCAGCGCGGTCTGCTGGGCCACCAGCGTGAGGCCGAGCCCGGAGCCGGCGCTGGCCGGACCGCGCCGGAACCGCTCGAAGATCCGCTCCCGGTCCTGCTCGGGCACCCCGGGGCCGTCGTCGTCCACGGTGAGTACGATCCACCCCTCGGCGCGCCGTATCCCCACCATCACGCTCACCCGCCCCCGCGCGTCGACGCCATGCGCGACGGCATTGGCCAGCAGGTTGTCCAGCAGCAGCCGCAGTCCCGGTTCCCAGCCGCGCACGGTGATCCCCGGCGGTGCGTCCAGCGCGATCAGCGCGTCGGGTGCGCGGCGTCGGGCATCGGCGACGGCCGTCTCCGCGAGTTCCGTCAGGTCGGCGGTGCGGAACGCGTCCGCCTCCACCAGGTCCCCGCGCCCGAGGTCGCGCAGCATCACCAGCAGGCCCAGCAGCCTGCCGTGCTCGCTCTGGAGGTCGGTGAGGACCTCCGTGCGGTCCGGTTCGGGCAGCCCCGGATGGTCGGCCAGGATGTCCAGGTTGGTGCCCATGCTCATCAGCGGAGTACGCAGTTCGTGGGCGGCGGCCGCGGAGAAGGAGCGGGCCGTCTCCAGCGCCTCGGCGGTTCGGGCGGCCTGTTCGTCGTAGCGGGCCAGCACGGTGCGCACCGTCGCGGCCAGCTCGTCGGCCTCGGTGATGCCGGTCCGCTCCAGCGGCGGGCGCGCCCGGTCGGTGCGCGGGTCGAGTCCGGCGGTGCTGCGGGTCAGCCTGCGCAGTGGCGCGGCGGCGCCGGCGGACATCCCCCAGGCCAGCAGCCCGGACAAGGGGGCCGCCAGCACGGTGGTGACCAGCACCCGGCGCCGGACCAGTCGCAGCTGGCCGCGATCGGCGGTGTCCGGCGCGAATACCCACAGGGTGCCGGCGGCCCGCGGCGTACGCACCGGTCGGGCCAGTGCCCGCCAACTGTCGCCGCCGCCGCGCACGGTGACCGGTACGCCGGTCCGCGCGGGCAGGCGCACGGCGGCATCGGGCTGCGGCCCGCCGCTGAAGGAGCCGTCCGAACCTACAACCCGTACGCCCACGTCGAGCGCCGCGCTGTACAGGGCGCGTTCATGGTTGTCCGCCGCCTTGGGCCGGCCGGCCGCCCCGGCCCGCAGCAGCGCCCGGGCGTCCGGGACGAGGGCCGCCGCCCGTTCCCGCAGATGATCGTCCTCCGCGCGGTGCAGATCGCGGGCGACGAGCTGGAGCAGCAGCCATCCGCAGGCCAGTACCAGCAGCGGTACCGTGCAGCCGACCGCCAGCCCGATCCGGGCCGACAGTCTCACGGCTCCTCCCGCAGGACGAAGCCGACCCCGCGCACGGTCTGGATCAGCCGCGGCGCGCCGTCGGCCTCCAGCTTGCGCCGCAGATAGCTGACGAAGGTGTCGACGGCATCGGTGCGCACGTCGAAGTCGTAGCCCCACACCCGTTCCAGCAACTGGTCGCGGGTGAGGACGAGTCCGGCGTTGCGGGCCAGGACCTCCAGCAACTCGAACTCGCGCCGGGTGAGGTCCAGCGGCCGTCCATCCCGCCGGACCGTGCGGGCGGCGGTGTCGATCAGCAGGTCCGCCACCCGCAGCGCCTGGTCCTCGGCGGCGGGCGGCCGTCGGCGCAGCAGCGCGCGCAGGCGTAGAACCAGTTCTTGCAGGGCGAAGGGCTTGACCAGGTAGTCGTCGCCGCCGGCCTGCAGGCCGGCTATCCGGTCGGCGGTCTCGTCGAGCGCGGAGAGCATGAGCACCGGCAGGTCCCGGCCGTCGGCACGCAGCCGTGCGCACACCTCGATGCCGCTCATGCCGGGCATCGACACGTCGAGGACCAGCACGTCGGGCGGTCCGTCGGCGACGGCGGCCAGCGCGCCGAGCCCGTCGGGCGCGGTGCGGACCGTGAATCCGCTCAGCCGCAGCCCGCGCTCCAACGACCGCCGGATGGCCGCGTCGTCGTCCACGACCAGGACCGTCCCCGGCGGTGCCGTCCCGCCCATGCGTCCCTCCCTCACCCGCTGCCGGCGCCCGGCCGACCGGGGTCCGTCCTCCCGTCCGCCGTCAGCGCCCGGTCAGCGTACGGCCCCTCTCTCCTCCGGCGACCATCGGCACCTTCAGCACCTCGGCACCTCGGCACCTTCGGCGGTGATGACCTTCCGACTGCCGTGCGGCCCGCTCACCCGATACACCTCCGGTCGTCTTTTGGCACGTCGCGACATTCCGTGACGTGCCCCGACGGCGCCGGACCGTGCCAATGGGAAGCAACGCACGGGCGGACCGGCCGCCCGGCGGGTGAAAGGAGGACGGCCATGACCGCCATGACGCACGCACGCAGGATCCTGCTGGTCACCGTCACGAGCATCGCGGCGCTGATCGGCGCCGGATCGGCCTTCGCGGCCACCGGCACCAGTGTGACCCCCGACCCCTCGGGGGCCAGGCTGGGGCACAACAGCTACGTGAGGAGCGTGTTCGGCAATACGGGCTCGCACGCGCTGTACTACTACAACGTGGGCGGGTGATCTCGATGGCGGCGGCTTCCGTGCCGCCCGGCCCCGAGGGGTACGGGTTCGGCAACAGGCTCGCGTTCGGGCGGGACGCGCTGGGTTTTCTGCTCCGGCAGCGGGAGTACGGGGACCTGGTCCGCTTCGACGACAGCCTGTACATGGTCAACTCGCCGGTCCTGGTCGAGCAGGTGCTGAAGAACACGAACGGCACCTACGCCATCACCCGGGACCTGCTGGGCGAGGAGACCGACGGAAGCCGCGCGTCGCAGGACGTGGCCCGGTGGATGCGTGCCCGCAGACTCGCCGGGCGCGGGCTGAACCGCGCCGGTCTGCGGGCAGCCGGGGACGGGATGGCTCGGGTGGTGGCCGGGCACGCCGAGCGCTGGCGGGCCGCCGGGAGCATCGAGGCGATCGGGGCGCTGGAGGAGCTCAGCGCTCGTCTCATCGCCGAGTTCTGTCTGGGGCCCGAGCCCGGCCGGGTGCCCGAACTGGTGGCCGACTTGCAGGACGCCCGGCTGCCCGCCGCCGTCCCGTGGACCGGCCGGACGTCACTCCTGCGCAGGCGACGACTGCGGCGCGCCGGGCGGGAGTTGGTGGCAGAGGTGTCGCGCCTGGTCGCGGCCCGTGGCGCGGAACCGGAAGGTGCGCCCCCAGCGGTCGCCGATCTGCTGATCGAGGCGTGCGCCGACGGTGCGCTCACCTTCGAGGGTGCGGTCAGTGTGATCGTCGCGAACCTGTTCGCCGCGCACGAGACCACCGCCGCCGCGCTGGCCTGGCTGTTCCTGCTGCTGGACCGGCATCCGCAGTTGCACGGGCGGGTGGCGGACGAGGTCGACCGGGAGCTGGCCAGGCGGCTGCCCGGGGCGGCTGATCTGCCGCGCCTGCCGGTCACCGAGGCGGTGGTGAAGGAGACGCTGCGGCTGTATCCGCCGTTGTGGTACCTGGAGCGGACGGTCGAGGAACCGGACGTGCTCGGCGGTGTCCGACTGCGGCCGGGGCAGCGGGTCGCGATCAGCCCCTTCGCACTGCACCGGGATCCGGCGCTCTACGAAGCCCCGTTGGTCTTCGCCCCGGACCGCTGGATCGACCGCGCGGCGACCCCACGGCTGCCCGGCTACACGTACCTCCCCTTCGGCGGCGGGCCGCGCATGTGTCTGGGCGCGCACTTCGGGACGGTCGCCATGGTCATCGCCACCGCGACGGTCCTCGCCCGCTACCGGCTCGCCCCGGCACCGGACCGCACCCCCGTGTTCGACACGCGCACCATCCTGCAGCCCAAGGGGCTGGTCCTCGACATCACGGACCGCGAACCCGCGCCCGCTGCGTGCGGAGCACGGACGAACGGGCACGACGAGCGGCGTTAGACCGAAGACAACGCCGCGCACCGCCGACAGGTCATGCCGGTGAACCCGCTGCTCAAGGAGCGCGAGGTCGAGCACTGCCTGGCGGACTCGGGGGCGCGGCTGCTGGTGGACTCGGCGACGGGCCTGGACGGGCACGAGACTCTCGCGGAGACCGCCGATCGCGACCCGGGCGACACGGCCGTCATCATTTACACCTCCGGCACGACCGGCCGCCCGAAGGGGGCCGAACTCACCCACCACAACCTGCTGCACAACGTGGAGGCGACCAACTCCTCGCTGCTGCGGCTGACTCCGGACGACGTCGTCTTCGGCGGGCTGCCCCTCTTCCACTCCTTCGGCCAGACGTGTGCCCTCAACTGCGCGGTGGCGGCCGGGGCGTGCCTGACCCTGTTGCCGCGCTTCGACGCGGGCCGGGCACTGGAGATGCTGCTCCGGGACGACGTCACGATCTTCGAGGGCGTCCCCACGATGTTCGGGGCGCTGCTCGCCCACCCGGCTCTGACGGACGCGCACCGAGGGCGGCTGCGGCTGGCCGCGTCCGGTGGCGCGGCGCTGCCGGTGGAGATCCTGCACGCCTTCGAGGAGGCCTTCGGCTGCCCGTTGCTGGAGGGCTACGGCCTGTCCGAGACCTCCCCGGTCGCCTGCTTGAACCGCCCCGAGGGGCGGCGCCGTGCGGGCACCGTCGGGCTGCCGATCGACGGCGTACGCGTCCGTGTGCAGGACGACGAGTGGCGCGAGCTGCCCGACGGGACCGCCGGCGAGATCGCCATCAGCGGCCACAAGTGATGAAGGGCTATTCCGTGCGGCTGGACCTTCTACCCGTTCCTCATCAACTGCGGCGACGACCCGCAGGGTGAGATGCTCCAGCACTGGTTGGGCGGCGCCAACGTCAACCCGCCCGCCGACACCCGGACCGGCACACTGACCGAGCACGACCAGGACCGGTACACGCCGGGCGGCTGGGCCCAGTGGTACAGCATGGGGAGCGAGAGCTACCTCTACACGCCGTCCTCCTGCGCGGCGGGCGAGGCGTGCAAGCTGGTCGTCGCCCTGCACGTCCGCCTCAGCGACAACACGTTCGTCGGTTCCCGCTTCGCCCGTGAGTCCCACCTCAACGAGTACGCGGACACCAACCACCTGGTGATCGTCTACCCGCAGACCGACATCCGCCTGGTGCGCCTGAACCCCCAGGGCTGCTGGGACTGGTGGGGCTACACCGGCAGCGACTACGCCCAGAAGTCGGCACCGCAGATACGCACCATCATGAACGAGGCGCACGCCCTCGGCGGTTGATCGGGGCGGCCGGCTCCTGCGGGCCGCGGGCCTGGCAACTGCCGCCGGGCCGGGGCGTGTTCGGGCTCGGGTTCGCGGAGTCAGGGGCCGCCGCGACACCGAAACCGGTCCCGACACCGCTCCCGGTCCCGGCCCCGGCTCGTACGGCCCGGACTCCTTGACCGCCGCCGCACGGTCGCCCTGCGCCGCGCGGTCGCCCCGCGCCGGGCGGTCGCACGACACCACCGGGACGCGGGGCCGGTCGCGTCGGCGTCGGCCTCCGCGCGCACGCGCCCGCTCGCGCACCGTCTCCCGGCTGATCGCGAGCTCCCCGCTCACGCCGTCGTACTCACTCGTCCGGTCCGCGCCCCGACGGGCCCGCCGGACGAGTCGCAGCCTGTGGGAGACCGCACGATAATGAAGGGGCGTCGCTCGACAGGCAGGTCACAACGTGCACGAATCCGGCAGCAGCGCTTCGACGGCCGGCCGGGACACAGCGGCGGTGGTGATCGACCGCCGGGGCGTGGTGGTCTTCAGTACCCCCGCGGCGGCGGCCGACCTGCGCTGTTCGCCAGGTCAGGTGTGCCCCGCCCTCGCAGAACTCGTCCGGCACGGCAGCGGCGTGCGCGAAGCCGTACTGAGCGGGCAGACGCCGGGTGCGGCACACGAACGACGGTGTGTGGTCCTGCCGCTCCTCGATGCGGCCGAGGCCCACGGCGACAGCGAGCACTGGCTGGTCGTCCTCTCTCCGCACACACCTGCGCGAGGCCCACGGCGGGACTACGCGGAACTCGCGCACGAAGCCGCGACGAGCCTCGGCGATTCGCTCGATGTGACGGAGATCGGCCAGTCGCTGGTGAACCTCCTCGTCCCGGGCTTCGCCGACCTCGCCACCGTCGACCTCTCCGAAGTCGTCCTGGTGGGTGACGAACCCCCGCCGCTCCATGCCGGCAGCGACGTACGTCTGCTCAGGGTCGCCGCCGCGCAGAGCCCCGGTGTCTCCGCGGAGTATCTGCTGCCGACGGGAGAGACGGTCCCGCCGGTCCCCGAGAGCACGATCATGAGCCCCTTGACGCGAGGGCGTGCGTTGATCGCGTCCGACATGGCGGCCCTGCGGGCCGGACTCGGGGTCGATGCCGCGACCCTGCGCACCCTGGTTCCCGAGGACGCGCACGCGTCGGTCGCGGTGCCCCTCTACGCACGCGGCCACGTCCTGGGCTGCCTGACCGTCTGGCGTGGGCAGATCTCCGAGCCTTTCGGCGAGGACGATGCCGCGTTGTTGGAGGACATCGCCTCCCACGCGGCCCTCAGGGTCGACAACGCGCGCCGCTACCTGCGTGAACACCGCTCCGCCGTCATCCTCCAGCGCAGTCTGCTGCCTCAGGCGTCCCTGAGCCTGCCCGCCGGCGACACCTGTGGTGTCTACCAGCCGGCAACAGGAGACGCGGGCGTCGGCGGCGACTGGTTCGACGTCGTGCAGCTCCCCTCGCTGCGGCTGGGGCTGGTGGTGGGGGACGTGGTCGGTCACGGGCTCCACGCGACCGCCGCCATGGCTCGCCTCCGTACGGCGGTGCAGGCGCTGGCCGATCTGGACCTCCAGCCGGACGAGTTGCTCGCCCACCTCGACGATCTGGTGCTCGGACTCACCGCCGAGGCGGAGACCGGGCACACCGGCTCCGCCCTCCTCGGGGCGACGTGTCTGTACGCCGTCTACGACCCGGTGGCGGGTACGTGTTCCTTCTCCAGCGCCGGGCACCTGTCTCCGGCGGTGACGCAGCCCGACTCGGGCCCCGCGTTCCCCGACATCAAACCGGGGCCTCCGCTCGGGGTCGGTGGAGCGGCCTTCGTGGTGACCGACCTCGACGTGCCGGCCGGCTCGTTGCTCGCGCTGTTCACGGACGGCCTCGTCAAGACCGGCGCCAGCGGGATCGACGGGGGGATGAGGCGCCTTCTCGAGTGTCTCTCCCACGTCGGACGCCGGTCCCTGGAGGATGCGAGCCTCGACCTGTTCGCCGAACTGGTGGCTCCCACCCCGCCCGACGATGTGGCGCTTCTCCTGGCCAGAACGCGCCGCATTCCGGCACGGGACATCGCCGACTGCCGGCTGCCCGCCGACCTGTCCCAGGTGGCCACGGCGCGGGAGTTCGTCGAGAGGCAGCTCGCGCAATGGGGGCTGGACGACCTGGCCTTCGCCACCGAGCTCATCGTCAGTGAGCTGGTCACCAACGCCATCCGCTACGCGGGCGGCCCCGTTGGCGTGCGCCTGGTCCGGGACCGCGTCCTGGTCATCGAGGTGAGCGACCCGGGTGTCACCCGGCCTCGGGTGCGCCGAGCCCGGGACACGGACGAGGGAGGACGCGGCCTGTTTCTCGTCTCCGAGCTCGCGGACCGGTGGGGCAGCCGCTTCACGGGCAGCGGCAAGACCATCTGGGCGGAGCAGACGGTTCAGCCCGTCCGCGTCTGACCAGGGCGGACGGTGAGTCGCCGCCGCCCCTGCGCCGGGCAGGCCGACGTCAGCCCCGCGTGACGTTCGTCGCGATCAGGCGGAGCAGCTGCTTCGCGGTGGCGTCCTCGGCCGGGGTCAGGTTCATCGCGTCCCCGATGGCGAGCGGGACGGTTCGGGCCTTCTCCCGTAGGCGCGCACCCGCCTCGGTGAGGTGGATGTCGACGGAGCGCTCGTCGTCCGTACGCCGCTCACGCAGGACCAGGCCCTTCGCTTCGAGGCGCTTGAGGAGGGGGGACAGCGTGCTGGACTCCAGCTGGAGCGCGGCGCCCAAGTCACCCACGGAGACGGGGTCCTTCTCCCAGAGGGCGAGCATCACCAGGTACTGCGGGTAGGTCAGTCCGAGCTCGTCCAGCAGCGGCCGATAGCGCACCGTGACCGCGCGCGAGGCCGCGTACAGGGCGAAGCAGAGCTGGTCCTCCAGCAGGAGCGAGCCAGGCTCCGACCGAACCGGCTTCGACTCTCCGGTCGCCGCTTTGTCCATGGGACCCCATCCTCTGTTTCCGCTGTTCCGCCTGCCGGATCCCCCGACTCTCTCACTCTACAGATAGAAGCGTGCACGACCATAGCGCGCTCACTTAAGTTGTGCACGACTAAATAGTTCGCTACTTTCTGGGTGTGCCCGCCGGACGGCGACACAGCGGCTCTCGGAGCCCGTCGGCACCCGATGCCGCACACCCTTGATCACCTGAAGGAGTTCGACATGACCGAGACCAGCGCCCGGCCGATCCTGGAACCCGCGGCGGCAGCCTTCGCCGAGGCCACCGCCAACCCGCCGTTCCTCTTCGAGCTCACCCCGGCCGAGGGCCGCAGGGCCGTCGACGAGGTGCAGTCCGGCTCCGTCGACAAGCCCGCCGTGCACGAGGAGTGGGTGACCGTCCCCGGCGGCCCCACCGGCGAGGTCCGCGCCAGGATCGTCAAGCCCGCCGGCGCCACCGGCACCCTGCCGGTCGTCCTCTACATCCACGGCGCGGGCTGGGTGTTCGGCAACGCCCACACCCACGACCGACTGGTGCGCGAACTCGCCGTCGGCGCGCACGCCGCCGTCGTCTTCCCCGAGTACGACCTCTCGCCCGAGGCCCGCTACCCGGTCGCCATCGAGCAGAACTACGCCGTGGCCCGCTGGATCGTCACCAAGGGTGCCACCAAGAACCTCGACGGCACCCGGATCGCGGTGGCCGGCGACTCCGTCGGCGGCAACATGGCCGCCGCGCTGACCCTGATGGCCAAGGAACGCGGCAATGTCCCCCTGGTCCAGCAGGTGTTGCTCTACCCGGTCACCGACGCGGCGTTCGACACCGGCTCCTACCACCAGTTCGCCGAGGGCTACTTCCTGCGCCGGGACGCGATGCAGTGGTTCTGGGACCAGTACACGACGGACGAGGCAGAGCGCGCCCAGATCACCGCCTCCCCGCTGCGCGCCACCACCGACCAGCTCACCGGCCTGCCCCCGGCCCTCGTCATCACTGCCGAGGCGGACGTGCTGCGCGACGAGGGCGAGGCGTACGCCAACAAGCTGCGCGCCGCCGGTGTGCCCGTGACTTCGGTCCGTTACCAGGGGGCCATCCACGACTTCGTGATGCTCAACGCGCTGCGCGAGACGCACGCCGCCGAGGCCGCCATCAACCAGGCGATCCGCACGCTGCGCACCGCGCTCGGCACCGCCTGATCCGCACCCCGAGGGGCCGCTCCGGCACCGCATCGACACACGGCCGGGGCGCCGGAGCGGCCCGCCCGGAAGGTTGCGAAGGGGGAGGCGCTCATCCCCGCGCGGGCCACAACAACCCCGCGCTCACAGGTCATTCGGGAAAGCGGTTACCCTCACGGCCCCTCTCCCCGACGGGTTTCGGCAGCACTTCAAACGTTGCGTCCCGTCCCTTGACGACCCATGCCAACCCTCGTAGTTTTCCATCGCATTCCCATATTGAAACGATTCAATCCTCTCCGCTTCCCCGCCTGCACAGCCAAGCCGTCCTGCTTCGCCCGACCTGTGTGAAGGAGTACTTCGTGGCCAGACAGAACACTCCCCCCGACCCGGACTCGCCCGCCGCCCACGACCAACCGCCGCTCAGCCGACGTCACTTCCTCGGAACGGGGTCGGCGCTGGCCGTCGGCGCGCTCGCCATGGGAGCCGTCGGTGCGCTCGCCGACCGCGCACAGGCCGTCCCCGGCACGCCGCGCGTGAAGGCCCTCGACCTCTCCGCGGCCCACTGGATCTGGTACCCGGAAGGGAATCCGCGCGCCGACGCCCCCGCCGGATTCCGGTACTTCCGCAAGAAGTTCAACGTCCCCGACGGCGAGGTGACCGAGGCGGCTCTCGTCGTCACGGGCGACGACACGGTCGACGTATGGCTCAACGGGAAGCCCCTGGCGGGATCCCCCCGGGTCGCCAACTCCTGGCGCAGCGCCCTGTATGTGGACTTGAGGCCCGCACTGACGTCGGGCGCCAACATCATCGCCGTGGCGTGCCGGAACCAGGGCGGCCCCGCCGGGGTCCTCGGGCAACTGCGGGTCCGTACCGCCGGCGGAACGTCCGACGTCATCACCGACGGTGGCTGGTCGGCGGGCGAGGACGCGCCCGAAGGGTGGGAGCAGCCCGACTTCGGCGACGGGGGCTGGCCGGCCGCCCGGGACCTCGGCGCCTACGGAACCGCGCCCTGGTACACCGCCGTCGCCGCTCCCGACCTCGCAGCCGCGTCGCCGCTGAGCGTGGCCGACTGCACCGTGGAGCACCACACCGACCCCCTCGGGATCGACGCCGCGCGACCCCGGTTCGGCTGGACGCTCGACTCGTCGGCGCCACAACAGCGGCAGGCCGGATACCAGATCCAGGTCTCCTCCACGGCCCCCGGCACCGGCGACCTGTGGGACAGCGGCCGTGTCCCGTCCGACCGGCAGATCGACATCGCCTACGCCGGCCGGGGTCTGACGAGCCTGACGCGCTACTTCTGGCGGGTGCGCGTCTGGGACACCCAGGGCCGGGCGGGTTCGTGGAGCGAACCGCGGTGGTTCGAGACCGGGCTGCTCGCGGCGGACGACGAGTGGCGCGCGAAGTTCATCGGCCAGCCATCGGTCCCCGACCTGTCCGGGGCCAAGTGGATCTGGTACCCCGAGGGTGATCCCGGGGCGGGGCGCCCCGTCGAGACCCGCTGCTTCCGGCGCACCTTCACGCTGACGAGCGCGCCGTCCGGCGCGACCCTGATCGTCACCGGGGACGACACCGCGGACGTCTGGGTCAACGGAACCCTGGTCAGCGCCTCGCCACGGGTGACCGACTCCTGGAAGAACGCCGCTCTGGTCGATGTCACCGCCCAGCTGACGAGCGGCACCAACACGATCGCGGTCGCGAGCCGGAACACGACCCAGTCCCCGGCCGGAACCATCGCCAAGCTCACGGTGACCGGCGGACCGACCATCGTCACCGACGCGTCGTGGAAGTCGTACCAGAATCCGCCGTCCGACTGGCAATCCCCCGGATACGACGACAGCGCCTGGCCCGCGGCACTCGCGATCGCGGCGTACGGCAGTGGCCCCTGGGGATCCGACGTGCGGGTCGTGAAGCCCGCGCCGCTCCTGCGCAAGCGCTTCACCGTGACCAAGCGGGTGGCCTCCGCCCGCCTGCTGACCACCGCGCTGGGGCTGCACGAGACCCGGCTCAACGGCGCGCGGGTCGGCGACGACGTGCTCGCTCCCGGGTGGACCGACTACGTCAAGCGCCTGCAGTACAAGGTCTACGACGTCACCGAACGCATCCGCCAGGGCACGAACGCGCTCGGTGCCTGGCTGGGCAACGGCTGGTACTCCGGCAGCCTGGGCTTCGCGGGCAGCCAGCGGTACGGCGCACAACCGTGGTACTCCGCGCGGTTGCTCATCACGTTCACCGACGGCACCACCCAACTGGTCCTGACGGACGACAGTTGGAAGGTCGCTACGGGTGCGATCAGGGCCGACGATCTATATCACGGCGAAACGTACGACGCGCGCCTGCACATCGGCGGCTGGGACGGCGCCGACTTCGACGACGGCGGGTGGGCCGCCGCGGCCGTCCACGACGGGGCCGTGCCCCACCTGGTCGCCCAGGTCGACAACGGCGTCACCGTCCAGCACGAGTTCCGCCCCGTGTCGATCACCCAGCCACAACCGGGCGTGTTCATCCTTGACTTGGGGCAGAACTTCACCGGCTGGAACCGCCTCGCGCTCAGGGGCGACGCGGGCACCACCGTCACCATGCGGCACGGCGAGGTCCTCAATCCCGACGGCACGCTCTACACCACCAACCTGCGCGCCGCCCAGGCCACCGACCGCTTCACCCTCGCCGGCACCGGGGGCACCGAGACGTACGAGCCCCGGTTCACCGTGCACGGCTACCGCTACGTCGAACTCACCGGCCTGCCCACCGACTTCACACCGGACAACCACACCGTCACCGGTCGCGCGGCGTGGAGCGACGCCGGGCAGCCGGGCACGTTCACCACCTCGGATCCGCTGGTCAACCAGCTCCAGCACAACATCGTGTGGGGCGAACGCGGCAACATGCTCTCGATCCCGACGGACTGCCCCCAACGGGACGAGCGCCTGGGCTGGACGGGCGACATCGCCGCCTTCTGTGCCACGTCCACCTTCAACCTGGACACCCACGCCTTCCTCGCCAAGTTCGCCGACGACCTGACGGACGCCCAACGGGCCGACGGCGCCTTCACCGACGTCGCGCCCGCGGTGATCAACGGTGCAGGCACGGCCGGTTGGGGGGACGCGGGCACGATCATCCCCTACACGCTCTGGCAGCGGTTCGGTGACGTCGCCGTCGTCGACCAGCACTTCCCGGCCATGGCGAAGTGGGTCGACTATCTGCGCGGCACGGCCGGGAGCGACCTGATACGCAACCAGCAGACCTACGGCGACTGGCTCAACGTCAACGACAACACGGCCCAGGACCTCATCTGCACGGCCTACTTCGCCCGGTCGGCACGGCTGGTCGCGCGTATGGCGGCGGCCACCGGCCGGGCGGCCGAGGCAACCTCGTACGGACGGCTCGCCGACCAGGTGGCAGCGGCCTTCACCGCCCGCTTCGTCACGGCCGACGGCACCGTGCGCGGCAACACCCAGACCGGCTATGTCCTGGCCCTGGCCTTCGAGTTGCTGCCCGCCTCCCTGGTCCAGCCGGCCGCGGACAAGCTGGCCGCCAAGGTCGCCGCGACGAGCGGGCACCTCAGCGTGGGATTCCTCGGCGTCGAGAACCTGCTGCCCGTCCTAGTGAACCACGGGCACGTGGACACCGCTTACCAGATCCTGCTGCAACGTGGCTTCCCCGGCTGGGGCTACATGATCGACCACGGTGCCACCACGATCTGGGAGCGCTGGGACGGCATCCGTACCGACGGCTCGTTCAACGACCCCGGCATGAACTCGTTCAACCACTACGGTCTCGGCTCGGTCGGCGACTTCCTGTACCGGCACGTCGGCGGGCTCGGACACGCGAGCCCCGGCTACGCCTCCCTGCGCATCGCACCGCGCCCCGGCGGGGGTCTGACCTCTGCGGGCAGCACGTATGCGACGCCGTTCGGCAGCGCCGGGAGCAGCTGGTCGGTCTCCGCCGGACAACTGACGCTGCGTGTCACCGTGCCCGTCAACACCTCTGCCGCCGTCACCGTCCCCACCTCACGGCCGCAGTCGATCGTCGCCCCCGCCCAGGCAGTCCCCGCGGGCCCGGCGACCTACCACTTGCCGGCCGGCAGCTACACCTTCACCGCGGCAAGCTGACGCGGCACCTGGGCAGGCGCGGGGCCGGGGCGGGGGCGGGGCAGGCGCGCCGTCCCCGCGTCGGCAACGGTCGGTTCCTGAGCCGACTCGGCCGGAAACCAGGCAGCGGCAGAATCAGCGCGTCGAGACAATCCGCGCAAGCAGGTCCGACTGGCGTTCCTCGGCTGAGCGGCGAGGCCACGGGAGGCCCGGGCGGTGCGCCCCGTGCTAGTCTCGGACGTTTGCAGCGTCGCTGTGTCGGTGCCCGGTTCGCGGTCCCTGGCCGGTGGCCGCGTCCCCGCCGCGCCTTCCTCGGTACGGTCCCTTCGGAGGAAGGCTTTCTGTGAGCGAATCAGCACGTGCCGATGCCCGGCAGCAGGATCAGGTGTTCGAGGCGTCGGGCGCCACTGCGGCTCTGCCCCCGGCGGCGTCCTTCGCGCAGCTGGGGCTGCCGACCGAGGTTCTGCGCGTGCTCGACGAGCACGGTGTGACGGTGCCCTTCCCCATCCAGGCGGCGGCGCTGCCGGACGCGCTCGCCGGGCGGGACGTCCTGGGCCGGGGCCGCACCGGATCCGGCAAGACGCTCGCCTTCGGTCTGGGGATGCTCGCCCGGACGGCCGGGCGGCGCGCGCAGCCCAAAGAGCCGCTGGCGCTCGTCCTGGTGCCCACCAGGGAGCTGGCGCAGCAGGTCGCTGAGGCGCTCACCCCGTACGCCGAGGCACTGCGGCTGCGGCTCGCAACCGTGGTGGGCGGAGTGTCCATCGGACGGCAGGCCTCCGTGCTGCGGGACGGCGCCGAGATCGTCGTCGCCACGCCCGGTCGGCTGCACGACCTCATCGAGCGCAAGGGCTGCCGACTGGGACGCGTGCGCATCACGGTCCTGGACGAGGCCGACCAGATGTGTGACATGGGGTTCCTGCCGCAGGTCACCGAAGCCCTGAACCAGGTGCGTCCCGACGGGCAGCGCATGCTGTTCTCCGCCACCCTCGACCGCGATGTCGACCAGCTGGTGCAGGACTACCTGCGCGATCCCGCCGTCCATTCCGTGGACCCCTCGTCCAGCGTGGTCTCCGCGATCGATCACCACGTCTTCGTCGTGCACGGCCCGGACAGGTACGCCGTGACCACCGAGATCGCCGCCCGGGACGGCCGCGTCCTGCTGTTCCTGGACACCAAGCACAGCGTCGACCAGCTCACGCGGCATCTGCGGTCCAGCGGCGTGGCCGCCGCAGCCCTGCACAGCGGGAAGTCCCAGCCGCAGCGCACCCGGACCCTGGCCCAGTTCAAGAACGGGCAGGTCACCTCGCTGGTCGCGACGAACGTCGCCGCGCGCGGCCTGCACGTCGACGACCTCGACCTCGTGGTCAACGTCGACCCGGCCACCGACCCGAAGGACTATCTGCACCGAGCGGGCCGCACGGCCCGGGCCGGCCGCTCCGGCACCGTCGTGACACTCGTCCTGTCGGGACAGCGCCGCGAGACGAGCCAGGTCATGGCGGACGCCGGCGTCGCCCCCAAGGTCACCAAGGTGCGGTCCGGCGAGGCGGAGCTGAGCCGGATCACCGGCGCCAGGGCCCCCTCCGGAAAGCCCCTCGACGGCGGGCCGGCCGTACCGCGCCCCAAGAACCACAACGTCCCGTTCCGCGGCCTGGGCAGCACCAAGGATGCGAAGGGCGGCTCCGGTGGCAGGCCGTCCCGCAAGAGCAGCGAGGCCCGCAAGCTCGCGGAGGCCCGCGAGGCGGCCCGGGTGCGGCGCGGCGGCTGAGCCGGGCCTCCCGGACTGACGGGCGTTGTCCTCACTACGTTGCTGGACGGACACCTGGGAACGGAGATCGGCCGACAGAGAACGGCGCGGACCCGCCACGGCAGATCGGTGACCACACCGTCGAGCGAGAGCCGAGCTGGGGCGGCATGGGGACGGTCTGCCTCGCCTGGTCACGGGGCGGTCGGGCTCACGGAGCCGATCAAGCGACAAAGCCATATGAATGAACGGCAGTCGATGGCTCTCGGGGCAGCGTGATTTCTTCAACGCAACGCGGAATATCGCTCCGTTTGGTGCGGCGAAGCGTGCGCGGATTGGTCGGCGAGCGCTTGCCCTGGCATCATGAGTAAACGGAACCTGTCTCCGATATCAAGTCGAAACGGCGTTCCGATGAGCGGGCTCGGCGGTGGAGGGAACGGCGCGGTGAAGGACGGCGACGAGGGCGCGGGACGCGCGGCCCGGTCCAA
Source organism: Streptomyces sp. NPDC054794 (assembly GCF_053611585.1). Lineage (NCBI taxonomy): Bacteria > Bacillati > Actinomycetota > Actinomycetes > Kitasatosporales > Streptomycetaceae > Streptomyces > Streptomyces sp. NPDC054794. The sequence goes on along the minus strand of NZ_JBSHAQ010000024.1, from coordinate 129,154 downwards.
ACGGGCGGACGCCCGGCGCAACGAGGAGACCCTGCTCGACGCGGCCGCCGCGGTCTTCGTCGCGTCGGGCGTGGAAGCGCCGGTGCGTGACATCGCGGCCAAGGCCGGCGTCGGGATGGGAACCATCTACCGCCACTTCCCGACCCGGGCGGATCTCATCATCGCCGTCTACCGGCACCAGATCGAGGCCTGCGCGGAGGCCGGTCCGGCCCTGCTGGCGAGCTGTCCGACGCCGCACGCCGCGCTGGGCCGATGGATCAACCTGTTCGTCGATTTCCTGGTGACCAAGCACGGACTCGCCTCCGTACTCCGGTCCGACGACGCGAGCTTCGAGACGCTGCACACCTGCTTCATCGACCGCCTCGTTCCCGTGTGCACCCAGTTGCTCGAAGCCGCGAGCGCCGCCGGCGAGATCCGCTCCGACGTGGACGCGTACGAGCTGATGCGCGGTGTCGGGAACCTCTGCATCGGCGCCGACCACGATGCCCGCTACGACGCGCGCCGCATGGTCGAGCTCCTCGTCGCGGGACTGGGCCGACCGCGCTAGCCGTGGGCGGCCGGGCGGCTGATATCAGCCACGAGCACAGCACCATCCCTGGCCTGACTCGGCCACGGATTCGCCATTTGTTACGACAACATCTTGACGTGTCACACTACTCACGCTTTGCTATCGGCCACTCAGGACGCAAGGTTGCTCCCTGGCTCGGAAGGCCCCGTGAAGTGAACACTCGTACCAGCCGTAAGTCCGCTGTGCGCCAGACCTCCACAGCTCTGGCCGCCATCTCGTCCGCACTCTCGCTCGCAGCGTGCGGCGTCATCGGCGGAGACGGCGTAGGCAGCGGTTCCGCGTCCCCGAGGCGCGACGACATCAAGGTGGGGCTGCTCCTGCCCGACCGGGACACGGCGCGCTTCGAGAAGTTCGACTACCCCATCATCAAGAAGCAAGTCGACTCGCTCACGCACGGCAAGGGCAAGGTCGTCTACGCCAACGCCGAGGCGAGCGTGGAGAAGCAGAGCCAGCAGTTCCAGCGTCTGGTGGAGCAGAAGGTGGACATCATCCTGGTGGACGCCGTCGACGCCAAGCGCATCGCGCCGGACGTGCGGAAGTCGAAGGACGCGGGCATACCCGTCATCGCGTACGACCGCCTGGCGGAGGGCCCGATCGACGCGTACATCTCCCACGACAACGAACTCGTCGGCCAGGTACAGGGCCGCGCGATCGTCGAGGCGCTCGACGGGAAGGGGTCGAACAGCAAGGTCGTCATGATGAACGGCGATCCCGCCGACCCGAACACAGCGCGGTTCAAGGAGGGCGCGCTCGGCGAACTCGACGGCAAGGTCGACATCGTCAAGCAGTACGACACCGACAAGTGGTCGCCCGCGGTCGCCAAGGCGCACATGAAAGAAGCGATCCAGTCGGTGGGCCTGACCGACATAGCCGCCGTGTACTCGGCGAACGACGGCATGGCGGGTGCCGCCATCGACGCGCTCAAGGAGGCGGGCGCGAGCAAGATCCCGCCGGTCACCGGGCAGGACGCGAACCTGGACGCGGTGCAGCGGATCGTCGCCGGTCAGCAGTACATGACCGTGTACAAGTCGTTCCTGGAGGAGGCCACCAACGCCGCGGAGATGGCGGTGAACAAGGTCCAGGGCCGTGACATCGCCTTCGACGCGCTCACCCGTGACAAGGTCGACAGCCCGACGCAGAAGGACATCCCCGCGATGCTGGTGCCGGTCGTCTCCCTCACGAAGAACAACATCAAGGACACGGTGATCACGGACGGCGTCTACACCGTCCGGCAGATCTGCACCCAGACCTACGCGGCGGACTGCGCGGCCATCGGGCTGAAGTAGCCCCGCACTTGTGAACAGGGGCCGGGGCACGGCCCTCGCCACGCTGTCAGTGGGGTCCATTACCTTCGGACCATGTCGATCACTGCACAGCTGCGCGACTCGGTGCGGCTCCCGGGTGGAGACGCGCTGGTCAACGGCTTCGCCTTCGAGAGCCGCCGGGACGGGCCGCGCCGCGCCCTGCTCCAGAACGGGCACGAGCTGGAGGTGTACGACCTGTCCGAAGTCTTCGCGGGCGAGCGGGCGCCGGCCGCCGTCTTCCCGGTTCCCTGGCCGGGTTGGGACCGCGGGGTCCATTCGGTCAGCCCCGACGGCTCGTTCGCGGTGTTCTCGGGCCAGCGCGCCGTCAGGGCCGTGAGCACGGGCGGGGAGACATTGTGGGAGTACCGGCACGGCTGCTGGGGCCCTGAGATCGGTCACCCGCACTCAGGGGACGAGCAGGAGGTGTGCCGCGGCCTCGAACAAGGGTCGTGCCGGGTCTCCGACGACGGCCGGTTCGTCTGGGCGCATGTGGTGATCGAGCCGGAGAGGCGGGAGCAGCAGGAGTACGACGGTCAGGACTGGCAGGAGTACTGGGTCGTCCTGGGCGCCCGGGACGGACGAGAGGTGGCCCGGCTGCCGCTGGACAGTGCGGCCTCCGGTTCACACCACCTCTCGCACCCGGACGGTGTCCACATGGGCCTGTGCATCGGCATGGGCCAGGACGGCATCCTGCTCCACTGGGCCCGCTGGGACGGCGAGAAGCTGAGCGCCTGGGACCTCAACGAGGGCCTGGACCGCATCCTGATGGACGTCCACGCGGAGCATCCCGGCTTCCTGACGGTCGAACACTATGGAGCGGACCTGCGCCTGCACGCCCTGGACGGCACCGTGCTCGCCGAGGCCGTACCCGAGCCGGCCGACGACGAGCAGCCGCGCTCCTGGGACTACGCCAGCGGCTTCCTCGACGCCGACACCGTCATCGCCACCACGGTCGAATCGGACGAGGACCCCGACGGGAGCCGCCATTGGCTCCTCGACGCCCGCACCCTGGAGATACGCGGGGCGCTCACCTATCCCACCGGACCGGTCGGCTCCTATGTACGTCCGCTGGGCGACAGCACCTGGCTCACCTACGACGGCCGGAGCGAGACGCTCAACCGCTGGCAGGGCGCCTGAGGGCAGCCAGCGCCCCGGAGTGAACGCGAACTCCCCGTCCTCCGTCTCGTCAGGGTGGATGCCGGGGAACGGCGGCACCAGGGCGAGGGGTAGGTACGGCATGCGCATTCTGGTTGTCGAGGACGAGGAGATGCTCGCCGACGCGATCGCGCGGGGACTGCGCCAGGAAGCGTTCGCGGTCGACGTCGTGCACGACGGGGAGGCGGCCCTGGAGCGGCTGGCCGTGAACGCGTACGACGTGGTGGTGCTCGATCGCGACCTGCCCCGCCTGCACGGTGACGAGGTGTGCCGACAGACCGTCGCGTCCGGGACCGACGTACGGATCCTCATGCTGACCGTGTCGACGACCGTCGCCGAGAAGGTCGCCGGGCTCAGCATCGGGGCCGACGACTACCTTCCCAAACCCTTCGCGTTCGCCGAACTGGTCGCCCGTATCCGCGCCCTGGGCCGTCGGGCCCGGCCCGCACCACCGCCGGTGCTCGAACGCTCGGGCATCCGCCTCGACCCCCATCTGCGCGAGACGTACCGGGACGGACGTCGCGTGGACCTGTCGCGCAAGGAGTTCGCGGTGCTGGAGGAGCTGCTCCGCGCGGACGGCGCTCCGGTCTCGGCGGAAGCCCTGCTGGAACGCGTCTGGGACGAGAACATCGACCCGTTCACCACGATCGTCCGTGTCACCATGCGGGGGCTGCGCCGCAAACTCGGCGCCCCGCAGGCCGTGGAGACCGTCACCGGTGTGGGATACCGCGTCCGATGACCTTCACCGACACCCGAACCGACCCCTCCGCCCGACACGCGTCCTCCTGGCGAGGGAGTCTGCGACTGCGGCTCACCGCGGTGTTCGGCCTGCTGTTCTTCGTCGCCGCCGCGGCGGTTCTGGCCGGGTCCGTCATCCTGGTGCGCAACAGCATGCAGTACGGCCTGGACGTCGCCTTCTCGTACACCCACCCGCCCGACGATGACGCGGGCACCAAGAGCGTCATCATGGAATCGATGCGCAGGAACCTGCTGACCAAGGGCGGTCTGACCGTCCTGGCGGTGGGTGCGCTCGCCACGTCGGCCGGCTGGCTCGCGTCCGGACGTCTGTTGCGCCCGCTTCATCAGATCACTTCCACCGCCGAGCGCATCGCCGGGCGGACGCTCCACCAGCGCATCGACCTCGACCTCCCTCCCGGCGAGGTGAAGCGGCTGGCCGACTCCTTCGACCAGATGCTCGACCGCCTGGACAGCGCGTTCGCGGGCCAGGAACGCTTCATCGCCAACGCGGCGCACGAGTTGAAGACTCCGCTCGTCATCAACCGCACCTTGGTCGAAGTGGCCCTGAACCGGCCCGACGTCCCGTCCGAGATGCAGCAGTTGGGCGAGCAGCTGCTCGCCGTCAACGCGCGTCACGAGCGGCTCATCGATGCCCTGCTCACCCTCGCGCGCGCCGAGGACGCGCTGACCGACCGTCACCCGCTCGACCTGGCGGACCTCTGCACGACCGTCATCGAGGCCGCCCAACCGGAGGCGTCCCGGCAGGAGGTGCGCATGACCCGGCGGTTCGCGGCCGCGCCCACGGTCGGCGACCCGATCCTGCTGGAGCAGTTGGTACGCAACCTGGTGGAGAACGCGGTGCGCCACAACCGGCGCGGCGGCCACCTGGAGGTCACCACGCGGCGCGGCGCGCGATGGACGCAGGTGGAGGTGACCAACACCGGGCCGGTGATCTCCGTGCACGAGATCCCCGTGCTCTTCGAACCCTTCCGCCGCCTCACCGACCGGGTCGGATCGGCGCGCGGCAGCGGTCTGGGCCTGTCCATCGTGCGGGCGGTGGCCCAGGCGCACGACGGAGACGTGGCCGCCGTGCCGCGCCCCGGCGGAGGCCTCACGGTGTGCGTGACGCTGCCGGCCCGGCAGGTCAGCGCGCCGAAATGAAGCGCTGCTGAGAGGCCCCTCGATCCGGGCGTGAGGGCAGACGCTCACGCCCGGTTCACATCGCGGTCGGTCCAATGGCCGTATGAGGCACCGCCAGACCACCAGGAAACACTCATGGCGCACCGTCGCCCTGCCCGTCGCCATGCTGGGAGCGCTCGCCGCCGGCCTGTACGTCGGGACCGGGCACGATGACGGCTCGAAGGGGAGCGCCGCATCCACCGGCAACGTGCCGGCACACGGCAGCGGCACATTCACTCCGGCCGTGGGCGGTTCAGCCGTGGCCGGCAAGGGCAGGCCGCTGCGCTACACGGTGGACGTCGAGGACGGCATCGGCCAGGATCCGAAGGTATTCGCCAAGGAGGTCGAGCGCATACTGGCCGACCCACGCGGCTGGACGAAGAGCGGTGCCGCGTTCCAACGCGTCGACCGGCCGCCGTACGCCTTCACGGTGCACCTGGCCTCTCCCACGACCACGGACGAACTGTGCAACCGCTACGGCCTCGACACCGGTGGCGAGGTCAACTGCCAGGGCGGATCCGAAGTCGTGGTCAACCTCAAACGCTGGCTGTTGCTCAGTCCCTACTACCGGGGCCGGCCCGAGACCTATCACGCGCTGATCATCAACCACGAAGTCGGGCATCGCCTGGGCCGTGGCCACGAGGGCTGCCCCAGCCCGGGCAGCCCCGCCCCCGTGATGATGCAGCAGATCAAGGGGCTGCACGGCTGCAGGCCCAACGCCTGGCCGTACGACCGCGACGGTCGGCCCCTGGGCGGCCCCGCCGCCCCGTGAACCACGGCGCCGCCCGGCCCTGCCCACCGCACCTGTCCGGCCCGAAGGACCTTCCGTGATCACAGCAGTTCTGCATGCCACCCCTCTCTTCTGGCCGGGGACCCTGCTCTCCGCGCTGGCCGCACTCCTGTACAGCCACCGGATCGGCCGCCGGCTCGACGTGACGCCTTTCACCGCCTTCCTCCTGGTGCTCTCCCTCGGCGGCATCGTCACCCTCACGCTGCTTCCGGACATCGGCAGCCACTACATGGAGAACATTCGCTACGCGAATCCGGCCTGGCAGAAGAGCTGGCACATACCGCAACCCGCCGAGCTGGCCACCGTCAACCAACAGAGCCTGAACGTGGCCTTGTTCGTGCCGCTCGGCGTGGCCATCGGCCTCATCCGCCCGCGGACACGAGCCGCACAGCTGGCGGCCGCGGCCGCCGCCCTGCCGTTCGGCATCGAAGCCACGCAGTACGCCGTGCCGTGGCTGCTGCGCGCCGCCGACACCCAGGACATCGCGAGCAACCTGCTCGGCCTCGCCCTCGGCCTGACCACCCTCGCTCTGCCCAGCCGCCACGGCGCGGCGGGCAAAGCGGTGGAGCGGGTGCTGGTCGGGTAGCCGGTCCGCTCAGGCGGATTCGGTCGGGAGTCCCGCGTCGGCCCAGTCCTCTATGCCTTCGCGGTACTTGCGGACGTTGGTGTAGCCGAGTGCGGTGAGTCGTTCGGCGACCTACCACGACGCCGCCATCGTGCTGTCGGGCGTAGTACTCGCCGCCCAGGGTGTCGACGACGGTCACCGTGCCGGCGTCGATGGCGGCCTTGAGCTCGTCGCGTGTGATTGCCGGTCGAGCGCGCTCAGCGTCTCTCGGCCCCCTCACTCTTCTCACCACCGTTCTCGCGGGTCCGGCGGTCCAGGAAGTCGATCAGCTTCACTTCCGAACGCACAAGCCGTTCCCGCTGCTCACCGGGGAGGGCCGCCAGAGCGTCGACGAGGACTCGCTTCCGGGGGACGTACACCATGTTGCCGGAGTAGATACGGCAGCCGGAACACCAGGCAAGTCCGACGCATCGCTCGAACATGGCGGACTCGGGCGGATAGAAGCGGTACTCGTACGAGCGGACCGGCGTCCTGCAGGCGACGCAGATCCGCTGCTCACCATCGAGAACCGTGTCCCACATCCCGACCTTGCGCCAGCGCCGGTGCCCGTCGGATGCTCTTCAAGTCGTCATGCCGAACATTGTCTCCCATGGCAGGCCCGGCAACGGGCGTCCGCCTCAACCCGTCGTCCAGGGCCGGAGCTTCTCGGGGTTCCGCACGGCCCAGATGCGCTTGATCCGGTCGCCCACGACGTCGAACGCCATCACCAACACCGTGGCACCGTCCTGCAGGGCCACCAGACCGGGCTGGCCGTTCACCGTGCGCTCCAGCAGGGTCACCTCGGCCGCCTTGGCGACGACCTCGACGAGGTAGCGCGCGATCCGCTCGCCGCCGTCGACCGGGCGCAGCGCGGCCGCGACGAGGCCGCCGCCGTCGCCGATCGCCGTGGCGTCGGGGTCCAGGAGTCCGATGAGGGCGTCGATGTCGCTGGCCTCCCACGCCTGCTTGAAGTCCCGCACGATGTCGGCCCGTTGGGCGATGGGAGTCGCGGGAGCCTGTGACGCGCGGATGCGACGGCGGGCCGACGAGGCCAGTTGGCGACAGGCCGCCGGGGTACGGCCCACGATCTCGGCCACTTCGGGGAAGGAGTACCGGAAGACGTCGTGCAGGATGAACGCGACGCGCTCGGCGGGGGTCATCGATTCGAGTACGACGAGGAAGGCCATGTTGATCGACTCGTCGAGGGTGACGCGGTCGGCCGGATCGACGGTGGTGCCGTCCGACGGGCCGTTCGTCCACTCCGTGCGATCGGGCAGCGGCTCCGGGATCCATTCGCCGACATAGCGCTCCCGTCGGGCCCGTGCCGAGCGGAGCAGGTCGAGGCAGACGCGACTGGCGACCTTCGTCAGCCAGGCGCCGGGGGCCGCGATGACCTTCTGCTGCGCCGGGGACATGGCGTACCAGCGGGTGTACGTCTCCTGTACGACATCCTCGGCGTCGGCCAGTGAGCCGAGGAGCCGGTAGGCGAGATCGATCAGCTGACGCCGCTCGCCCATGATCGCGCTCAGGCCCGGATCGAGCCGATCGTTTCCCGGCTCGGACTGCGTGCTCATGTTCCGCCGACTCCCTTGGTCGCAACTGCCCTCAGCAGTCCGACGAGACAGCGCACCGAACTGTGAGGCCGGCGCGGAACACGCCGTCGGCACCTCACATCCCGAGGGGTTGTGTCGTCGTACTGCCGAGACGCACACCTTGCACCAGCGGCACCCCCGTTTCCCAAAAGGAGAACCTTCATGAACTTCGCTCTGTGGATCATCGCCGGACTGCTGGCCGTGGCCTCCCTGGGCGGCGGTGCCCTGCTGCTGGTCCGGCCGAAGGCGAAGCTGGCCGCCTCCGGCTGGGCCTGGGTCGAGGACTTCGGCTCCGGCACCATCAAGGCCATCGGCGGCCTCAAGGTCCTGGCCGCGGTGGGTCTGATCCTGCCTGCCGCGCTCGACATCGCCCCGGTCCTGGTACCACTCGCCGCTGTCGGATGGGTGCTGTTGATGGTCGGCGCGATCATCACGCACGTCCGCCGTCACGAGCCCCCGGCGGTCGTGGTGAACCTGGCCCTGCTCACCCTGGCCGCCTTCGTGGTGGTGGGCCGCTTCGGCCCCGAGTCCTTCACCGGCTGACCCGACGCGAGGCCCCGGTCTGGCGTGCCTCGCGCAACTGCGCAAGTGCGTGTCATACGCGGACACGCGCGGGCCTGCGTTGCCCGACGGCGGCACGGCGCTCCATGCGGCGTAGCCGCCGTAGGGTCAACGGCCTTGCGCGACCTGGGACTTTCCGCGGCGGCGTCTCGGGAGTGCTCACCCGTCGCTCGCGCGCACAACCGGAGGGGGACGATATCCGCCCGGCCTATGGACGGCTCTCCGTGGCCCGCTGAGGATCGCACCACCTGATAGCCGGTCGCCGGCATCGAGCGCCGACAGCCGACCGCGCACTGCCGGACGACCGCACCCGCACTTCCTCGCATCCGCACCTTGAGCAAGGAGCGTCATGTCTGCCCAAAGTGGAAAGGCCGCGGGTGGCCCACCCGCCGTCGCACCCTCTCCAGGCGATGCCAAGGTCGCCACGGACTACCTGCGCACCTTCGGTTATCTCCCCGAGGACGTCCCTCTCGAAAGCGACGCCGGACGCGCCGCGTTACGCGCCTCACAGGCCATGGCGCTGCTGCCGACCACGGGCGCCGTCGACGACGCTACCCGCAAGGTCTTCGAACAGCCCCGCTGCGGCTTCCCGGACCGGCAGGGCACGGAGGAGCCCGGGCACGCCAAGTCCCCCGTCGGCATTGGCGAGTTCGTCGCGTTCGGCACCGTCTGGGACCACGCGGTGATCACCTACCGCATCAACAACCTCAGCCCCGATTTCGACGGGGACCGGCAGCGGGCTCTCATCCGCGAGGCCTGGGCACGCTGGGCGGCGGTCGTCCCGCTGGTCTTCGAGGAGACCACCGCGACGCCCGACGTCGAGATCAGGTTCGCCCAGGGCACGCACGGCGACGGTTCGCCCTTCGACGGCCCCGGCAACATTCTCGCCCATGCCTTCTTCCCGCCGCCCAACGGCGGCGCCCTCGCCGGGGACGCCCACTTCGACGAGGACGAGCGCTGGCAGGACGGCATCCGGGCCGGCGGCTTCGACCTGTTCACGGTCGCCGTCCACGAGTTCGGGCACTCGCTCGGCCTGAACCACACCTCCGTGCCCAACTCGACGATGAACCCGTTCTACCCCATGCCCAGCACACCGGCGGCGGACGACCGGTCCGGCGTACGGGAGATCTACCGGCGCCACATCTGGGCCGCGTCCCTCTACCGCGACGTACTGGGCCGTCGGTTCGACAACAACGGCCTGGACTACTGGGTGCGCAAGCTGTTCTCCAACACCAGCTCCGACCAGGTGGCCCGCGCCTTCCTGTACTCGCTGGAGAACTCGGGCCGCCTGGCCACCGACCTGTACTTCACGCTCCTCGACCGCGCCCCCGAGCCGGCCGGCCTGAACCACTGGCGCACCCAGCTCGCCGGTGGCCTCGGCCGTCAGGCCGCGATCGTCGCCTTCCTGGACAGCGCCGAGTACCGCGCCAAGTATCCGGCCGACGACGCCTTCATCGACTCGCTGTACCGACGGCTGCTGCGCCGGCCGCCGGACGCCGGCGGTTTCCAGTACTGGAAGTCCGCGATGGCGGGCGGGATGAGCCGCTACGAGGTGGCGCGCGGCTTCGTCCTGTCCGACGAGTACTGCCGGGCCTATGCCCGCAGCCTCTACCTGCGCTATCTGCGTCGTGAACCGGAGCAGGCGGGCTGGGACGGCTGGACCGGCCGGCTCAAGTCGGGCCTGAACCACCAGGACGCCGAAACCGGCTTCGCCGCCTCACCCGAGTACCAGAACGCGGTCGTCAACTGGTGGTGACACACAAGTGGCACACACCCGGAGCGTGTACCCCCTGAGAGGCGCACGCTCCGGGGAAGCCGACCGTCGCCGCATTCGGCTGTTCGGTCCAAGCAGCGAGGTCGCCTCCCGGGCGTCGCGAGCGTGGCGGGCCTCGACCTGTGATCATGCGGCCTTGGTTGCAGTGATCGACGAGGAGCGTCGGGCCGCGGGCAAGTGGTGTCGCCCCGCCGAGTGACGCTCACGGGAACGCGTTGTGGGTGATCTGGTGGACTGGTTGACCTCGTTGCCGGCGATGGTGCTGGTCGCGGGCTGGCTCCTGCTCGCCCTGCTGGTCGCGGCGGTGGCGCGGGTCGGCGTCCGGGCGCTGGTACCGGCCACGGAACAGGACCGGGTGCCGCAGATCGCCATGCCCCTGATGCCCACGCTCGGCGCCGCCTTCGCGATCTTCGCGGCCCTGTCACTTGCCAGTGAGGCCGGCTACCTGCGCGCGGCGGAGGGCCTGGTGAGCGACGAGGCGGCCGCGGCCTCCCGGCTGGCGTGGGCGGCGACCAGCCCACGGATCGAGCCGGAGCCCATCCACACGGCACTGCGGGACTATCTGCAGACCACGCGGGCCAAGGAGTGGAACGGCGCGGCAGCGGCGTCCGGTGACGACCCGAGCACCGCTCGCGCCGTCGCACAGCTGGAGCGGACCGTGCGCGCCGAGGCGGCCCGGCCCGAGCTGGGTTCCCCGGCCAGTACGGAGTTGCTGGTCTCCCTGGACGGCGTCACCACCAGTCGGCGCGCTCGGATCGCGGCCGCCTCGCGGGACGTCCCCTCGCTCTACGTCGTCACCCTGGTGGTCAGCGGACTGGCCCTGATCGTGAACGCGGGCGCGCTGACCTTCCGCAGCAGCCTGCGCACGTCCCTGCTCATCACGGGCATCGGGAGCGTGGTCGGGCTCAGCCTGGCGTTGCTCTTCGCACTGAGCGCGCCGTGGAACGGACCGTTCATCGTGAGCGGCCACCCGCTCGACGCCGTCGTCAAGGATCTGAAGTCCGGCTTCTTCCACAGCGGGCCGAGCTGACCCACGGGTGGGACCGGTCGCCCGCCGCGGCCGGCGACCGGTCCCACCCGACGTGCCTCACCCGGCCGGGCTCACCCGGCGTGCACGGTACCCGCGTAGCGCTGGGCGAACCGGGTGCCGGTGCCCGCGGTGACGGTGAGGTCGTACCGTCCCTCGTCGGTGCGCCAGGTCAGCCGCGTGCGGTCGCCCGCCTGCCGGAGGTTCTGGCCAGGGACTCGGACCCGAAGGTCAGAAGGACGGTCGCCCGCTGTCCGGGTCTGACGCACGCCGTGCAGGACCGGTTGGTCGAGGACGAGCATCCCGGCGTACGGGCCGCGGTGCTGAGCCCGGAACTGTGGGAGCGCCTCGCGCCGCCGGTGCGAGAGCGGCTGCTCGACGACCCCGCTCCACAGGTGCGCGAGAAGCTGGCCGCGCTGCTGCGCGTCGAGGTCGAGGAGGAGCCGGAGGCGCTCACGGCCCGGGCTCGGGTGACGCACGCCGACCCGCACGTCCGGCGGGAGGCCGCCGGTGACCCGGACGTGCCGCTCGCGCTCGCCCTGCGGCTCGCCCACGACCCCGAGGGCGCAGCCCGGTTCGCCCTGTCGATGCGGGAGGACCTGACGGAGGAACAGCGCGCCTCGATCTCGTACGAGATCCCGCCCTGGGTTCCGGAGCCGCGCTGGATCCAGGATCAGGCGACCGAGCCGGAGGACGCCCTGCGGATCGCCGCGTCGGCGCACGTCGGGCTGCGGCGGGCACTCGCCATGCAGCCGCACCTGCCGGACGACGTGGTGGCGCGGCTGGCCGCGGACGAGGATCCGGAGGTACGGAACCTCCTGTGTCACCACTGTCAGGACGCCCCGCACGAACTGCTGGTGGAGGTGTACGCCACGGCGGAGGACCGGTCCTGGTCGCGTCTGCGGGGGCAGCCCAACTTCGCCAGGCCCGGTCTGGCCCGCTTCGCGGACGATCCCAACCCCCGTCTGCGGCATGCCGCGTTGGACGATCCGGACGCCGGTCCGGAACTGCCGCTGCGGCTCGCCGACGACCCGGAGGTGGGCGAGTGGGCGGTACGCGACCCGAGGTTCCCCGCCGACGAGCTGCTGCGGCGACTCACCCTGCCGGGCAGCGCCCGGGCGGCCGCAGCGAATCCGACGCTGCCGCCGGCGGTGATGCACCAACTGCTGGACCTCGCAGGGGACCGGTGACCGGTACCCGCCCGGCGGCGGCCGTCGACTTCCCCGGCAGGCAGCCTCAGTCGCGCTCGCCGATGCGGTCGACCACCTGGATGTCCCGCAGGCTCCGGGTCTCGTAGTACCAGCCGGTCTGCTTCCACTCGCCGTGCACCTTCTTCGGCACGCTCCCCTTGGTCCGCAGGCCCAAGTAGTCGTACGTCCCGCGATCGAAGAGGAAGGTGAAGGACGCCTCGGGGTACGAGACGCCGACGGCGCTGCGGCCGGCGACGTCCACGTCGTCGTAGTCCAGGCGGATCCGGGGAAGCTTCGACAGCGCTTCGAAGGCGGCGGCCTGCAGGCGTGGCGGCATCACACGCGGCCCCATCAGCAGCATGCACCCTTCGAAGAAGGCCTGCCTGTCCGCCATCGGGCTGTCGGCCTGACCGAGCCTGAACCGAGCCAGGAGCCGGTCGGGATCCGTCGGCATGTCCTGGAGCTTGGCGTAGACGGTGGGTGGCCACCTCACCTCGTGCTTGCCGAGCGGGGGGTCGTTGTGGACCTTGCCGTGCTCCTCACGCAGCGAGGGCTTGGAACCGTCCACCGACATCCAGCTCTCGTCGGTCCAGGTCTTCGTCCTGCCGTCCTTCACCGGTGTCCGCGTGACGTAGGTCTTGGTGTAGAAGTACTGGTCATCACGTGGCACAGGCAGGTCGCCGCCCGCGGCGCGCGACCTGGCGGCGGCCTTGCGCAGCACCTCCGTGGCGCTGACCGCGCCCAGCCGAGGCTTGCGGTCGCCCTCGTCGTCGTTCGTCACCACGACGGCGACGCCCACGGCTGCCGCGGTCAGGCCGGCGAGCGTGGCGCGGAACACGAGTCGTCGACTCAGTCCACGTCCACGGGGTGCGGCACTGCGGGACTCTTCGGCCATGGCGGCTCCGAGGCGGGCCCGGGCGGCGGCGCGTACTCGGTCGGACGGTCCCTGTACGTCCGTCTCCCATGCCCGCAGCATCGTCATTTCATCCATGATCAGTCTCCATCCCAGGCACGGTCGACGTGGTGAACTCCGGTCCGCCCAGGGCCCGTCGCAGCTTGGTGCGGGCCCTGTGCAAGCGGGAGCGCACCGTGCCGACGGGCACGCCCAGGGCCTGCGCGGCCTCCGCGTAGTCGAGTTCTCCCCAGGCCACCACCAACAGCACGTCCCGGTGCCGGGCGGGCAGTTCGGCGAGGGCACCGGCCAAGGCGCCGTCCGTCCCGCCGGCACCGAGCTCCTCGACGAGCCCGTCGGCCGGACTGCCGTACTCCCGGCCCGAAGACAGGGACGCCATGCGCGACAGCGCCCGCAGCCGACGGGCCTCGTCCCTGCGGTGACGGCCGATCAGATTGGTGGCGATCCCGTACAGCCAGGGCCGCGCGTACGCCTGCGACACGTCGTAACGCCGACGACGCTGGAACGCGATCACGAACGTCTCCGCCATCAGGTCGTCGGCGGTGTCGGAGCCCAGACGTCGTGCTATGTAGCGGTGGATGTCGTCGGCATGGCGGTCGAAGATCACGGCGAACACGTCGGGCGTCCTCCAGGACCGCTCGATGACCGACCCGTCGGAGCCATCGCTCCCATCCGCCGCCGTGGCGCTGTCGGCACCGGCACTCGGCAGGACCGTCACGCCTCACCTCTGTGATTCATTGTCATATCCCTCGAAGCCGTGTACTGGACACCTCCTGTTCGCCGATACAGGCCGTCGAGTTCCATCCTGCCAAGTGACCTGCGTCATACCGCCCGGTCAGGCCACCCCCGTCGACCCGACCGAACGGGCGTACTCGGTGGGCGTCCGGCCGTAGCGCTTCTTGAAGGCGCGGATGAAGTGGCTGCTGTCCGCGAACTGCCAGTGGGCCGCGAGTTCCGAGACGCTCAGGTGGCGGGACGGTGCGGTGAGGGCGAGCCGGGCCTCCTCCAGGCGCCGGTGGCGGATGTAGGCGGTCACCGACTCCCCCACCGTGGCGAAGGCGCGTTGGAGAGTGCGTACGGAGACATTGAGTTCACGCGCCAGCGTCGTGGACGACAGCTCGGGATCGGCGAGTCGGTGGTTCGCGAGGTCCTTCGCGGCCTGGACGAGCGCGGGCGCAAGCCGGGGCTCGACATCGTCGAACCGGCCCCGCGCCACGGCCTTGGCCAGCTCGATCAGGGTGCTCCGGGCGGCCTGGACTCCCGCCGGGCCGAGGTCGGTCATCGTCGTGTGGATCACGTTCGCGTGGGCCACCAGCAGGCGGACCTCGGCCGACTGCGCCGGCCCGGTGACGATCCGGTCCGCGAGGAGAGGTTTGAGCAGGTCGGCGGGGAGGACGACGACCTTCGCCGTCGTGTGCGGCGCCGTGCGGAAGTGCGTGGGCCGCCCGACGTGCCGCAGCAGGAACTGCCCGGCCGACACGGTGTGTTCGCCGCGCGCGGGCGGGCCGTCGAGGGTCCAGGCGCCGAGCCGGACGACGTACATCCGCACCTGATCCTCGACGCCTTTGACGGCGCCTGCGGTGCTGGTGGCCGAGGCTCCGTGGAGGTCGGTGATCGCCGCATCGCGCACCCTGGCGACGCGGAGCCTGACCCGGAAGTCACCGGTGGTGTCCGGGCTGAAGGTGGGCAGCCGGAAGCCGTCGCCGATCCGCGTCTCCCACTCGCGCCGGAAGGTGTCGAATGCCGACGGCACGCCGCTCGGCGTCCTGGAGTCCAGGGTGAACGCGCCGCGCGACCCGTCGGACTCCGCTGCGGTGCCGGTCATCACCCGTCGAGCCCCCTCCCCTTCGTCGCTACGACGGTAACGCGTGGCGCCGATGTTCCGCCGGGACGGCGCTGCCGTCCAAGCGTGTGCGGCGCCGGTCTTCCTAGGCTCCGGGGGCGGGGGCGATCCCCTGATTTCCCTGACAACACTCAGGAAAGCCGAGGAAGTTGTGAACCATCACCATTCCGGCCGCGTGGCCGTCATCACGGGTGCCGGCACCGGGATCGGGGCGGCGATCGCGCACCGGTTCGCCACCGACGGATACACCGTGGTGCTCGTGGGCCGCACGAAGGACACGCTGCGACGGACCGCCCAAGAGGCGGCGGAGGGCGCGGACCTGCATCCGTGGATCGCGGACGTCTCGGACCTGCCCGCCGTCACCGCGGTCATGGACGGCGTCGCCGAGCGGTTCGGGCGCCTGGACGTGCTGGTCAACAACGCGGGCGTGGCGATTCCCGGCACCGTCGACCGGATCGGCATGGACGACTACCGGACCATGATGAGCACCAACGTCGACGGCGCCTTCTTCGCCTCCCGGGCCGCGCTGCCCCATCTGCGCGCGGTCCGGGGGTGCATCGTCAACATCGGATCCGTGGGCGCGCTGCGCGGAGACTGGGGCCAGGCCGTCTACGACATGACCAAGGGCGCGCTGGCGAACCTGACCGACGTGATGGCCCTGGACCACGGCCGCGAGATCCGTGTCAACGCCGTCCACCCCGGCGTGACGCTCAGCAGCCGGTTCCTGCGCGACGCACTGGCCGAGGGCACCCCGCTGCGCGAGCGCTTCACGGACCGCGTACCCATGGGCCGACCGGGCGAGCCGTCCGAGGTGGCCGCGGTCGTCGCCTTCCTCGCCGGCCCCGACGCCGCGTATCTCAACGGGGTGCACATCCCCGTGGACGGCGGCCTGACGGCCTCGAACGGCCAGGCGGACCTCTATCGCACGGACGGCTGACGACGGGGGCGACTCTCCGTGGACAGGGGTAGAGCGGGTCTGTTCGTACGCGACCAGGTTCCCCGTAACATCCGGCTGCCCCCGGGCGTGTTCATCGACTGGGACGCCAAAGGCGGCGCCAACCAGGCCTACTTCTTCACCGGTGAGCTCACCCCGGCCACCGTCCCGGCAGACGGCGAGACGCTCTTGGGTGCCGTCACCGCCTTGCGTCGCCATCCCGTCGACGACCCCACGGACGAGCCGGTCCTCGGGCCCCCGCTGCGCCGCGCGCCTGGCCTTCGCGGCGGAGCTCAAAGAGGGACACGACTTCGCGACCTCGGCGAACTTCGGCGGAGGGGACCGCGGGTACGTGTTCCGTTGCATCCCTTGCGGTGCCGCCGCGTTCCTCTGGCAGCGCTGAGCAACGGCCGACCGGGGCGTCCGCGGCCCGGTCGGTCGCTCGCGGCCAGGCCGCTGATCAGGGATTTTTCCTCGGCCACGGGATTGTCAGTGGTGGCAGGCAGGATGGGAGGTATGACAACTCCTGCAGCTGTGATCGTGGATGCCGCCGCCTACGCGCAGGCGGTCGAGGACGCCGTGAAGGCGTCGGCCGCCTACTACTCCGGTGGCACGTCCGTGCTGGACGACGACTCCTACGACCGGCTCGTGCGCGGCATCGCCGCCTGGGAGGCCGACCACCCCGACGAGGTGCTGCCGGACTCGCCGACCGGGAAGGTCGCGGGCGGCGCCGTGGAAGGGGACGTCCCGCACACGGTGGCGATGCTGAGCCTGGACAACGTGTTCTCTCCGGAGGAGTTCACCGCCTGGACGGCATCCGTGGCGAGACGGATCGGCCGTGACGTCGCCCGGTTCAGTGTCGAGCCGAAGCTGGACGGTCTGGCGATCGCCGCCCGCTACACCCGCGGTCGCCTCAGCCAGTTGATCACGCGCGGTGACGGGACGGCCGGGGACGACGTCTCGCACGCCATCGGCACGATCGAAGGTCTGCCCGGCGAGCTGGCCGAGCCGGTCACGGTCGAGGTGCGCGGCGAAGTGCTCATGACCACCGCCCAGTTCGAGCACGCCAACGAGATACGCACCGCGCACGGCGGGCAGCCGTTCGCCAATCCGCGCAACGCCGCGGCCGGCACCCTGCGCGCCAAGGAACGCGCCTACACCGTGCCCATGACCTTCTTCGGCTACGGCCTGCTGCCACTGCCCGACACCGAGAGCACGCTCGCCGCGCGGCTGGGCGAGCTCGCGCACAGCGACCTGATGGGGCAGGCCGTCGCGCTCGGGGTCAACACCACCGCCAGTACCGCCGTACCGGGCATCACCGCCGACACGGCCGATGAGGTCCTGACCCGCGTGAAGGAGATCGCCGCCCTGCGCGCCGAGCTGCCGTTCGGGATCGACGGGATCGTCGTCAAGGCCGACCTGGCCGCCGACCAGGAGGCCGCCGGATCCGGCTCGCGGGCACCGCGCTGGGCCATCGCCTACAAGCTGCCCGCCGTGGAGAAGATCACCCGGCTGCTGGAGGTGGAGTGGAACGTGGGCCGCACGGGCATCATCGCCCCGCGTGCGGTGCTGGAGCCCGTCGAGATCGACGGCTCCACCATCACGTACGCCACCCTCCACAACCCGGCCGACATCACGCGCCGCGACCTGCGCCTGGGCGACCACGTCATGGTCCACCGGGCCGGCGACGTCATCCCCCGCATCGAGGCCCCCGTCGCCCACCTGCGCACCGGCGAGGAGCAGCCCATCGCCTTCCCCGAGGTGTGCCCGCGCTGCGGCGCCGACATCGACTCCAGCGAACAGCGCTGGCGCTGTGTCAACGGCCGCAACTGCCACCTCGTCGCCTCCCTCTCCTACGCCGCCGGCCGCGACCAGCTCGACATCGAGGGCCTCGGTCACACCCGCGTCGTGCAGCTGGTCGAGGCCGGACTGGTCACGGACCTCGCCGACCTCTTCGCCCTCACCCGCGAACAGCTCCTCGACCTGGAACGGATGGGCGAGACCAGCACCGACAACCTCCTCGCCGCGCTGGCCAGGACCAAGGAACAGCCGCTGTCCCGGGTGCTGTGCGCCCTCGGCATCCGTGGCACCGGACGCTCCATGTCCCGGCGCATCGCCCGGTACTTCGCCACCATGGACAACCTCCGCGCCGCCGATGCCGAAACGATCCAGCAGGTGGAGGGCATCGGCACCGAGAAGGCTCCCTCGATCGTCGCCGACCTCGCGGAACTCGCCCCGCTCATCGACAAGCTCGTGGCCGCGGGAGTGAACATGACCGAGCCCGGCGCCACCCCGCCCACCGCGGCGGACAGCGAAGCCGCCACAGACGCTGCCGCCGGCGCACCGGGCGCGGAGGCGGAGGGCGGGCCGCTGGCCGGGATGACCGTCGTGGTCACCGGCGCGATGACCGGCCCGCTGGAGACCCTCAGCCGCAACCAGATGAACGAGCTCGTCGAACGCGCCGGCGGCCGTTCCTCCTCAAGCGTCTCCAAGAAGACCACCCTGGTCGTCGCCGGAGAGGGAGCCGGCAGCAAGCGCGCCAAGGCCGACTCCCTCGGCGTTCGCATCGCGGCCCCCGACGAGTTCGCTGCGATGATCGCGGACTACCTCAACTGACCATACGCGTCACCGGCCTTGCCCGTCGGGTCGTGCCGTGGCTCACAGCCGCGGCACGCCTCCCCCGACCAGCCGGGGCCGCGGCATTCCGCCAATCCGGCTGGCAGCCGCTCCCCGTCAGTTCGTGGGGTGGAACATGCCGATGACCGGCCGCGAGAGCGAAGTCCGCGTGGCATCGACGAACCACTCCCGGCCGAGCAACAGTCCGAAGACCGGGGCAGGCAGGCGGACCAGTGTCCGCATGACCGGAGCCAGCCGCCCGCCCCCGTGGACCTGGGAACGATGCGCGGCGAGTGCTCTCTGTTTTTGGCGGGCATAGGCGCGGACATCCACGCGATGGGTGATGACGGCCCGCGAAGTGTAGGCGTTCGCCGCCACGGCGTCGTGGCGCAGCGGAATCCGCACGAGATCCACGATTCGGAGCAGCCGAACAAGCAGCTCACGGGGGATGGTGACCTCAAGTACCTGCTCCACTCCGGCCACGACTGCCGCACGTCGTCCGACCTCGTGGACTCGTATGTGATCCCGGTGACCATAGCCGCCGTGGGCGTCGTAGCTGAGGAGGATGTCCGCTCTCTCCTCGTGGAGGACGCGCGCCAGTCGCTCCGCCGCCTGCTCGGGGTCGGCCCGCACGAACCGTGTCCTGTCCAGCGGGTCCGGAGGCACCACCTTCCCATTGCCGCTGTCGGCGTACCCCAGGTGAGCAACGCGAGCGACCCCGAGTACGGCCGCACTGGCACGGAGCTCGTCGAGACGGGAGGGCCGCGCGTCCGCCACCGCCCCCACCACTCCGTCCGTGGCCACGACGACCACCACGCGATGGCCTTCCGCCGCGGCTCGGGCCAGAGTGCCCCCCGTCATGAGCACCTCGTCGTCCGGGTGAGCATGAAAAGCCACGAGCGTTGCCATGGGGGCATTCTGTACCACCGGCAATGGGCCGGCCTTGCGACCAAGCACCTCAGGGGACGTACCAGCCGCCGATGCGGCCCGACAATCCAGGTACCCCGCTCACCTGTTGTCGGCCCGCCTGAATCTTTGTTTCCCAGGTGAGGATCGCGTCGGGTGTTCCCCAGGCCAGGGAGGCCAGTTCGTTGATGCGCGCCTCAACACCCCGTAAATGGGTGCCTATTCGCTGGATCGCCAGATTGATCCCGCGCAGCCAGAGAAGCGCGAGGAGCAGGGCGACGGCGGCCACATACAACGTCGGCCCGGCAAAGGTGATCTTGTTCGAAGCCGCGAGTAACGCCGAGATGACTCCGGCGAACCCGATCATGTGCATGCGAGCCGCGACCCGCTGTGTGACCTCTTCCCTCAGTGTGCGGTACTCCTCGAAAAGAGCGGCGATCTCCCGTTCGAATTGGCGCTGCATGCCTTCTCCCTTGTTCGTTCAGGCCCACCGTGCCAACGACGAGGATTTACCCAATTCATCAAGCGCCTACGGTCGCGAGGGGCACCCGAAGAGGAGCCCATTCGGACGCCGCCGGATGGCGCGGGCGGTCGGGCTGCGATGTCGTGGACATGGGTGGATGCCCGTATCAGAGGCATCAGAGGCATGGGGGCAGAAGTCGCCTCGCCGGTCAAAGGACAGAGCATGCCTATATGCAGTTCCCTATGTGTCCGCTGTGTCCGCTGTGTCCGCTGTGTCCGCCCCCGCCGTGCCACGGCGGTCGTCGTCGCCGTGGTGCTCTGCTTGTCGCTGTTCACCGCGCAGAGCGTCAGCGGGGTCGACGGGCCGCCCCCTTCGGTTCCCGCCCCACGGCTGGACTGGAAACCCTGTGTCCAGGGCCCTGAGTTCGACTGTGCGACCGCGCGGGTACCGCTGGACCATCTCGACCCGGGACGTCGCTCCGTCAAGCTGACGCTGGTCAGGCGGAAGGCGACCGATCCCGGGCGGCGGGTCGGCACGCTGTTCTTCAATCCCGGCGGCCCCGGCGGGCCGGGGACGGTGCAGATGCCGCAGGATTACCCGTTCCTCCCGCGGGAGATACGGGAGCGGTACGACATCGTCAGCTGGGATCCCCGCGGAGTCGGCCACAGCACCGCAGTGAACTGCTTCGCGAACGCGGCGGAAGCCAAGGCCTGGGCCTCGCGCACGCCGGACGGCTTCCCGGCGGACGCAGAGCAGCGGGCGACCTGGATCGCCTCGTACAAGGATCTGGGCCGACGTTGTCAGGAGCGTGACCCCCAGCTCCTGCGGCATGTGTCGACCGCCGACACGGCTCGCGACCTCGACCAGCTGCGCCGGGCGGTGGGCGAACCACAACTCACCTACTTCGGGATCTCCTACGGCACGTTCCTGGGTGCCACCTACGCCAACCTCTTCCCGGGCAAGGTCCGCGCCATGGTCCTCGACAGCAACGTCGACCCGCAGGCCTGGTCGAACCACGCCTCCGGCCAGGAACCCGCGCTGCCTCTCCCCCTGCGCATGGGTGCGGACCGCGGCGCGGCGGCGACCCTGGACCAGTTCCTCACCCGGTGCGGATCCGCCGCCACGGCCGACTGCGGCTTCTCGGCGGGCAGCCCGAAAGCGACCCGGGACAAGTTCGACGAGCTGATGCGGCGCCTGCGGGAGCATCCGGTGAGCAAGTCGACCTATGGCCGGACGGTCGGTGACGTGGTCGCCGGCCTCAACGTCGTCCACCCCGGCTGGAAGGACCTCGCCGGCCGACTGCAGGACCTGTGGCGGGGCCGGGTCCCGAAATCGCCCACGCCGCTGTCCGCACCACCCGTCCCGACTCCGTATCTGGGCGTCGAACAGGCGAGTGCCGTGCTCTGCTCGGACAGCCCCAATCCACGTGACCCCGGTGTCTACCACGCTCTGGAGGAGGCGGCCGCCCTCCGTGCGGGCGATGCCGGACGCTTCTGGACCTGGGCCGCGGAGCCGTGCGCCACCTGGCCGGCCCTGGCCGCGGACCGCTACCGCGGCCCGTGGAACAAGCCGACGGCACACCCCGTCCTGGTGGTCGGCACCAGCTACGACCCCGCCACCCCCTACGCGGGCGCGCAGGCCATGGCCAAGGAACTGGCCGACGCGCGCCTCCTCACCAACCAGGGGTACGGGCACACCGCCCTGCTCAACCCCAGCAACTGCGTCAACGAGTACGAGAGCCGGTACCTCCTCGACGGCACCCTCCCGCCGGCCGGAGCGACGTGTCGGCCGAACGTACTCCCCTTCCCCGCGTCCATGCCGCGGGGCGGCGTGGCCACCGGCGGCGGAGCACTGGCCGGCGTCGCCTCCTGAGACTCCACCTACTGCTTCCCGGGGGCGCGGAAGGCGACCTGCCGGCGTGCGGCCTCGTCGATCTCCTCGATGGTGAGGAGCGGGGTGGCCCGGGTCCGGAGGGCACCGCTGGCCTTGACGGCGAGGCTGATGGCGGCCATGGAGACCGGGTCGGGCAGGTCGATGATGATGACCGTGTCGTCCTCGCCGAAGGCGAAGTACATCGCCTCGACCGTGCCGCCCTGGTCGGCGACGACCTGCTCGACGGCGGCGCGGCGACCACTCGCGCCGTCCTTCAGCAGACCCTTGGTCCCCTCGGACGTGTAGGTGGCCTGAATGAGGAACTTCGGCATCGGGACGCTCCCTGCCCATCGCTTGTCCGGTGTGCAGAGTGACCTTCCCGGTGCCACACCCGCCGCCGCGCGTCGAGCGAGTGGATTCACTCGATCAGAAGCCGAAAACGCCGAGGAGTTTAGTCCAGACAGAGGGCAGCGATGCGCGGCAGTTGGGCGGCGATCCGGCCGTGGTCCTCGAAGTCGAAGTTCCAGGCAGCGTCGAGAGCCGGGTAGTTGATGGTGAAGGAGCCGCCGGGAAGCTCCGTACCGGTTGCCGTTCTGTAGGCGTTCCAGGCGATGCCGAGGGTCTCTTCACATTCCAGCTCCAGGAACTCGGCCGCTGCCGCGCGGACCACGGGTAGTTCCGCCAGTTGGTCGGCATCCGCGACGACCCGTTCGAAGGTCGTACGACCCTGGGTGATCAGCCAGCCGCGGAAGTAGTCGAAGCCGTCGTCGGAGCAGCCGCCGTTGACGAGGTAGGCCGCGGCCCAGAGGGGAGCCTGGTAGGAGGCCGCCATCAGGTCCCAGAGGATCTGCTGGGCGTCGAGGATCTGCCGGGGCTCGTGAGCCGCCAGCAGTGCGGTGGCCTGCCTGGCGATGGCCTCTGCATCGGTCGCGTCGGTTGCCTCGCTCGCATCCGTCGCATCCGTCGGATCCGTCCCATCGGCGGCCCTGTCGCGAGCCTGTTCCATCAAGTCCCAGAAGTGTTCCACGTCCATGGCGGCACAGCATGGCACCCGGGTCTGACATCCGGGCTCGCCGTACCTCGGACCGTGTCATCCGCCCGCCCCTCCCCCGGCGGCTTCCCGCGCCCGCGTTCTGGTGGTGCCCCTCAGCCGCTCCCCCCGGCTGGGCAGGTCGGGGTTGAGGACCCGGGACGCGGTGCGTGTCCAGGGTGGGGTGTTGGCGAGGATGAAGCCGAGGCGGTCGGCGAAGCGGGGTTCGGGGACGGGGATTTCGACGCTGGGATGCCGCGTGTAGCCGTGGGTGACGGCGTGGGCGACGTAGTTGGTGACGGCGTCGGCGCGGTGGGTGCGTGGCCGGTGGCCGGGTGTGGCGAGGCGGCTGAGAATGCGTAGGACGGTGGGGATGCTGGTGTCGAAGCGGAACTGGTTCAGCGACGGGCAGATGCCGGTGACCGGGAAGGTCTCGGCGTCGGCGACCGTGTCGAGGCCGGTCTGGTCGAACCAGAACGCGGCCGCGTGGGCCTCGCCGCGGGCCAGGTGGTGCAGGGAGAGGCAGTATGCGGCGGAGGTGTGGGGTGCGCCGGCGGCGTACTGCCACCAGAAGCGGGCGCCGTCCTCGATGCCGGCGAGGTTGAGCGCGCAGCCCAGCAGCCAGGCGCCTTGGGGTTCGGGGAGCTGGTCGGTGAGGAACTCCAGGGCGCCGGGGGTGAGGGTGGTGACGACGGCTTCGCACAGGATGCGCAGGTGCTGGGCGGCGGCGCCGTCGGCGGCGGGATCGTCGCCGACGGGGTCGCCGGACGGCGTGGTGGGGGCGAGGGCGAGGTCGGGGTAGGCGCAGTCTTCGTAGCCGACGGTGTCGGCGGGGACGTCGGGGCTGGGGTGCAGCCGGGCGCGGGCGAGGAGGGCGTCGATGGCGGTCATGGCGGCTTGGGTTCACTCCCGGGAACTGTAGGGACGCAACAGGTCTTCGAGGGCGGCTCGGAGGTGGTGGTCGATCGCGTGGCAGATGGCCGGGCTCAGACCGAGGACCTGGGGGATCCGGTCGGGTTGCATGCCGCACAGGTAGCGCAGCACGGCGACGTCCATCTGGTCGTACGGGAGGCGGGCGATCGCGTCGAAGAGGTCGACGAGTTCGGTGAGGACGACGAGGTGTCCCGGCTCGGTCTCGCGGACCTCGGTGGTGGAGAAGACGGCGGCGCGCAGGTCGGGGTGGCCGTCATGGTGACGGTCGGCGCGGGCCATGACGCGGTCGCGCAGCAGTCGCCAGGCGTAGCGGCGGATGTCCTCACTGGTGGCGGCCTCGCTCCAGCACAGCCACAGCAGGTCGAAGGTTTCCGCGACGACCCAGCGGGCGCGATGGTCGGTGAGCAGGAACGCCTGCGCGTAGTCGGTGTAGGCGCGGGCCATGGTCTCGGTGAAGGCCTGGTGGGCGACGGGCGGGTGCTCGGGTTCGGCGGCGACCTGCCGTATGCAGTGCGCTATCCAGCCGGGCTCCTTCCGCGCTTCCCGGGCCGCCGCGGTCCACAGCCGGCGCATCGGCCCGGCCGGCAGCCCGAGCGCGCGGATCACGCTGAAGGTGATCTCCCAGGCGGGGTAGTAGCCGTTGCCGCGGAGGAGTTCGCTGATGCGGGTCTTGGAGTAGCCGGAGCGGTCGACGAGGTCGTTCAGGGTCAGGCCGCTGGCGAACAGGAAGCCGCGCACCGGTTCCAGCCAGGCCCGGTGGGACGGGCCCGCGGTCCGGGAGATCGGGGCGGGCTTGCGGCCCCGCTTGCCGCCGGTATCCGCGGGGGGCGGTTGTTCCGCGTCGGGGGACCAGATCATCGGGGCGGCTCCTCCCCGCCGGCCGCGGCGGTGGGGTTGGGGCCGGTGGGCGGGCGGGAGCCGTCTGGCGCGGTCAGTGCCTGGACGATCTGCTGGACGAGCAGGCCCAGGGACGGGAGCAGGGCGGCGGCGGCCGCGACCTGTCCCAGCACGGTCATCACCGTGCTCCACGTGAGGACCGCCACCAGAACGGCGACGGTCACCACCTTCTTACTCGACATCGCACTCGATTTCTGTGAGTGGGACACACATCAACTGCCCTTCCCGACAGCGGTGCTGAAGCGCCATCAGGAAGGAGACGCCAGCATGCCCCGCCCCGCGCGCGCCACGCCACGTGATCATGGTGTTACGGAACAATGCCGCCGCGACAGCCGTGCCCCGCTATCCCGCGCCACCCCCACTCCGGGGCCGTACGGCAGATGATTCAACCCTTTGAGGGGGAAACATCACTCCTTCACATGTCCGGCCGCGCATCCCGCATCATGGAAGGGCAAGGCGCCACTCGACGCCGCACCTTCCCGCGAGGGAAACCCGTGCGGCCCCCTGTGCTGAGAAACACCCCAAGAGGGGGCCGCACGGCGCCGCGCCCTGTGCCTCCGTGCCCACGCACCCCCCGCGCCTCCGCGCCCGGCCAGGTCTGCGGGATGATGGCCGGCATGCGCATCCGCATCAACGCGGTCGACCTGCCCGGCCTCACCTGCCACCCCGGCCCCTCGGCCTACGCCAACATTCACGTCGCCGTGCAGCGCCGCAACCGCCCGACCGATTTGCTCGACCCGCAGCCCGGCGACGCCGGCTCGGCGACTTGGACGCTGGATTGCACGACGGCCGCCTCACCGACCGGTACGGATGTGAAGGGGCCCCACGTACAGGGCCCGCCGGGCGGCCGGTTCGTCTACCTGTCGTGGGGCACGGTCGACGAGGCGGGCGCCTTCACCATGTTCCGCCGCGCCAAGCTCATGCTCGACGCCGTCCCCGCCGACGTCCTCGACGCCGCCGCCCGCAGCGGCCTGCTGATCGGACGCCTCGGCCTGACCGACGCCCGGGGCAACCCCCTGTGTGCCCGGGTCGTACCGCCGCACATCACCTGGACCGCGGAGCCGGTCGAACAACGCTCGGGATGACACCCGCTCGCAGGTCCGGTGACGTCAACCCACGCGTTCCCAGCCCCGCCGCGGTGCTCGGGCGCCGAGGCCGACGTCGCGGCTGCGGTAGACGATGTACGGGCGGGTGACATAGCCCAGCGGCGCGGTGAGCATGTGGACCAGGCGGGTGAAGGGCCAGGCCGCGAAGAGCAGCAGGGCGCTGAGCGCGTGCAGCTGGAAGAGCACCGGCGCTCCCGTCATCAGGGCCGGGTCGGGCTGGAGGTAGAAGATGGAGCGGAACCAGGGGGAGATGGTGTCCCGGTAGTCGTAGCCACCGCCAAGGATGTTGGCGGCGACGGTGGCCGCCAGGCCGAGCACGATGGTCGCGGTGAGCAGGACGTACATCGCCTTGTCGTTGCGGGTCGTGGCGGAGAAGACGGGACCCACGGTACGGCGCCGGTAGATGAGAATGGCCAGTCCGCCCAGGGTGCACACGCCCGCGACGGTGCCGAGGGCGACGGCCGTGACGTGGTACGTGTGCTCGCTGATCCCGGCCGCCTCGGTCCAGCTCTTCGGGACGAGCAGCCCGCCGATGTGGCCGATGAGCACCACGAGGATGCCGAAGTGGAACAGCGGGCTGCCGATGCGCAGCAGCCGGTTCTCGTACAGCTGGGAGGAGCGGGTGGTCCAGCCGAACTTGTCGTAGCGGTAGCGCCAGAGGTGGCCGAGGACGAAGACGGCGAGGGAGAGGTACGGCAGGACGACCCAGAGCAGGACGGGGCCGGTGCCGGCTGTGGCCGCCAGGGTCGGATGGTGCGTGGGGGCGGTCATCGCGGGCCTCCCGCGGGGTCGGGCAGAAACTGCGGGGTGGGATACGGGGTGAGGCCGACCTGTTCTTCGGGCGGGCCTTCGGCGGCGAGCCGGGCGACTGCCGCACGCTCGTCGCCCGCGAGCGCGGGCAGGGTGGCGCAGACGGACCGCAGGACGCCGGCCCAGGGCGAGTCCTCGTCCTGGAGGGCCAGGCGCAGCAGTTCCAGTCCCGCGCGGTGCTCGGTGAGCAGGCGGAGCCCGGTGGCGGGGTCGGTGGCGGCGAATTCGAGGACGACGGCCAGGCGGTCGAGCAGTTCGTCGTCGGTCAGGCGCCGGCCGGCGGCGGCGCAGGTCCGCTTCAGGCCGAGGAGCGCAGCAGGTAGGACGCCGGTGCGGTTGGTCCAGGCCTGTTTGCAGGTGACCGAGCACGTGTGGCAGCCGATGCACTTGTCGAGGTTCATCACCATCGCCATCTGGGCCATGACGCGGCCGATGCCGGTGTCGCCGGGGGCCATCAGTACGTCACCTCCTGGTTGGCGCGGCGGCGGACGACGGTGACCTCGTCGCGCTGATTGCCGGTCGGGCCTAGGTAGGCGGGGCACGTCGATGAGCCGGTCCTGTGCGTGGTACATGTACACCGTGCCCTCGGGCATCCGGTGGGAGACGACGGCGCGGGCGGCGACGACGCCGTTGCGGTTGACCGCCTCGATCCAGTCGTTGTCGCCACCGCCACATACGGGTAGCACACCCGGGTCGGCGAGTAGGTGTACCAGGAGAAGGCCGCGCCGCGGGGGCAGCCGCGGGGCTCGTACTCGGGGCGGTCCGGGCCGACCGAGGGGTAGTCGGTCTGCTGGGCCTCCCAGGTGATGATGCCGTCCTTGACGTACACCTTCCACGAGCAGGATCCGGTGCAGTTCACGCCGTGGGTGGAGCGCACCACCTTGTCGTGCGACCAGTGGTCCCGGTAGAAGTCGTCCGCCTGGCGGCCGCCGGCTCTGCGCAGGGTGCGCAGATCGCCGGACACCTCCGCCCGGGTGAAGTACCGGCGGGAGCGCACCAGCGCCTCCGTCAGTTCACCGTCCAGCCCCACCGGGTGGGTGCGGCTCGTCTGTTGGGTGCGGGAACCGGTCTGGTCGGCCACCGTCTCGACCTCTTCCCGGGCAAGTGCCCGACGGTGTTCTCACTCGGCCCCAGCGGTGGCGGAGTACTCCCCGCGCGCCGCTCGGCGCTGAACGTCCGCACCGAGCGGCGCGGACTCCTTTGCATCTTCACGCCGCCCCGACACCGGCGCGATGGGAGAGCCGGGTCCCCGTGCCGTCACGGACGCGAGGACGGGGCGGCGCCGCTGCCAACACCCCCTCGCTCTCCGGCTCTTCACCCTCCGGAAGGACGGGCCGTGCCGCGAGGAGTCCCCCGGGCCGTTCGGCCAAACACGTGATGCCGCGTTTCGGTGCGGCGGTCACCGCACCTGCGGCTGGGCGACCCGCACGCGCCGGTCCACGGCGTGCCGTACGCCGGTGGCCGTGAACAGGTCCAGCTGCCGCCACTGCTCGTTCGGCAGGTCGGGCGAGTGGGAGCGGCCGCACGGCCACAGGGCGGCCAGCAGCCCGGGGTCGGACGGGTCCGGCAGCAGCCGCACCATCGCGTCCAGGCCCAGGTGGTCGGCGGCGACGCGCAGGTTGAACAGCGCCGCGCCCACCGACAGGTACTGGGCCCGGAACTCCGGATCCGTCCGCGAGAGCGACTTCTGCGGTACGGCGCGGACATCCAGCAGCCGGGTGACGGGGTCCAGTCGGAACCGCCAGGGCTGGGTGTTGTGGATCGAGGGCGCCGCCGTCGCCGCCGACAGCAACACCTCCAGAGCGGTGGCATCGATCTTCGGTATGCCTGGTGCGTGCACGCGCTTCTCCCTGACGACCGCCGGGGTGCGGGCCGTGCGGTACGGCCCGGGCCGAGCCCCTGGTCCGTCCGCCCGCCCGGGTGTCAGGGCAGACATGGCGGGCGGCCGGACGGCGGCCGAACCGGTACGGACGCCGTGCCGCCGGCTCCGGACGGGGAGCTGGACGGGTGAGCGTCCGTGGGATCCGTACACGTGATCCGCCGGTTCGGTCGCTCCCGGCTTGCGCGATCGGGCGGCCTGCCACCCACGGCCGGACAGGCCACGGTCGCGGACCACAGATCTCTGCCGCGGCCGGGTTTCGGGGACCGGCCGGCGTCCCGGGGCGGGACCTTCGGCCCAGGCGGGACAACTCCACCGCCCGGCCCGGCCGTCGTTCGGGCGTACGACGACACCGGCCCGCCTCATCGGGCGGGCCGGTGTCGAACGTGGGGCTGTCAGCCCTCTGCGTGGGCCAGCCACAGGTCGGGGCCGAACACCTCGTAGCGGATGTGGCGCGCGGGGATGCCGGCGCGCAGCAGGTGGCTGCGGACGCCGCGCATGAACGGGAGCGAGCCGCACAGGTACACGTCGGCGTCGGCGGGCAGTTCCAGCTCCTCGAGGACCATCAGCCCGGTGCGGGCGCCGGCTTCCCCCTCGGCGTCGTCCTCGTACCAGAACTCGGCGCGCGCGTCGGACAGTTGCTCCACCAGGTGGTGGGTGTCGGCGCGCAGGGCGTGGTCCTTCGGGGAGCGGTCGGCGTGCAGGACCTTCACGGGCCGGGTGGAGCCGATGGCGGTGAGGTGTTCCAGCATGCCGACCATCGGGGTGCAGCCGATGCCGGCGGAGACCAGTAGCAGCGGGGTGTCGGCGTCTTCGAGGACCACGTCGCCGAACGGCGCCGACAGGGTGAGCTCGTCGCCGGTCCGCACGGTGCGGTGCAGCTGGTTGGAGACCTCGCCCTCGGGGGCCTCGGCGACGCTCGCGACCCGCTTGACCGTGATGCGGCGCAGCTCGCCGTCGGGGCACCCGGACAGGCTGTACTGGCGCAGCTGGTGGATGCCGTCGGGCATCACGACTCGCACGCTGACGTACTGGCCCGCACGGGCGGGCGGTACGGGCGATCCGTCGGCGGGGCGCAGCAGGAAGGAGACGACGTCCGGGGTCTCCTCACGGCGTTCGACGACGGTCCACTGCCGCCAGGGGTGCCGCGGGTCCACCTCGGCCTCCTGGTAGAGGCGGGCCTCGCGGGCTATGAGCGCGCCGGCCATCAGCCAGTACACCTCGTCCCAGGCGGCGGCGACCTCGGGGGTGACGGCCTCGCCGAGGACGTCGGCGATGGCGCCGAACAGGTACTTGTGGACGATCGTGTACTGGTCCTCGGTCACGCCGAGCGCCGCGTGTTTGTGCGCGATGCGGGACAGCAGTGCGTCCGGGCGGGCGTCGGGGTCGGCGAGGAGGGCCTGGGCGAAGGCGGCGATGGAGCCGGCCAGGGCCTGCCGCTGTTCGCCGTTGGCCTGGTTGCCGCGGTTGAACATCCCGTCCAGCAGTTCGGGCTGCTCGCCGAACATCGTGCCGTAGAAGCGTGTCGTGATCTCGTCGAGGGCACCGCCCACGGCGGGCAGAGTGGCGCGGACGACGGCAGCGGATTCGGGCGAAAGCATGGCTCTCCTCGGAAGCGCAGAAGGGCGCGGGCCAAGCGGCTCACGCATCACAGCTGCAATCCGTCTATCAGTGAATCGGCCCCGATCACCGGCCCCGGACCCGATCGAGGCCGAACGACTTCGCAGGTCAGGCCGCTTGGTCCCGCCGCCGCGCCGGAACCGGGGCCGGACGGCCCTGGCGGGTTGCCCGACGGTCCCGGTCGCGATCGGGGTGCCGGATCAGCTCGCCGAGGATGCCGTGGCCCTGCGGGTAGGGGCCGATCCGGACGATCTGCTCGTCGCTGATGCCGACGGTGAGGAAGTCCGACAGCAGGGTTCCGTCCGGGCCGATCACGCCCAGGGCGGCGTACTCGGCCTCGACCAGGACCGCCGCGGCCTCCACGATGCTGCGCAGCGCCTGCTCCAGGTTCAGCTCCCGGCCGACGGAGAGAACCGCCTCCAGCAGGCTGTGGACCCGGTCCCGGGTGCCCCGGGCCGCGTCCAGGCGAGCCTGGAGCTCCTCCAGGAGCTCGTCCAGCCGCAGCTGCGGCAGCCGAATGCGCGCCTCACGAGCCTCGTCGGAGCTTGCCACCGTCGGTCCTCCGTCCCTGGTCACGGTGCCGACACCGATCCTTCTGAACCACTGCCACGGTATCGGTACGGGGACGGGTGACGGCACGGAGGGCCGTACGGAGACCGACCGGGGCCGAACGGCCCTGGCGCAACCCGGGCGCAGCTCGTTTCACTGGTCTGATCGAGGCCCCTGAGCGAAACCGCTCATCACCTACGTTCCGGATCCCTCCCTACGGACACACACCATGCCCCTCAACGACACCAGGCCGGTCCCCGTGGAACCGCGCCGGACCACCGAACTCGACAGCGCCGAGGCGCTACGGCTGCTGGGCAGCGTGCCCCTGGGCAGGGTCGTCTTCACGCGCGACGCGCTGCCGACCATCCGCCCGGTCAATCACGTCCTGGCCGACGGTCACATCGTCATCCGCACCCACGAGGGTGCGGCCCTGACCTCGCACACCCGCCACAACGGCAGCTCCGGGGTCGTCGTCGCCTACGAGGCCGACGCGATCGACCCGGACACGCACCTGGGCTGGAGCGTCGTGGTCACCGGCTTCGCGGAATTGGTGACCGACGAGCAGGAACTGGAGCGCTATCGGACGCTGTTGCGCCCCTGGGTGAGGCAGACCATGGAGTACGCCGTCCGCATCCGGCCCGATCTGGTGTCCGGAATCCTGGTCACGGAGGCCGACCGGGCCGCCGACGCATGAACCGTACGTCCGTGTGAACCGCACGTCCGTGCGCGTGACGAGAGCCCCAGTCCCGGCACCGGGGCAGCGCCTAACGTTCCCGGCCATGGAGAACGATCACCCGTGAACGCCGTCCGCCGCCCGACGCCGTACCCCCAGCCCCGTATGACACCGTCGCACTCCGCCGGGACCGGCAGACGCATCGGCTGGCTCCTGCTGCTGACCGGCACCATCGGCTGGCTCGCCTCGCTCCGTCTGAGCATCGACGACTGGCGCGTGCTCAAGAACCCGGGCTACCGGCCGAGTTGCAACATCAGCCCGGTCGTCGGCTGCGACACCTCCATGGCCAGCTGGCAGGGCAACCTCTTCGGCTTCCCCAACATGCTGCTCGGTCTGGGCGCCTTCGCAGCCGTCGCCGCGCTCGGCGTGGCGGTGCTCGCCGGAGCCCGCCTGCACCGGACGCTCCTGCTCGCCCTCAACATCGGGGCGCTCGTCGGGATCGTGTTCACGCACTGGCTGATCCAGCAGTCGCTGTTCGAGCTCAACCGGCTGTGCCCCTACTGCGCCGTCGTCTGGGTCGTGACCATCGCGCTGTTCTGGTACGTCACGCTGCACAATCTCAAGTACGGCGTCATCCCCGTCCCGGCGCCAGGCCGCAGCACCCTGAACTTGGTGCTGGAGTCCCACTGGTTGCTGCTGGCCGCCTGGTACGGCGTGATCGTCATGCTCGTCCTCACCCGCTTCTGGTCCTACTGGAGCAGCCTGCTGTGACCGAACCGCGCCTCGAACAATTCCGTGTCTCCCGCGGTGACCGTGCGGCAAGATGCCAGGCATGTATCCAGACGACTCCGAGCGGATCACCCTGTTCGTCCACGAGAACGTCGACGGCTCCCCGAGGGCCGGGCGGCTGATGGCGGATTGACTGCGCGACCGGGGCATCGACTGGTGGCCCTTCACGGAGCAGGACGTATGGGTCGACCACCTGTGCGGGAAACATCCCGACGGGCGTCCGTGGGGCACCATCGTCGTCCGCGTCCGCGCGGACACCCTGCGGCGACTGGGCCTGCACCCGGATCAGCCGACCTCGGCCCCGGCGGACCCGTTGCCGCCCAAGTGGTGGGGTAGGTGGGGTAGATGACCGACGATGAGCCGCTGTTCGCCGGCAACCTGGTCGGCAAGCGGCTGCTGCGGGTGACCACGTCCTGGCACACATACGCCGAGGCCGAGCCTTCACTGCTGCACCTGTGGCTCCACCTGGTGGGGCTCGGCCCGGTGCACTTCCACACGCCCGGCACCGGCCTGTCCCTCCGGACCGGCCGGCCCCCGGGGCCGTACTCCATGGAGCGGTACGGCGATGTCGTGGTCGTGGACGACCCGCCGGACGTCCCGGTGACCCGATTCCTCGGCGAGCCGATCCGTTCCGCCCGGGAGATTCGGTATCGGGACGCCCACGTGGATTTCCCGGCCGGTCTCACTCTCCAGTTCGCCACCGGGAGCGTCCGCCTGCTCGCCCTGGACGACGATCTCCTGCTCGCCGACGACCGGCACCTGGGCCCTGTCGAGGCCCACCTGCACGAGGACACGGTCCTCGCCCGGGTCGTCCAGACCTGCCGGGAATGCCCGTCACAGTGGGACGCGTGGACGACCAGTGGCCAGTACCTCTCTCTGAGGTACCGGCACGGGGAGGGGAGCGTGGAGCAGCATCCGAGCGAGGACTGCGACACATGGGACGGCGAGGAGTCCAGCCTCTGGACGCAGTGGGACGACGGGACCGACGGCGGCCACATCGAACTCGCGGATTTCCTCGCCGCGGCCGGGCTACGGCCGGCACCCGACGCGCAGGTCTCGCCGGGTTGAGCGAGCCGAACCGAGCGCCGGGCTCAGGCCGTCACTTCTCGTTCAGGTGCGTAAACCCACCTGGCCCCCTACTGGGTGCGGGCCGTGTGGGGTGGTGTGACGCTGGGCGTGTCCCCATCCGGAGCAAGAGAATGGAGGTCAGCATGCGCAAGCCGACAGGTACCGCGAGCATGCGACTGGACCCTCATGTGTGGGGCGTGCTCGAAGACCGAGGGGTGAGTGTCTCCCCCATCACACCCGCCGCCCCCCTGATCGGCCCGCTGCCGGGAGTGAAGTTCTCGATGGGCAGCGGGGAGGTGAACCCGACCGGGAACGGCGAGGCCAGTTTCCCGGGCGGGATCCGACTGGAGAACGACGAAGGAGCGTTCATCGAGTTGACCCATCCCCGCGGGACGATTCCCCACGGCAGGGTCGACTTCGCGGTCAAGACGAGCAACGGCAACAGCGCCCAGCGGGTCCAGGCCTTCGAGTACTCCTTGGTCAACACCCTTGAGGTGGCGCCGCTGGAGCTGTCGTTCGCCATCCACGACACCCAGCTGAAGGCCACCCAGGACTTCGCGGATCTCATCGCCGACGTCCTGCACGTGGCGGCCGTCGACGCGGGTGACGTCTTCGCCATCGCGTCCGCCGAGTTCGGGCTCAAGAAGGCATAGGGCCGGTCCGCCGGATCACGCCGCGGACACGAGCGGGGGTGACACGCCCACGTCGGCCAGACCCCTTCCCTCACCCCTGCACGCCCGCACACAAGGAATCGCGCGTCGCGACCATCGCTGCCCCCGATTCCTCCTCACCGACGTTCGCCCAGGACCCTGCCGGTGTACGCGGCCAGCTCCGCCCGCAGGCGCTCCCGGGACATGCCCCGGTCGACCAGATGGTCGACGAGATCGGCGCGTACGGCCGCGAGCAGCGCGTGCGCCGCGAAGTCGGCGCCCTTGAACCCGGGCAGCTGCTCCAGTACGCGGCGAAGCGTGTCGTGCCACCAGTCGTAGTGCTCCGCGCTGTACGGGCTGTCGCTTCCCGTCCCCTCCAGCGCCAGGGAAAGGTGCCGGTGGTCGAGCTTGAAGCACAGGACGGCGTCGAGCAGGGAGGGGACACGCTCCATCGCCGGGGTGTCGGGCCCGAGTGGAGGCGGACCGTCCATGACTGCGTGGCGAATCGGTTCGAGGCGGGTCTCGTAGAGCGCGCGGATCAGGCCGGTGCGGTCGGTGAAGCCCCGGAAGAGGGTCGCCTTGCCGACGCCGGCGGCGGTCGCGATGTCGGCCATCGTCACCTGCTCGGGCCGCTCGCGGCTCGCGAAGAGCCGGTCGGCGGCCGCGAGGACGGCCTCGCGGTTGCGTGCGGCGTCCGCACGGGGCTTGCGCTCGGACACGGGCTTCCTCCAGTTGCATAAACGGACCCGGGGTCCGTATCTTCGAGGCGTTAAACGGACCTCGGGTCCGTATCGTATCGGAGGGACCCCCCATGACCACGCCTACGCGACCGGCGGACCTGTACCGCCACGGCCTGCGCCTGTTGCTCGACAAGGACATCTCCGCCTGGGTCGAGCTGTGGGCGGAGGACGGCGTCTTCGAGTTCCCCTTCGCCCCCGAAGGTTGGCCGAAGCGGCTGGAGGGCAAAGCCGCCGTCGCCGACTACATGCGCGACTATCCCGACCACATCGACCTGCACGACTTCCCCGGACTGAAGATCCACCGGACCGACGATCCGGAGACGATCGTGGTCGAGATGCGCGGGGTGGGGCAGCTGGTCCCGAGCGGAGCGCCCTTCGACATGACCTACATCGCCGTCGTGACGGTCGCGGGTGGCCGCATCACTCACTACCGCGACTACTGGAACCCGCTCGCCCTCCCCCAGGACGGCTCGGCCGACTTCACGCGGAGCGGCCGATGAACACGCCTGTCACCGCCCTGGTCATCGGCGCCACCGGCAACACCGGCGGCCGCGTGACCCGACAGCTCGCCGCCCTGGGACACCGGGTCAAGGCGGCCAGTCGAGGCGCCACCGACGTCCAAGGGGCGCAAGGCGTCCGCTTCGACTGGTTCGACAGCACGACGCACGAACAGGCCTTGAGCGGCGCGGACGGCGTCTACCTCGTCCCGCCCCTGGCCTCCGCCGACCCGGCCGGCATCATGCTGCCCTTCCTGGAACGGGCCCGGGCGTGCGGAGTGCGCCGCGCCGTACTGCTCAGCTCCTCGGCGATCCCCGCCGGTGGCCCGGCCGTCGGACAGGTGCACCAGGCCCTGCCCGACCTGTTCGACGAGTGGGCGGTACTGCGGCCGTCCTGGTTCATGCAGAACCTCACCGGCGACCACCTGCACGCCCGGAGCATCCGTGAGGAGGGCACGATCCGGACCGCGACGGGCGAGGGGCGCGTGGCCTTCGTCGACGCCGACGACATCGCGGCCGTCGCCGCCCACGCGCTGACCGATGCCCAGGCTCCCAACACCGACCTGGTCATCACCGGCCCCGAGGCGCTGAGCTACGGCGAGGTCGCCTCCATCCTCAGCGAGGTGACCGGCCGCGCCGTCACCCACCAGCGGCTGACGTACGAGCAGATGCGCGAGCACCTGGCCCGGACGATGCCTCTGGAGTTCGCCGCCATGCTCGCCGGCATGGACAGAGCCATCGCGGAGGGAGCCGAGGACCGCGTCACCGACACCGTCCTGCGCGTCACCGGCCGCCGGCCGCGCGGCTTCCGCGAGCACGCGGAACACCGCTGACAGCTCGCAGCCCGGTCCGTCGCCGCGCACCCGCGCCGCGCAGGCAACGGACCGGGCCCTGATCAACGGGGTCCTTCAGTCG
Organism: Streptomyces sp. NPDC054794; assembly: GCF_053611585.1. Taxonomy (NCBI): domain Bacteria; kingdom Bacillati; phylum Actinomycetota; class Actinomycetes; order Kitasatosporales; family Streptomycetaceae; genus Streptomyces; species Streptomyces sp. NPDC054794. The sequence goes on along the minus strand of NZ_JBSHAQ010000024.1, from coordinate 92,969 downwards.
CCGGAGAAGCCCCAGAAGTAGACCTCCTCCGGCCGGCCCCGGTCGTCGTGCAGGACCGCGCAGCGGCCGAACCAACGTTTGTCGGCAAGCGGTTCTATGGCCCGCACATGCGCCCGGGTGAGGCGATCGGTCCCCGTCGCCCGATGGGCCTCGGCAGGCTGAAGGGGCTGCACGGTGCCGTAGTCGGGTTCCTCACCGGGGCGCAGCATCCTGTCCATGTCCAGGATCGAGTGCGTCCCTTCTTCCTGGACCCGCTCGTCTTCCCACAACTGCTCGATCGTCGCCGGTCGCGCCCTGGCCTCGCCGGTGTCGTCCTCGTCCCAGGGATCCCAGTAGTAGTCCCGCGCCTCGAAGACCTCCTTCTTCAAGGCGTTCAACGCCGCTCCAAGGTCTTTCTGGTACGGAACGTAGTACTCCCACCCCGACGCACCCACGACAGCCCCGCCTTCGCATCCGGTTCCCACAGCGCGAGGGAACCTAGCACCAGCCACTGACAGACAACACGTTCCCGCACATCGTTCGCCTCGCCACGGCACTCGCGGAGGCGGACCATGGAGGTGGAGCGACGAAGGAGGCCTCCCATGAAGACCGGAGCCTCGGATTACGACACCTACCTGTACTCCCACACCCCGTCGCAGGCCGAAGGAGAGCGCGACGAACCGAGCGAGCGCAGCGCCATGGAACAGCACCCGGACGTACCCCGCACGGAGCCTTCGCAGGCGGAGGGCGAGCGGGCCGTGGACGACTGAACGGGCGCGCACCCCGCATCGTCGAGCCGGGTCCGCTACGGGCCCGGCTTGACGGTTCTCATCGTGAAGTGCGACGTGACGTTCTTGATCCTGTGGCCGGGCGGCTCGAGCCCGCCGCGTGTCGTCCTCGCGGCGGCTCGCACACCGCAGCCCCAGTGATCACACTCGTGGTACGGGTGCCCCACACCCCGCTGATCCCCTCGCTCCCCCACGCAGAAGGAACCCGACCGATGGCTGCCAGTAACCTCGTGCTCCTGTCCAACGCCGGCGACGTGGGCCGCAAGGTCCTCGACGACCTGCGCGCGCGGGATGTGCCCGTACGCGTCATGGTCCGCCGCGACGACGAGCGTGCGGCCGGGCTGCGCGCGCTCGGCGCGGAGACGGTCGTCGGCGACCTGACCCGGCCCGAGACCGTGGCGGCCGCGCTGGAGGGCGTGGGGCGGATGTACTTCGCGATGTCCGTGTCACCGGACCAGCTCCTGGCGGCGACCGTGGTGGCCGGCGTGGCGCGCGAGTACGGGGAACTGGACGCCTTGATCGACATGTCGCAGATGACGGTGTCCCAGATGACCGCCATCAGCACCGGCGAGTCGAACCAGCAGCGGCTCCACTGGCTGTCGGAGCAGGTACTGAACTGGTCGGGTCTCCCGGTGGTGCACATCCGGCCGACGTCGTTCCTCGACAATCCGCTGTTCACCACGCTGGCGGCACGTTCCATCCGGGAGAACGGCACGCTCGCACTGCCCTTCGGCACCGGACGCACCTCGCCGATCGCCACCGAGGACGTCGCCCGAGTGGTCGCCACCGTGCTACGCGACCCGGCCGCACACATCGGCCACGTCTACGAGCTCACCGGGCCCCAGACCCTCGACATGACGCAGATCGCCGAGCAGTACTCGCGGGCGTTGGGCCGCCCGGTGACCTACGTGGACGTACCGCTGGACCAGTGGCGAGAGGACGTCCTCGCCAAGGCCGGTCTGCCACCGCACACCGAGCAGCACATCGCCACCATGGCCCGACTGCACCGGGAGAACCGCTACGACCGCACTTCCGACGACGTCGAACGCCTGACGGGCGAACCGGCCCGGACCGTCGAGTCGTTCGTGGCCGCCCGCAAGGACTTCTACCTGGGCTGAACACACCGTCCGGTCGACCAGCCGCGGGATCAACTGGTCGACCGGACCGGCTCCGCGGATCAGAACTGCTCGACGAAGTACGGCTCGACGGTCATCCAGCCGTTGCCCCTCGCGCCGTTGAGGCGGCCCGAGGAGTTGCGGGCCAGGGTGTACCAGGACTCGACGTAGTCCGGGTCGTCGGTGAACCAGGAGTCGGGCATCGCGCTCAGTACCGCGTTCACCAGCGGGATGTAGGTTCCCTGGTCCGTGATGGTGAGCAGGGCCGTGGTGATCGCCTGGGCGAGGGCCTTGTAGTTGGTGCCGTCGTCGTCCTCCATCATGACGACGTCGGCGAGGTTGTACTTGTAGTTGGACCAGTTGACCAGGATCTGGTTGGGGTAGTAGACGGTGTTGTCGTAGTCCAGGTACGGCATGTCGACCGAGTCGACGCGGGCCTTGCCGTCGAGACCGAAGCCGGTCACGAGGGAGAACATCTCGGCCGCGCCCTTGAACCAGGGCTCCTCGTCGTCCCGTACCTCGATCGCGTCGACCTTGGTGGCCCACCAGCCCGCCGTGGCCGTGGTGTTCAGGGCGCCGGACCGCGTCTGGGGCTTGCTGAGCCCCTTGGCGACCAGCTCCTCGTGCAGCACCGCGAGCCCTGCCCGGTGGGCCTTGGAGACGTCGATGTCGACGATGTACAGGGGCCGGTCCGGCACCTTGCTCGTGTCGATGGTGTGGCGCCGGCCCTGGCTGTCGTAGGCCGTGAGGGTCTTGGCGTGGTCGTCCGTGGCGGCGACAGCGACCCAGGGGGCGCTCGCGGCGGTGAGGTGCGGGCGCATGGACTGCGCGCCCAGGCGTATGCGCAGCATGGAGCCGGTCCGCGCCGGAAGCCCCTTGAGGGAGAGGATGCGCCGGTCGGCGCCGGCGACCGCGGACTTGAGCCCCGTGCCTGCCGTGTCGGCAGCCTTGCCGGTCAGGGCGTGCAGGTCCACTTCGCCGCTCTTGAGGACGGCCTCCCTGACCTGCTCGCGCCACTGCTGGGACAGCAGCGAGGAAGCCACGGTGCGGGCGATGCCCTCCTCGACGCCGAACACCGGGGACTGCCGGGAGGCGGACGTCTTGGCCTCGGACATCGGCGCCGCGGAGGCGGCCGCGGTCGGCTGGAGCGTCCCGATGGCGAGGGCCGCCAGCGTCGCGCCGATGAGGGTGGCGTTGCGTCTCTTTCTCGCTGTGCTCACGGGGATCCTCCTGTGATCGAGCACTGATGCACCGGGGTTGGCGGTGCGACGGTGAAAGGAGCGAGGGTCCCTCGCGGTGCGGACCGCTCGGGATCGTGCCTCCGCCCGGCAGCACACCCGGCGGACATTTGTGTCGCGTCCATGACAAGCAAATCGACCGATGGACGCGCGTAGATTTCTGCCAACACTGGCCTGGCGACATGAAGTTGGACGTACCGCGATGGGTGCTTGGTGCGAACTCCCGCGCACGGAACCGGGTTCAGCCGACTCGGAGTCGGCCGAACCACGGCAGGTACCCTTCCACTCGCGCCGGAGTCGGCCGCACCGCGCCGAGCCCTCCGGGGCTACCGGCCCCGGCAAACGGCCCCGTTCACCCCGATCCGGTGCTCTTGCCCCCGGACCGCGACCGGCCGGGGCCGAGCGAGCCCAGCATGAGCTTCTCGGTGCCGCGCAGATACTTCTCGGCCGCGCTCTGCGCCTCCTCGACGCGGCCTTCGACCACCGCCTGCACCACCGGAGCCAGTCGTCCGGCGGCCTTGGCGGGGTCCTCGAACGGGGCCTGGAGCGCCAGCCGCACCGGCAGATACGCGTTGAACAGCGTGTTCGTGAGCAGCAGATAGACCCGGTTGCCCGTGGCCCGCGCCAACTCCCGGTGCACCTCCACATCGGCGAGCTGGGTCGCGTCGACATCCGGGGCCTCGGCCACCGCCTGCAGCAGTTCCTGCAGGCGGCGGGACTGCTTGACCGTGCGTCGTGCGGCGGCGCGACCGGCGATGAGCGTCCCGATGTGCCGTCGCGCCTCGAAGACCTCCTTGAGCCAGGACGAGTCCTGGGAGGCCAGCATCGGCAGCAACTCGGCGCCGCCGAGCCGCAGGAAGTCGATCACGCGGGTGCCGATGCCGTGCCGTGTGCTGAGCAGCCCCGCCTGCTCAAGGCGGGTCAGGGCGTGCTTGAGGGTGGTGCGGGTGACTCCGTACCCTGCCGCGAGCTCACGCTCGGGAGGCAGCAGGGTGCCGGGTTGGTGCTCACCCCGCAGAATGTCGTCACGCAGCCGGGCCTCCAGCACATCGACCACGGACTGACGGGGAATGCTTTCGACGGCCACGGACGGTCTCCAGAGGGGCTGGTCAGTGGGTGAGTGGCTCAGCCACGCCCGTTCAGTGAAGCACCTTGCCCAACAGGCCGTCAATCCTCCATCTCTGGCCAGCATTTGACACTGCGTCCACGGGACGGAGTCACGCCCGGCCGGATTCGAGGATCTTCTTGAGCGTGGCCAGTTCGGTGTCGACGAGGTCGACCTGCTGCACGAAGAACTCGCGGCCGAAGGTGGGCGGTTGATAGAAGGTCATCATGAATTCGGCGCCGTCGCCGTTGGGCACCACGCGGGCCGGGACCCGCCAGGAGGCGGTGTCGTCGGCGTAGTCGTGGTCGAGGATGCCGAGTTCGGCGTCGGCGTGCATGCGAAGCCTGGCCGGACCCACGGGGGTGGACATCTGCCACCAGTCGGGGTCGGCGGTGGGCTCGATCGATCGGATGTTGACCACGGCCCACTTGGACCAGTTCGCGGGGTCGGCCAGGAAGGCGTACACATCCGCGAAGGGGCGGTCGATGCTGACGGTCTTGGTGATGGAGAGGGCGGTGCTCATGGCGCGCTTCTTCTTCCAGGTGTTTGTCGTCTAGGAGTTGTCGTCCTCGGATGCGGGATGGACTTCGCCCACCAGGCGCCTGATCCACGCCTCCAGTTGCCGGCGCTGGGCCGCGTCGAGCGAGCCGAAGTAGTGGGCGTCGTTGCGGTCGGCGATCTCGGCCAGGACCGGCACGAGGGTCTGGCCCTCGTCGGTCAGGACGAGCCGGACGATCCGCCGGGAGGCGGGGTCCGGCTCGCGCCGGATCAGGCCCTTGGCCATGAGACGGTCGACCAGCCGGGAGACGGCTCCGGGGTCGATGTCCATGTGGGCGGCCACGGCCTTGGTGGTGTCGTGTCCGTGGAAGACGCCGACCATCACACCCCACTGGGAGACGGTCACGCCGTGCCGGTCCAGCTCTGCCTCGAACCGGCCGTGGACCTCGTCGGACAGGCGTCGGAGCCAGTATCCGAGGTGGTCGTGCAGCCCGCTTGTCGTACTCACGCATCCATCATCGTTGCCGCGACAACAGTTGTCAAGGCAATCGTTGACCGGGCCGTACCCCTCGGACGCCGTCCTCCTCGGACATGGAAGGGGACGAGTTCCGGCGGCTGCCGGAACTCGTCCCTGGTGTGCGGGCCGGCCCGATCAGGCGCCGACGTACTCCGCGAGGTGTTCGCCGGTGAGGGTGGAGCGGGCGGCGACCAGGTCGGCGGGGGTGCCCTCGAAGACGATGCGGCCGCCGTCGTGCCCGGCGCCGGGGCCGAGGTCGACGATCCAGTCGGCGTGCGCCATGACCGCCTGGTGGTGCTCGATGACGATGACCGACTTGCCGGAGTCGACGAGCCGGTCGAGCAGGCCGAGCAGCTGCTCGACATCGGCCAGGTGAAGGCCGGTGGTGGGCTCGTCGAGGACGTAGACACCGCCGTTGTCGGCCATGTGCGTGGCCAGCTTGAGCCGCTGCCGCTCGCCGCCGGACAGCGTGGTCAGCGGCTGACCGAGGCTGACGTAACCGAGGCCGACGTCGGCGAGCCGGCCGAGGATGCGGTGCGCGGCCGGTGTGCGCGCCTCGCCGTTGCCGAAGAACTCCTCGGCCTCGGTCACCGACATCGCCAGCACCTCGGTGATGTCGCGGCCGCCGAGGTGGTGCTCCAGCACCGATGCCTGGAACCGCTTGCCCTCGCACTCCTCGCAGGTGGTGGCGACGCCCGCCATCATCGCCAGGTCGGTGTAGATGACGCCGGCGCCGTTGCAGTTGGGGCAGGCGCCCTCGGAGTTGGCGCTGAACAGCGCGGGCTTGACGCCGTTGGCCTTCGCGAACGCCTTGCGGATGGGGTCGAGCAGTCCGGTGTACGTCGCCGGGTTGCTGCGCCGGGAGCCGCGGATCGGGCTCTGGTCGACCGACACCACACCCTCGCGGGCGGGGATCGACCCGTGCACGAGCGAGCTCTTGCCGGAGCCGGCCACGCCCGTGATGACGGTGAGCACGCCGAGCGGGAGGTCCACGTCGACCTCGCGCAGGTTGTTCGCGGTCGCGCCGCGGATCTCCAGCCTGCCCGTGGGCTTGCGCACGGCCTTCTTGAGGGAGGCCCGATCGTCGAAGTGGCGGCCGGTGATGGTGCCCCCGGTCCGCAGTCCCTCGACGGTGCCCTCGAAGCAGACCGTGCCGCCGGCCGTACCGGCGCCGGGGCCGAGGTCGACGACATGGTCGGCGATCGCGATCGTCTCCGGCTTGTGCTCCACGACGAGCACCGTGTTGCCCTTGTCGCGCAGCCGCAGCAGCAGGCGGTTCATGCGCTGGATGTCATGGGGGTGCAGGCCGGTGGTGGGCTCGTCGAAGACGTACGTGGTGTCGGTGAGCGAGGAGCCGAGGTGGCGGATCATCTTGACGCGCTGCGCCTCGCCGCCCGACAGCGTGCCCGCCGGCCGGGCGAGCGCGAGATAGCCGAGGCCGATCTCCACGAATGAGTCGAGCGTCCGCCGCAGCGTGCCGAGCAGCGGCGCCACCGACGGCTCGTCGAGGCCGCGGACCCACTCGGCCAGGTCGCTGATCTGCATCGCGCAGGCTTCGGCGATGCTGATCCCGTTGATCTTCGAGGCGCGCGCGGCCTCGCTGAGCCGGGTGCCGTCGCAGTCGGGGCAGGACGTGAAGGTGACCGCCCGGTCCACGAACTCGCGGATGTGCGGCTGCATCCCCTCCCGGTCCTTGGAGAGCATCGACTTCTGGATCCGCAGGACCAGGCCCTCGTAGGTCATGTTGATGCCCGCGATCTTCATCCTCGTCGGCTCGCGGTGCAGGAAGTCGTGCAGCTCCTTCTTCGTGTACTTGCGGATCGGCTTGTCCTGGTCGTAGAAGCCGGACTCGGTGTAGAGCCGGTAGTTCCAGCCGCCCGGCTTGTAGCCGGGGATGGTGAGCGCGCCCTCGGACAGCGACTTGGAGTCGTCGTAGAGCTGGGTGAGGTCGATGTCGGAGACCGTGCCCCGGCCCTCGCAGCGCGGACACATGCCGCCGGTGATGCTGAAGCTGCGACGCTCCTTCACGGTCTGCCCGGCGCGCTCCACGGTGACCGCGCCGGCTCCGCTGATCGAGGCGACGTTGAAGGAGAACGCCTGGGGCGAGCCGATGTGCGGCTTCCCGAGCCGACTGAACAGGATGCGCAGCATCGCGTTGGCGTCGGTGGCGGTGCCGACGGTGGAGCGGGGGTCGGCGCCCATCCGCTGCTGGTCGACGATGATCGCGGTCGTCAGCCCTTCGAGCACGTCGACCTCGGGCCGTGCCAGCGTCGGCATGAAGCCCTGCACGAAGGCGCTGTAGGTCTCGTTGATCAGCCGCTGCGACTCCGCGGCGATCGTGTCGAACACCAGGGAACTCTTGCCCGAGCCGGAGACGCCGGTGAACACCGTGAGCCGGCGCTTCGGCAGCTCGACGTCGATGTCCTTGAGGTTGTTCTCGCGCGCACCGTGCACGCGGATCACATCGTGGCTGTCGGCGGCGTGCAGCGCAGGCGACGGCGTGTCCGTCCCCGTGGCCTTGCTCATCGTGTCTCCATCTTTCGGGCGGGCCGCGTGCGCGGTCTCCGTCGGCGTCAGCCGGCTCGATCTGGGCGGCTTCGAGCGTAACGTTTGGTTCTCCGGGGGTGGCGGGGTCGCGGGAACAGTCGCCGGCTGCCTTCCGCACCCGCCCGAGGCGTCAGACCAGCCAGTCGCCGTCGCGCATCAGCTCGCGGCCGGTCAGCTCGTTCGCCTCGCGCCAGGCCTGGATACGGCGTGGAGTGACGCGGAACCAGCGGTACGGCGTGGCCGGCAGGCGCGGATCGAAGTCGGCGCGCTCGGCGAACAGGTCGATGCGCTCCTTCGGCAGCCCGTCGATCTCGAAGACCTCGACCTCGCCCTCGATCATGGTCACGTCGCGGGTGGGGCCGAGGCCCAGCCGGACGGAACGGCTCGCGGCCAGGTTCCTGCCGGTCACGCTGTCCGTGGGCGTGGCCATCAGCAGCGCCTCGCCGTCCCAGTCGAAGGAGAGCGGCACCAGGTGGGGCACACCGTCCGCCGCGGCGCTGGCCACCCAGATGTCCACGTCGTGGCGGAGCCGGTACTCGGTGTCACGACGCCGCTGGGCGCCGGGGCGCGGGCCGGCACTCATCGGACCTCGTTGATGCGCACGAGGTTGCCCGCCGGGTCGAGGAAGGCGCAGTCGCGGATCCCGTACGGCTGCTCGGTCGGCTCCTGGATCACCTCGGCGCCGTCGGCCGCCAGCCGCTCGAAGGCGCCGTCGAGGTCGGGGGTGGCCAGGGTGATGCGGGCGTAGTTGCCCTTGGCCATCATCTCGGCGATGGTGCGGCGCTCCTCGTCGCTGACGCTGGGGTCGGCGGCCGGTGGCTCCAGGACGATGGACGTGTCGGGCCGGCCGACGGGGCCGACCGTGATCCAGCGCATCGCGCCGCTCCCGACGTCCTTGCGGACCTCGAAGCCGAGGGCGTCGCGGTAGAAGGCGAGGGAGGTCTCCGGGTCGGTGTGCGGGAGGAAGGTCCAGTGGATGGTGATGTCCATGACCGTCACGCTAGCCGCGGCCCTGTGACCGGCGCTTCTCCATTCCTGATCGGTCGTCCTGATCGGTCGTGCTGATCGGTCCGGTGGGGCTTCCGGCGGGGCCGACTCACGGCATCGCGGGCACGGTGCCCGCTCCCGCGTCGGCCGCGGCCCTGGCGTAGCGGCGGGCCAGGACCGCGAAGGCGTCCTTGAGTTCGGCCGGGCCCACGACCTCGATGTCGGCGTCGAACCTGCCGACGGCGGCGGCCAGGCCGGCCCAGGACCAGGAGCCCAGCAGCAACCGGCAGCGGTCCGGGCCGAGTTCCTCGACCACTCCGTCATTCGTGTACTGGGACACGACAGCAGCGGGCAGGTCGAGGATCACCTCGCCGCGGCAGGGCCAGGTGCCCGAGCCGGCGGAGCCCTGAAACCTGTCGGCGACGAAGGCGGCCACGTCGCCTCCGGGCAGTTCGCGCGCGACGAAGCGGGGCCCCGTCGGCGTGCGCGGGGTGATCCGGTCCGCGCGGAAGGTCCGCCAGTCCTCGCGGTCGAGGTCCCAGGCGACGAGGTACCAGCGCGCGCCCCAGGTGACGAGGTGATGCGGCTGCACCCGGCGCGGCGGAGTCATGGTGCCGCCCTGACCGACTCCCGATGGTGACGCGGGGGCGTAGTCGAAGCGCAGCACCTCACAGGCGTGCACGGCGGCGGTGAGTGCCATGAGCACGCCGCTGTCGACCTGCGGGTTCGGCCGGGTCGTGGGCCGCTCGACGGCGGTGACATGGAGGGTGTCGACGCGGTGGCGCAGCCGGGCGGGCATGACCTGCCGGACGGTGTTCAGCGCCCGCACCGCGCCCTCCTCGATGCCGGCGCCGGTGGTGGCGGCGATCCGGAGCGCCACGGCGAGGGCGACGGCCTGTTCGTCGTCGAACAGCAGCGGCGGCAGCTCCGTACCGGCGTCCAGCCGATACCCGCCGTCGGGGCCCTTGACCGCCACGACGGGGTAGCCGAGCTCGCGCAGGCGGTCGACATCGCGGCGCACGGTGCGCGCGCTGATGCCCAGCCGCTCGGCCAGCAGGGCTCCCGGCCAGTCCCTGCGCGACTGGAGCAGCGAGAGCAGCGACAGCAGTCGCGCTGAGGTCTTCTGCATGCTGCCGATGGTGCCGCAAGAAGCGGCCACATCCTGGCCGCTTCTCCTGGAACCGTCGTCATCGAGCGGGGCTGCGCGAGCAGGACCGCGCAGATCGGAAAAGTTGGCCGAGTGGCAAGGAGCCCATCATGTCCGTCAGTGCTGTGACCCACCTGAACTTCCGGGGTGACGCCCGCGCGGCGCTCGATTTCTACCGGTCCGTGTTCGGCGGGGACCTGGTCATGGTCACCTACAAGGACGCCGGAAACGTCCAGGAGCCGTCCGAGGCGGACCAGGTGATGTGGGGTCAGGTGGCCGCCGACAGTGGATTTCGCGTCATGGCCTACGACGTGCCCTCGCGCATGCCGTGGAGCCAGGGCGAGAACGCGTTCTTCGTTTCACTCCGCGGCGAAACGGCCGAGGAGATCACGGCGTATTGGAAGAAGCTGTCCCAAGACGCCAGCGTCCTGCGTCCGTTGGAGCCCGCTCAGTGGGCGCCGCTCTACGGAATGCTGAGGGACCGTTTCGGTGTCACCTGGGTCGTGGACGTCGCCAGCGAATACAACGCGTCCTGACGACCAATGCCCGGGCGGCGGTCATCCGCCGCCCGGGGGGGGGCCATCACTCGAACACGACGGGCACGTGGAGCTTGTCCCAGGTGTTCTTTCCCGGAATACCGTCCGCGTCCGCTCCGCTGAAACCGAGTTTGCGCTGCCATTTGGCGTACGACGCGCGGTCCGCGTCGCTCCATTGGGCGTCCGGATCGCCGGGGTACACGGAGCAGCCCTCGTCGATGAGGCGGTAGCCCATGACCTCGATGATCGGGCTGACCGTCGCCGGCTGGAAGAAGTCCGCGCCCGGGAAAGGCTCGAACTCCTGGTCCGGGACCGGTACCCCTTCCGGCGGGGAGACACGGATCCGCTGTCCGAGGTGAATGATGTTCGGGTCGGTGATCTCGGGGTTCCACTCCAGGAGCTGCGCCAGTGTCACATGGATCCTGGCTGCAATCTTGGAGAGAGTGTCGCCAGTTCTCACCGTGTAATACAGCGTTGTCGTATCCATGTGACCACTCTATCGAGGAATATCGGATCCCATAAGGGGAGATATCCGAAAATTGACGGGAACGCGGCGACACCCGCTGTTTCCTCTTTCACTTATTTACGACTCAACGGATCCACCGGAGTCGGTTACTCGCCACAACAACCCATAAAGAAGGGGAAGGAGCGCACTCACCCCTTCCCACCCTCAACGTACAGCGCACCGGGTGGCCCTCGCGGTGCGGTTGCGGGAACTCGCCGCGGAAGTGCGCGTGTGCGCGCCGCCGGACGAGGAGTTCACGGAGCGGCTGGCCGGGGTGGGGGTGCCGATGGTGCCGGTCGGTCAGCGGTGCGCCGGCTGACGACCGGGGCGACGCCGCCGTCTCCAGGGGGTGTGCCTCAGCGTGCGGCCGCGTTGATCGCCTCGTATTTCGACAGGGTCGCCGCGGCGGCCGAGGGGTGTGATGTGCTCGTGGCGTCGGGCCTGCTGCCGGCCGCGGCCGGCGCACGGTCGGTGGCCGAGAAACTGAACATCCCCTATGTGTACGCGAGTTTCCAGCCGATCACCCTGCCGTCGCCGCACCACCCGCCGCACCCGCGGCCGGGCCGCCCCTTCCCACCGGACGTGACCGACAACCTGGTGCTGTGGGACCTGGACGCGCAGAGCGCGAAGGCGCTGTTCGGCGAAGCACTCAACACCCCAGCGGGCGTCGAACGGCCTGCCACCGGTGGACGACGTCCGCGACCACGCCTTCACCGAGCGCCCGTGGCTGGCGACGGACCCGCTCCTGGGTCCGTGGCAGGAGCCGACGGACCTGGACGTCGTGCAGACCGGCGCGTGGCTCCTCCCGGACGAGCGTCCTCTGCCGGCCGACTTGGAGGCGTTCCTGGAGGCCGGCACGCCACCGGTGTACGTGGGCTTCGGCAGCATGCCGATGCATGGTTCGCAGGGCGCGGGCCATACGGCCATCGAGGCGGTCCGGGCACAGGGCCGACGTGCGATCGTCTCCAGCGGATGGGCGGACCTGGCCCTGAGCGACGACCGGGACGACTGCTTCGCCGTCGGTGAGGTCACCCACCAGGCGCTGTTCCGCCGGGTGGCCGCCGTCGTGCACCACGGCGGCGCGGGCACCACGACGACCGCCGCGTGGGCCGGTGCGCCTCAGGTGGTGGTTCCTCAGCAGGCGGTGGACCAGACCTACTGGGCCGACCGGGTGGCCGAGTTGGGCATCGGCGTGGCCCACGACGGCCCGAGTCCGACCTTCGCGTCCCTCTCGGCCGCGCTCGGTTCGGCCCTCACCCCGCGGACCCGCGCACGAGCGATCGCCCTGGCCGGCACGATCCGCACGGACGGAGCGCTCGTGGCCGCGAAACTGCTGCTCGACGGGGTCGGCTGAGGAAGGCCGACCCGTCGACGCTCCGGGCGGGACTACGCGTCGTACGACGGCACTCGGGCGGCGAGCTCGGCGGCGAAATGCCGGGCCTGCGCGCCCCAGTCATGGTCGGTCGCCCCGAAATGCTGCAACACCTCCAGCAGTTGCTGTGCCTCGGACAGCGTCAGCAAGGGCAGCCGCGGCTCCTCAAGCTCCAGCAGTTCGGAGGTGTCGGCGGCGAGAAGGTGGTCGTCCATACCCGACTCAACCGGGAGCCCGCGCAGGGGTTACGGTGACCCGGCCCAAGGCCGGGCAATGATCGCGTCCGCTCGGATGCCGGCCCCCTCTACGCCTGCCCCCGGCAGGCGGACCACACCTCCTGGAGGAGGGCCGGGTAGTTCTCGCCGTAGGTGGCCACGGCCGCGAACACCGCGTCGAGGGCTGCCCGGAGCGGGTCGGGGTCGGCGGCGTCGAGCAGTGCGGGGATGGCCATATGCGGCTGGGACATGCGCAGGGACGGGTCCGGCTCGCCGATCGTGGCGACCAACCTGTACCTGGATTTTGCGGCGGGCGGCTGCGCCGGCGGATCGGGCGGGCTCAGCGGCTCCGCCATGGCTGCCGCGGGGCCCACGATCGGTGTCATCGCCTCGGGGAGGGGTAGCGACACATACGGGTCGTCGTCGGGGGCGGCGGCGGGCGGATGGAAGGGCGGCCACTCCGGAGGGACGGCCCGGCCCACGGTCCCGTCGGGAGCATGCGGGTCCGCGTCCAGGGCCTGCCAGACGGCGTCCGGTTCGTCCAGGGGCGGCGGCAGCGGGCGTCCCTCGGCCAGGGCGGTGAGCCCCCGGGAGATCCAGTCGAGCTGCGTGAGACCGGCCGTCTCACATGCGCGTCGCGCGGCCAGCAGCGCCACCGCACGCTGGACCTCCGGGCCGGCGGCGTCGATGGTGTGGACGAGGGCCGCATCGAAGCGGACCAGGCCGCTCACGTTGCCGTCGACCTCGCGCAGGGCCTGGCTGGGCAGTTGCCCGCCCCAGTCCCACAGTTCGTAGGCGAGTTCGCGTTCTCTGTCCGCCTGTTCCTGTGCGAGGCGGGCAAGGCGTACGGCCTCGGCGCGTTCGGCGGGGGTGGGAGGGGGCGGCAGCTCGCGGGCGTAGCCGTGCCAGTAGGCGGCGGAACCGGAGGTCTGCTTCAGGACGCGGTCCGGCGACGGCGGAGCGGGCCAGAACTGGAGCAGGTAGCTGTCCAGTTGGGGCTCGTCATCGAGTCGGGTGTCGCGCTCGCGTGCCGTGTCCATGCCCTTGGCGCAGTAGCGCACCCGGTAGTCCGTCTCTTCCAGGCCCAGGTCCCAGTCGCCCATGCCTCCCCACAGGACGAGGGCGGTGCTGTTCGACACGGGTCGGAAGGACACCTCCACCACGTCCTCCCATTCCGGGTCCAACCGCGCTGGTTCCTCGTGCACTTCGACGGTGAATCCGACCTCGCCGGTGTGCAGCCCGGTCGTCAGCCACAGCGTGCCGGGGATCGCCGCCCCGCAGAGCCCGGAGCTCTGCCCCGCGAACGCCTCGGCGAGGTCCGGGCCGTAGCTGTCCGGATCGCTCTCGACGTAGATCTGACCGTAGTGAACGGAAACCTCGCCCTCGACCGGCCTGCGCATCTATACCCCCAACGCTCCGAGTACCACGCCATGTGCGGATATCCGGAAGGCTACGGCTCGGCACTGACAGCGCCCTCGGACCGATGTCCGAGCCGGCGGCGTCAGACGGGGTAGAGGATGAAATCCGCGCAGGCGCGCCGGCCGGGTCGGTCGCCGGCCTCCGCGATCGCCGCGCGGATCCGGCGCAGGTGATCGGTCGTCATCTGGAGCGGGGGCTCGTCGGGCTGGTAGGTGGTACGGATCGGGTAGTCCACGCCCGGCCGACTGGTCATCTCGATGTGGCAGCCGAGCACGTACGTGACCGGCCGACGGTCGGAGAACTCGATCAGCCGGTCGACGGTGCGGGCGAAGGCGTGCCAGTCCTGGATGTAGAGCCGACCGGGGTAGACCGTGTCTCCGGTGAGCAGGAACCCGGTCCACGGGTCGTAGAACGTCACCGCCGCCTCGTGGTGGCCCGGGGTGGCCAGGCACTCCAGCACCCGGCCGCCCAGGTCGACCGTGCTCACGGCGTCGGGGTCCGTGCCGAACCGGAAGTACTCCCAGGCGGTGGCCAGGTCCGCGCCCACCACGGTGGTGTGGGGGCGGTCGGCGAACTGGCCGTCGCCCGCGACATGGTCGCCGTGCGCGTGGGTGTGCAGAACGAGGAGGTGATACTCCTCCCGGGGGTGCCGGGCGAGCCACCCGTCGACGAGTTCGTCGACCACCCGGCGCAGCGGAAAGAACTCCGCGGACGCGGTGGCGCCGGTGTCGATCAACACCGCCCGGGAATTGCCGAACAGCAGGAACAGGAACGGCGCTTCATAGTCGATCGCCATGTTCTGCCGCAGGATGAACGTGTGCTCGTCGTAGGCATGGACCTGGATGTCCGGATCGGTGTTGTGCTTCGCCGACGGCGAGCCGTGGATCCACCGGACGTCCAGCGCCTGGGGCCGGGGAACACCACCGGCGAAATCGATCAGGCCCGTACCCGCTTCCATGACGTCTCCTCCGACGCGTCGTCTTGGCAGACCGGGTACGGCGCGCATCTCGTCCGGGGCAGGCACGTACGAGCCTCCGCGATGACGCTAACACGGCATCATCGCGGCGTTTCGGCTCCCCGAAGGACCTCAGCCGGCCGACACCGGAAACAGCATGCAACTGCTCGTCGCGTGGGCCAGGAGACGGTCGTCGGAGTCGAGGAGTTCGGCCTGCGCGAGGGCGGTGCGGCGGCCGTGGTTGAGGAGGGAGCCGACGGCGCGGACCTTGCCCGTGTCGACGGTGATGCGGCGCAGGAACTTCACGCTGAGGTCGAGCGAGGTGTATCCCATGCCCGCCGGCAGGATGGACTGCACGGCGCAGCCCGCGGCCGAGTCGAGCAGGGTTGCGTAGACGCCGCCGTGCACGCTGCCGATGGGGTTGTAGTGCTCCTCCCCCGGTTCCAGGACGAAGACGGCGCGCCCGAAGTCGACCTCCTCCAGGGAGAAGCCGATGGTCGCGCCGATGGGCGCGGAGGGCAGACGTCCGCCGAGCACTCCGCGCAGGAAGTCGAGTCCGCTCTCCTGGCCGACGGCGGCCGCGGAGATACCCGGGTCCTCCCACTCGAACGTGCGTGACCTCGACATGACCGTGCCCTCCTCAGCTGGCTTCCAGATTCGAAGTTAGCCAGTCGAACCTCTGGCTGTCAATGTCACAGTCAGCCTACGATGGCCCCATGGCCTGGCTGGACCTGAGCACCGAGAACTGCACCGTGCAGCGCACCCTCGACCTGATCGGCGAGAAGTGGTCGCTGCTCGTGTTGCGTGACGCGATGAACGGCGTGCGCCGCTTCGACGACTTCCGGCGGCACGTGGGGCTGTCCGAGGCGGTGCTGGCGGACCGGCTGCGCAAGCTGGTCGCGGCCGGGATCCTGGACACCGTTCCGTACCGTGAGCCGGGGCATCGCACCCGCCACGAGTACCGGCTCTCGTCCAAGGGCTGGGACCTGTGGCCCGTGATGATCGCCCTGAAGCAGTGGGGCGACCGCTACACCGCGGATCCGGAGGGACCGCCGCTGGAGGTGCGGCACCGTGACTGCGACGACCCGCTGGAAGTCGTCGTCGTCTGCGCGGGCGATCACGGGCCCCTCAACCCGCGGCAGGCCTACACGCGACCCGGCGCCTCGGCACACACGGCGAGCTGACGGGTGGCCCAGAGGTAAGGGTGTCCCAGGGGGCCACGGCTTCAGAGGTTGATCATGTGTCCCGCGAGGCCGTGCAGGGCGTCCTGGACCGCCTCGCTCAGCGTCGGATGCGCATGGACGTTCCGGATGAGCTCGGTCACCGTGAGGTCCCATTTCTGCGCCAGCGTGAGCTCGGGAAGCAGCTCGGTGACGTCCGGACCGATCATGTGGCCGCCCAGCAGTTCGCCGTGGCGGCCGTCGCTGATCAGCTTCACGAATCCCGCGGTGTCGCCGAATCCGTGCGCCTTGGCGTTGGCGGTGAACGGGAACGTCGCCACCCGCACGTCGAAGCCCTCAGCGCGCGCCTCGCTCTCGGTCCAACCGAAACTGGCGATCTGCGGCTGGCAGAACGTCGCGCGCGGAATCATGCGGTAGTCCAGTTCCATGGTCTCCGCGCCGGCGATGCTCTCGGCGGCGACGACGCCCATCGCCTCGGCGGTGTGGGCCAGCATCTGCTTCGCCGTCACATCGCCGATCGCGTAGATGTGCGGCTGGTCGGTGCGGCAGTACCCGTCGATGTCGATGGCTCCGCGATCGGTGAGCCGGACGCCCGTCGCTGACAGTCCGTAGCCACCGGTCCGCGGGTGGAAGCCCGTGGCCTGCAGCACCTTCTCCGCCTCCAGGACCTCCTGCCGGCCGTCCCGCTCGACGACCACACGGACCCGGTCGTCGGCCTCCTCCATGCTCCGCACCCGCGTGGAGGTCAGCAGGTTGATCCCCTGGCGCCGGAAGCGCTTGGTGAGCTCGGCCGAGACCTCCTCGTCCTCCAGTGGCGCGATCCGGTCGAGGAACTCGACCAGCGTCACCTCGACCCCGTAACACCGCAGCAGGTACGCGAACTCGACCCCGATGGCACCCGCACCGGCGATGATCAGGCTCGCCGGGAGGCTGTCGGAGAGGATCTGTTCCTCGTAGGTGACGACGCGCCTGCCCAGTGTCGTCCCCGGGAGCAGCTTCACGGTCGCTCCGGTCGCGATGACGCAGGAGCGGAAGGACAGCGTCGCCTCGCCGTCCCTCATCCGCACCTGCATCGTGTGCGGGTCGAGAAACGTGCCCTGCCCCTCGAACTGGGTGATCTTGTTCTTGCGCATCAGATAGCCGACGCCCTTGGCGCGCCCGTCGGCCACCACCCGGCTTCGTTCATAGGCGGCCCGGTAGTCCAGGGTCACGTCTCCGCCGATCTTCAGACCGAACTTCTCCGCGTCGTGCGTGACCAGGTGGGCGATCTCCGCGTTGCGCAGCAGGGCCTTCGCGGGGATGCATCCGATGTTCAGGCAGACGCCGCCCCAGAACCGGCCTTCCACGATCGCCGTACGCAGTCCCAGCTGGGCGCAGCGGACGGCCGCCACGTATCCGCCCGGGCCGGCCCCCAGGACGACGACGTCGAAGTCCGTGTCCATCGCTCCACCTCACTCCGCCTCAGTCCGCCTCGCCGTCGCTCCGAGCGCGGTCAGGGGGTCGGGTACTGCAGATCCAAGGGGCCGGACAGGGCGGCGCGCACCTGGCGGGCGGGTTCGTCGACGAGGACCTCCGGCTCGTCGCGTGCGATGGCGTCCATGGTCATCTCGGCCACGTCCGCCGCCTCGATCTTCGGGGCGTCGACCGTCACGGTGGCGTCGGTGTCCACATAGCCCGCGTGCACCCCGACGACGAGCGTGCCCTGTTCCCGCAGCGCGATGCGGAGCGCGTTGGTCAGGGACCACTGGGCGGACTTCGACGCCGCGTAGCTGGGCCAGCGGCTGTTCGCTCGCCATGAGGCCACCGACAGCATGTTCACCAGGGCTCCGCCGCCGTTCGCGGCGAGGACCGGCGCGAAGGCCCGCGACACGGCCCAGGTGCCCAGGTAGTTCACCTCCAGCTCCCGCCGCGCACCGTCGAAGGATCCCTCGAAGAGTCCCGGCCCCGCCTGGATGCCCGCGTTGTTGATCACTATGGTGACGTCCGACGCGGCCGCTGCCGCGGCCTCGACCTGCTCGGGGTCGGTGACATCGAGACGTACGGCTTCCAGCCCGGGCTCCTCGAAGTCCTCGGGCCGGCGGACGCCCGCGTACACCTTGGCGGCTCCCCGGGCCAGCAGGGCGCGCGAGAAGGCCAGCCCGATGCCCCGGTTCGCGCCGGTCACCAGGGCGACCGATCCATTGATTTCCATGATCGGACTCCTTACTCCGGGGGTTGCCACTCCCGCGCGGCCCGCTCCGGCCAGTGCCTTCGGGCAGCGACGCGCCCCGCTACGGAAGGCGCCCCGAACCGCGTTCATGAAGGACGCGCACACCTGGGCACCGCATCATGGGTGGCGTGTGATGCCGGTGCGTGGGCTCCGCTGTGACAGGCAGGGTCGGCGCTGGTGACGGGCAGGGTCGGCGATCGATGTCCGGGACCACATGCTGTCCTCGCAGGAGCGGGCGTGCACGACGTGCTGGGATCAGTCTTCCCTTCGCCGTGGCCGCCTGTCGATTCGAGCGGGACCCGGGCGCAGGCCTCGCAAGCGCTCGCGCGCTCAAGTACGGCTACGACTCCGCAGCAGGGTCAGGGCGCGCACCGACTTGGAGCCGAGGACCCCGGCCAGCACGGCCATCAGCGGGAGGGCCACGTCCGTCCACGGGTCGCGGATGGGCTTGTAGACCGCCGTACCGTCCTTGATCTCGATGAAGCCGAGCGGACGGGCCTCCAGGCCGCCTCCTCCCCCGCCGCCCTCGGCGGTCTTCGCGGTACCGATCTCGCGCCCGGTGCCGCCGCCGAAGCCGAAGCCGACCCGGGCCACGGGGATGACGGTGACGCCGTCCCGGGTGACGGGTTCGCCGTACACCGCGGCCGCCGAGGCCCGGGCGCCGAGCTTGTCGGCCAGCCGCTCCAGCAGGGTGACGGAGGTGTGCTCCGCGGTGAGGTCCCCGAGCGGGACGGAAGCGGGGGTCTTCTCGGTGCCGCTCATCGGGGGCTCGCTTCCTGGGTGAGGAGGGCAGGCGTCCGTACGAGATGTGGCGGAGTCACTACAGAGCGAAGTGACTTCACGATAGGCCGCGCCCGGCCGCCTCTGCCAGTGTCTCGCCGGTGCGGCGGTGCTCAGGCGATCCAGCGCGCCGCGAAGACGCCGGACGCGGCCGTGAGGACGGCGGCGGCGACGACCGTGGCGTCGAGCCCGAGGGCGTCGGCGAGGATGCCGGCCACCAGGGCGCCGACGGCGTAGCCGACGTCGCGCCAGAAACGGTAGGTGCCGAGGGCGTTGGCGCGCCAGGTGGGGTGGGCGTGGTCGGAGACGGAGGCGATCAGGGCCGGGTAGACCATGGCGGTGCCGATGCCGAGGAAGACCGCGGAGACGACTCCGGCGAGCAGCGGGCGGCCCAGGAGGGCGAGAGCGAGGACGAATCCGGCGGCCTGGACGAGCATGCCGTGGACGATCAGGGGTTTGCGGCCGATGCGGTCGGCGAGGTGGCCGGTGGGAATCTGGCCGAGGCCCCACAGGATGGGATAGAGGCCCTTGATCAGGCCCACGGCGGCGAGGCCCAGGCCGTGGTCGGTGAACAGCAGGGGGAAGACACCCCAGGTGAGGCCGTCGTTGAGGTTGTTGACCAGCCCGGCCTGGCTGGCGCCGCGCAGGGAGCGGTTGCGCCAGGAGGTACGGGCGAAGGCGGCGGCCGGTCCCGCGTCCTCGCCGGTGGGCGAGGGCTCGGCGTGCTGGGCGAGTTCGAGGGCCACGTGCGCCGCGGTGTCACGGACGACGAGGGACAGGGCGAGGCCGGCGGCGACGAAGACGACGCCGATGAGTTCGGGGGTGGGGCGCAGCCCGTGGTGGGTGGCGAGGTACCCGGTGAGCAGGGCGGTGGCGCCGACGGCGGTGTAGCCGGCGGCTTCGTTGAGGCCGGTGGCCAGGCCCCGCCGGGACGGTCCGACGAGGTCGATCTTCATGTTGACGGTCATCGACCAGGTCAGACCCTGGTTGAGTCCGAGCAGGACGTTCGCGGCGACGATCCAGCCCCAGGAGGGCGCCCAGGCGAGGGCGAAGGGGACGGGGATGCCGATCAGCCAGCCGGTCAGCAGGAGTTGTTTGCGGCGGAAGCGGGCGGTGAGGGCGCCGGCGGCGAGGTTGGTCAGTGCCTTCGTGACGCCGAAGGCGATGATGAAGGAGAAGACGGCGAGGTCGCTGGTGAGGCCGAAGACCTCGGCGCCGATGAGCGGGACGGTGGTGCGTTCCAGGCCGACCAGACCGCCGACGCAGACGTTGACGACGACGAGCAGGGTGAACTGGAGCCAGTTCTCCCGCAGGCCAAGGCGCACGGGCCGTCCGGACGCGTCGGCCGGTGCGGCGGTCGCGGGGCCGGCGTTCACGCGTCCGCCGCCCGGGTGAGCCGCCGACCGTGGGCGGCCGCGTACTCGGCGGGTCCGCCGTCGAGGACGGCGATGTCGGTGCGGCCGGCGCGTTCGAGGAGGCTGGCGGCGGTCATGGCCCGCTCGCCGTGGCCGCACGCCACGATCGGCCCCTCGGGAGCCTCGACGGCGTGGGCGGCGAGCCCGCCGAGCTCGATGTGGCGGGCGCCGGGGACATGTCCGGCGGCGAACTCCGCGTCCTGCCGTACGTCGAGGTAGGGGCGGTCCCCTGCGTGGCCGGCGGTGACGAACGCGGTGGTGGCCCGCGGGTTGCCGTCGTCCAGCCAGGCGGTCATGCCACCCCTGAGGCGTCCGGTGAGCCGCTCGTAGCCGATCTTGTACGCCTGCCAGACGATCTCGTCGAGGTCCTGGTCCTCGCCGGCGACGAAGGCTAGCGGGACGATGTCGGACAGGAGCCAGCCGAGCCAGGTGGCGAACTGGCCGCGCAGCGGGACGGACAGGGCACCGCGGATGTGGCCGGCCGCGTAGTCGGCGGCCGGACGCACGTCGACCACCTGGCCCCCGTCGGCGAGCAGGGACCTGACCTGTCCGGCGTCGAGGGACGGCAGCAGGGGTGCGGAGGTCAGGACGGCGGGGCCGCGCCGGTTGGCCTCGGCGAGCCGGTCGAAGTAGTCCGGGTAGCTGCCCAGGCCGTTCAGCAGCAGTCGTACGAAGGTGTCCTCGTCCGGGGCGGACAGCAGCGGGTTGGTCCGCTTCTGGGCGCCGACGGTGGAGGTGCGCTCGCTGCCGGGCGGGGCCGAGCAGAAGGAACCGGCCCCGTGGGTGGGCCAGAGCGCGACCTCGTCCGGCAGGGCGGCGAGACGCCTGAGGGAGTGGTACTGGGCGCGCGCGAGTTCCTCGGTACGGGCCGCGCCCAGGAGGTCGGTACGGGCAGCCGAGTCCACGACCAGCGAGCCGCCGCTGAACACCCCGAGTTCCCGGTCGCCGTCCAGCAGCAGGAACGACAGGTGCTCGTCCGTGTGGCCGGGCGTCGCGAGGGCCCGGAGGGTCAGGCCGCCCAGGTCCGTCTCGTCGCCGTCGGCCAGCGGGGTGTGCGGGAAGTCGCGCCGTCCGGCGGCGGAGGCGAGGACGCGGGCGCCGTCGTCGTGGGCGAGTTGGACGGCGCCGGAGAGGAAGTCGGCGTGCAGGTGCGTGTCCGCCGCGTACGCGACGGTCAGGCCGCGCCGCTCGGCCGCCCTCCGCAGGGCGCGCAGGTCCCGGCAGGCGTCCACCGCCAGCGCCCGCCCGTCGCCCAGGTCGGCGAGGTACGCGCTGTTCCCCAGCCCCTGGTCGACCAGCGGTATCAGGTGGTCGTCGGCGAAGCCCATCCCATGTCCTTCCGAGCAAGGCTGCCGAGCGGGAAGCGATGCCCTCGGCTCCACTTACAGTAATCCATAGATTTATGGAGTAAGCAATGCGGACGGGTGCTCCGCGGCCATGCCGCTCCGCGACCGGCCGGGGCAGGACCGGTCAGGCCGTGGTGTCCGACACGAGGTACGGCACGAACGTGCTGGTGTTCTGGTCGATGCGGAGGGGGCGGCCGAGGGGTGGTGCGGCGCGTTGGGGGCAGTCGAGGCGTTCGCAGACGCGGCAGCCCATGCCGATGGGGGTCGCGGCGGAGGCGTTGCGAGGCCGAGGCCGTCGGAGTAGACGAGGCGGTGGGCGTGGCGCACCTCGCAGCCGAGGCCGATGGCGAAGGTCTTGCCGGGTTCGCCCCAGCCGCCGCGGTGCCGCGTGAGGGCGCGGGCGGTCCACAAGTAGCGTTGCCCGTCCGGCATTTCGGCGATCTGGACGTGGATGCGGCCCGGTGCGGCGAAGGCCTCGTAGACGTTCCACAGCGGGCACGTTCCGCGCGCGCGGGAGAAGTGGAAGCCGGTCGCGGACTGCCGTTTCGACATGTCGCCGGCCCGGTCGACGAGGAGCACCCGAAGTTCGGAGGCGCGTCCGTGCCCGCCGCGCTCGTCGACTTCGGCCTGCACTTCTCCCACTGCGCGCGGCGCCAGATCGACGCCGGGCACGGTCCGTACTTCTACCTCCCCAAGCTGGAGAACCGCTACGAGGCCCGGTGGTGGAACGACGTGTTCCTCGCCGCACAGGACCTGCTCGGCATCCCGCGGCGTTGGTGCGTACGCCCTCCGCCGTGGGCGGACCACCGATCCGGCGGACCGACAGCGCGGGCATCGCCGAGGTGTGCGCGCGGGCCGGGCTGGACACCGTGGTCTGCGAGGCCGACGCCACGGCCGCCCGCGCCGCGCGGCACCGGGTGTCCCTCCCTGGACCGCACGGTCCAGCGGGGCAGACTGGTGCCGGAGGCGGCGCGGGACGCCCTGGACCGGCTGATCTTCACGGGCGATCTGGAGGACCTGGCCGACCGGCAGCTGGTCGTCGAGGCCGGTTCGGTCTTACGGCCCAGCAGCCCAGCCTGGACCATCCGTCGACGTCGGCGGCCGTGGCGAAGCCGGACTCCGTCATCCGGACGGCCGCCAGCAGGTACGGGGCGAGCAACGCGTTGACGACGCACCCGGCACGGCCACGTGTACGACCACGGCTGAGCGGGCCCCGCCCCGGTGTCCACGGCGCCGTCCGAACCGTGGGACGGCGCTCCGGTGGCTCGCCTCACCCTCTAAGCTGATCGACGCAGCTGGTTCGCCCCGTCCGCCAGACGGGAGGCGTCGCAAGAGGGAACCCGGTGGGAATCCGGGACTGCCCCGCAGCGGTGAGCGGGAACGACCGCCGTCATACGCACTGGGTCCTGAGGACCTGGGAAGCGACGGCCAGTAGGTGTCCTCCTCGGTGAGGACGTGCCCGCGAGTCCGAAGACCTGCCAACTGCCCGCGCGCGAACCACTCGTGCGCGGACATCCCGGTGACCTTCGAGGGCGGGTCGACGTACACACCGAACGGACGGCCGTACGCCGTCGCCGTCCGGTGTGTCACTCCCTTCGCGCTCTCGTCCCGTCCCCGGGATCTCAGGGATTCATCTCGCGAAGGAGATCTCCGTGACCACCAAGTCCGCGGCCGCGGCAGCACGGGCCACCGTGTACGGCTACCCCCGTCAGGGGCGCGACCGGGAACTGAAGAGGGCGATCGAGGGCTACTGGAAGGGCCGCGTCGACGCAGACGCCCTCCGCGCCACCGCCGCCGAACTGCGCCGGACGCACTGGCGCGAGCTGGCCGAGGCCGGCCTCGACGAAGTGCCGACGGGCGACTTCTCGTACTACGACCACGTGCTCGACACCACCGTCATGGTCGGCGCGATCCCCGCACGGCACCGGGAGGCCGTCGCCGCGGACGCGCTGGACGGCTACTTCGCCATGGCGCGCGGGACCCAGGACGTCGCGCCGTTGGAGATGACCAAGTGGTTCGACACCAACTACCACTATCTCGTCCCGGAGTTGGGCCCGGACACGACGTTCGCGGCCGACTCCGCCAAGCAGGTCGCCGAACTGCGGGAGGCCCTCGCCCTCGGCCTGACGGCGCGACCGGTCCTGGTCGGACCCGTCACCTACCTGCTCCTCGCCAAGCCCGCCCCCGGTGTGGCCGCCGACTTCGACCCGCTGACCCTGCTCGACCGCCTGCTGCCGGTGTACGCCGACGTGCTCGCCGATCTGCGCGCGGCCGGCGCCGAGTGGGTGCAGCTCGACGAGCCCGCCCTGGTCCAGGACCGCACCCCGGCCGAACTCAACGCCGCCGGCCGCGCCTACCGCGACCTCGGGGCCCGCACCGACCGTCCGAAGCTGCTGGTCGCCTCCTACTTCGATCGGCTGGGTGAGGCACTGCCCGTCCTCGCCAAGGCGCCGCTCGACGGACTCGCGCTCGACTTCACCGAGGCCGCCGCCGCCAACCTGGAGGCGCTCGCGGCCGTCGGCGGTCTGCCCGGGAAGCGGCTGGTCGCCGGGGTCGTCAACGGCCGCAACATCTGGGTCGACGACCTGGAGAAGTCCCTCAGCACGCTCGGCACCCTGCTCGGCCTGGCCGACCGGGTGGACGTGGCGGCCTCCTGCTCGCTGCTGCACGTCCCCCTCGACACGACGGCCGAGCGCGACATCGCGCCGCAGATCCTGCGCTGGCTCGCGTTCGCCCGGCAGAAGACCACCGAGCTCGTCACCCTGGCCCGCGGGCTCAACCGTGGTACGGACGCCATCGCCGCCGAACTGGCCGCCAACCGCGCCGACCTGGCCTCCCGGGCGAACTCCCCCATCACCAACGACCCGGCCGTCCGCGCCCGCACCGGCGCGGTCACCGCGGC
This sequence comes from Streptomyces sp. NPDC054794, assembly GCF_053611585.1. NCBI lineage: Bacteria > Bacillati > Actinomycetota > Actinomycetes > Kitasatosporales > Streptomycetaceae > Streptomyces > Streptomyces sp. NPDC054794. The sequence continues at coordinate 68,213 of NZ_JBSHAQ010000024.1, read as the reverse complement.
CGACGCCCGCCGCTCACAGCCGTACGCCGAACGGGCCGCGGCCCAGCGCACCCGCCTCGGCCTGCCCCTGCTGCCGACCACCACCATCGGCTCCTTCCCGCAGACCGGTGAGCTGCGCACCGCCCGCGCGGACCTGCGGGCGGGCCGGATCGACACGACCGGCTACGAGGAGCGCATCAGGGCGGAGATCCAGGAGGTGATCACCTTCCAGGAGAAGACCGGCCTGGACGTCCTCGTGCACGGTGAGCCCGAACGCAACGACATGGTCCAGTACTTCGCCGAGCAGCTCACCGGCTACCTCGCCACCCAGCACGGCTGGGTCCAGTCGTACGGCACCCGCTACGTCCGCCCGCCGATCCTCGCCGGCGACATCTCCCGCCCCGATCCGATGACGGTGCGCTGGACGACGTACGCCCAATCCCTCACCGACCGCCCGGTCAAGGGCATGCTGACCGGTCCGGTCACCATGCTCGCCTGGTCCTTCGTCCGCGACGATCAGCCCCGCGCCGAGACCGCGCGCCAGGTCGCGCTCGCCCTGCGCGACGAGGTGGGCGACCTGGAGGCGGCGGGCACTTCGGTCGTCCAGGTCGACGAACCCGCCCTGCGCGAGACGCTGCCGCTGCGCGCCGCCGACCGTCCCGCGTACCTGACGTGGGCGACGGAGGCGTTCCGGCTGACCACCGGTGGCGTACGGCCGGACACCCAGATCCACACGCACATGTGCTACGCCGAGTTCGGTGACGTCGTCCAGGCCATCGACGACCTCGACGCAGACGTCATCAGCCTGGAGGCGGCACGCTCCCATATGCAGGTCGCCCGCGAACTCGCCGCCCACGGCTACCCGCGCGAGGCCGGACCCGGCGTGTACGACATCCACTCCCCTCGCGTGCCCGGCGCCGAGGAGACGGCCGAACTGCTCCGTACCGGCCTGAAGGCCATCCCCGCCGAACGGCTCTGGGTCAACCCCGACTGCGGCCTGAAGACCCGCGGTTGGCCGGAGACCCGCGCCTCGCTGGAGAACCTGGTGGCCGCGGCACGGAGGGTGCGCACGGAGCTGTAGCGGGCCGCGGCCGGTGACCGGGCCTGCCTCGGGTCCGGTCACCGGTCCACCCTCGGTCACCCGCCCCACCCCGGCCGCACCGGATGCTGCGAGGATGCGTGGTGTGGTGACGGATACGGGGTGGGACGGACGGTCCGGCGACCCCGCCGCAGCGGAGCGGGAGGAGTAACGCGGTGACGAGCAGAGTCACTCTCATCTCACCGGCGATGACACCATCGCTGCGGGGGGCCCGCTTCGACGACGGCGACTCGATCGAGGACAGCGCGGCGGCCCGGGCGGGGGCGGCGGCGCTGTCCCCGCCCACCGCCGGTCGAGTCTGCGTCTCCCCCAGCGTGCGCTGCCGGGAGACGGCGGCCGCGCTGGGCCTCGACGCCTCGCAGGAGGCGGGGCTCGCGGGCCTGGACGTGGGCCGGTGGCGGGGGCTCACCCTGGACGAGGTCGGCGCCGCCGAGCCGGAGGCGGTGGCCCGGTGGCTCGCCGATCCCGGTGCCGCGCCGCACGGCGGTGAGTCCGTACGGGACTTGTGTGCGCGCGTCGCGCGGTGGCTGGAGACGACCGGCCTGGCGGACGGCAGGACGGTCGTCGTGGCGGAGCCGGAGGTGATCCGGGCGGTGGTGCTGCACGCGCTGGGCGCGCCCGAGGCCGCGTTCTGGCGCGTCGACGTCCCCCCGCTCGCGGCGACGGAGGTCACCGGCCGCTCCGGGCGCTGGAATCTGCGGCTCGGACCCGTCCTCGCCCCGCCGGGGGACGCATCCGCGCCCTGACGAACGGTCGGCGCGAGGCCTGATCAGGCGGTCTCGTCCCGGTGGCGGCGCAGGAGCGCCGTTATCGCGCACCGCAGGCAGTCGGTGTCCGGGGCGCCGGTGGTGTCGTGGTGGCGGTCGCACTCGGCCGCTTCCCGCGCCCCTGTTCGCTCCTGGGGCGGGGGACAGCCGGGCTGCGGACCGCCGACCAGGGCTTCGAGTTCCCGCAGGAGTCTCTCGGTGCGTTTGGCCTGTTGGGCCAGGACTCGCACGCGCGCGCTCTGACCGCCGATCTGGCGTCGGCTGGCGACCAGTCGCCGGTACTCCTCCGGGGTCAGGGCGACCGCCTCGCGTCCGCCGAGAGTGATGTGGCGCGGTTGGGGATGTTGGCGGGCCACTCGGCTCCTCCGCTCGTCGCCTCCGTCGGTGTCCCGAGAACGCGAGAGGCCCCTCGGACGGTTCCGAAGGGCCGACTCGTGTCCGGAAGGGATCAGTGGGCGGCCGGAACCGCCCGCCCCGACGTCGAGGTCGCGGGCTTGGGGTTCAGCTGCCGCTCGGCCAACTCGCCGAAGAGCAGACCGAATCCGCCCCACAGAACGGCCTGGATGGCCAGTGCGGAGAGGCGGAACCGCCACAGGAGGGTGGCCGGGAAGTGCTGCGGCACCTCGTTGACGGCCGGCAGGAGTGCGTACGCGAGCCCGATCACGGTGGCGAAGGCCGCCACCGCGACCACGGTCGCCCACCAGGTGCCCACAGTGGGCGCGAGCCGCTTGCCGAGGATGGTGGCGGCGATCGCCAGGAGCACGCTGAGCACCATCATCAGGAAGTACAGGCTGGTCCGCTTGCTGATGGTGTCCGGGTCACCCACCGACGGCGGGTTGGCCGGGTACTTCAGGAACGGCACGACGTACACGGCGAGCAGCGCGCAGCCGGACAGCAGCAGCGCGGTCGCCCGCGGGCTGAAGCGGCCCACCCGGCCGAGCGCGAAACAGAAGGCGAGCGCCGCGATGCCGCCGAAGGCGACCCCGTAGACCAGGACGCCGGTGGCAAGGCCGGCGGTGGACTGCAGGGAGCGGGAGACGACTTCCATCTCGTGCTCGTGGGAGTGGGCCTCCTCGAAGCTGATCGCGCTGTCGACGTTCGGCTCACCGAGGAAGTAGGCGGCGACCAGGGCGAGCACGCCGGCCGCGAGGCCGGCGAGCATGCCCCGCACGAGGAGGTTTCTAACCGTTGCGGAATTCATGGGTGTGCGGCGTCCCTCGCGTCAGTGGCAGGGGAAACCGAGCAGGTGGCGGGCGTCGTGCACCCACTCGTGGACGTCCGTGCCGTTGAACACGGAGGTGGCGCCCTGCTCGGCGCCGACGAAGTAGAGCAGGATGAGCATGAGGATGCCGAAGAAGACCGCCCAGGGAGCTATCGCCTTCAGCGGCAGCGTGGCGGGAACGGCGGGGGTGGTGGCTGTCGGCTGGGCGACGGTCTGCGCCATGGCAGAACCTCCTCTGGGAGTTCGCGTCCCATCTCGGTGGTGCACAGGACGACCGCTACGGGTCTGACTCACCAACAGCCCTGGCGCTGCAAGGCTGTTCGTTCACAGTGGCGCGACCGTGCCGGACTTCCACCGGCTTCCGTTCTGCCGTCGTCGATATCGGACCGACGGTACCGCGTGTCCGGAGCCTGGCCAAGACCGCATCGGCGAACGTGATCTTCCCCTCTTGTCCGGCCTGCCAGGATCGGCGGTACCTCCGCCCCCGCACGGGCCTGCTAGATGCCGAAGGGTGCGGCGTAGTGGACGGTACCGCTGGGCAGCGGGTGGCCGGCGTGCAGGGTGAGGGCCATCAGGGCCTCGTCCGGGACGTCGAAGGTGACGCCGATGCCGTGGGTGGAGGCGCGGGTGAAGCCGAAGCGCGGGTAGTACGCCGGATGTCCGAGGACGACGACGAAGTGCTCGCCCGTGTCCCGGGCGGCCTGGAGCGCGGCGCGGACGGCCGCGGATCCGGCGCCGGTCCCCTGGTACTCGGGCAGTACGGCGACGGGGGCCAGGCACAGGGCCGGGGTGGCGTCGATGTGGCAGCGAGTCAGCAGCGCGTGGCCGACGGGCCTGCCGTCCGGCGTGGCGGTGACGATGGACAGACCGTCGATCCAGGACGCGTCGGCCCGCAGGGCGTCGACCAGGCCGGCTTCCAGCGGCGTCTCGAAGGCCGCCAGGTCGATCTCGCGGATGGCGGGGAGGTCGGCGCCGGTCTCGGCACGGGTGATCCAGTCGGTGCGCATGATCCCAGCCTCCCGCATCACGGACGGAAGCGGGACACTGCCTACGACGCCTTCGGGTGGTCCAGGCCCGTCACCGGTGTGCGGAAGATGCCGCTGTAGACGTCCGTACGGTTGTCCGGGGCGCCGGAGTTGGTCTCGGTCAGCGCCGGTCGCACCCCGGTCCCGACGGGCACCAGGCCCTGGTAGTCACCGATGAAGTAGCCGCCCGCGTACGGCGCTTGCAGCCAGTCGAAGACCCGGGAGATCCGCCGCTCGGACAACAACCGCGGATCGCCGTGCGGCAGCGTGGCCAGTTGGTAGGCGGTGGGCAGCGTGGTGGTTTCGCCCGGCTTGAGGAAGCGGACGTCGTAGTACGTGAGCGCGACCGTGCCCCGTTCGTCGACGGCGACCGACGGGGAGAAGGCCGGCACGCGCCGTGGGCTGATCAGCGTCGGGGTCCTGCTCCAGGTGTGCCCGCCGTCGGTGGAGCGCACCAGTTGGACGGAGTTGTGCCTCCCGCCGGAGAAGTCCGAACCCTCGTAGGACATGTACAGCGTGCCGCTCTTCGGGTCGATGGCCGGGCTGGGCAGGGTGGAGCCGGCGCGCAGTGCCTTGGTGGGGTCGTTCGGGTGGACTTCCGGTACGGCGGTGTCCTTGGCCACGGTGACCGGCGCGCTCCAGGTCGCGCCGCCGTCGGTCGAGGTCACCACCGCGTAGTGGGCATCGGTGACGGTGGTCAGGTCATCGGCGTAGGTGATCCAGTCGAAGAAGTCGTACAGGGTGCCGCTGTGCCGGTTGACGACGATCACGTGGCCGATGGTCTGCGTGTTGGGAACGGCGCTGGTGTCGACGAACCGTCGGGCCTCGCTCCAGGTGCGGCCGCCGTCGCGAGTGACGGAGATGTAGCCCGGACCGTCGAGGTTGCTCGGGCCGGGAGGGTCGTTGTCGAGGCGGTCCCAGACCTGGTATGCGGTGCCCCTGCGGATCGGGTCGGCCGTGATCGAGGGCTTGTCGTTGAAGAACGGCTGCTCGTCGACGTGTGTGGTGGTGAGGTTCTCCCAGGTACGCGCGCCGTCGTGGGAGGTGGCGGCGAGGAGGCCGGTACGCGTGCTCTTCGTGAAGTCGACGCCCTCTCCGCCGGCGTAGACGGTGCCGTCCGGTCCGGTGCTGACCCAGGGGTCGGTGGCCCGCTCGAAGTCCGCGCCGCCCGGCGCGCAGGCGCTGAACGGCAGCGTGCTCTCGTGGAACGTACGGCCGTCCCTGCTCCAACTCGCCACCAGGCCACGGGCGCCGCCGTCGGACCAGCGGTCCTGCTGGAACACGGTGACCACGCGCTTCGCGTCGCGCGGATCGACGGTGAGGTAAGGCTCGACCTCGGTGCCCGGATAGACGACGCTGTCGGGGGACCTCGCGCCGATGGTGCAGTCGGCGTAGGGGTCACCGTGGGACACCTTGCTCAGCGATCCGCCGTCGGTGCCGCGCTCTGCGGCCGCCGAAGTCGCACCGGTGACCGCGGTGAGCAGGAGTGCGGCGGTAGCGGTGGCAGTGGCGGTCAAGGGCAGACGGACGCGCATGAAGGATCTCCTCCGGACCTCGACAGCCGAGCGACGGCACTGCTTGATCTCTTTCGGCGTCGTGGTCGATGCCCTTGATGGGCCGAAAGGCGGAGTGCCGCGCGGGCGAACGCCCTGTGCGGGGCTCAGGCGCCGAGTGCCGTGCGGATCGCGGCTCGCGCTCCACGAAGTGCACCTGAAACGCTGCGTAGGGTTCAGCCGCCCCCTCGGTGCGGTGGCTGTCAGGGGTGTGTCGTGAGCCTGACGGAGTTCACCAGGTCCCGAGCCGGGCCTGACACGTCTCTCCCCGCCAGGACCTCGATCTCAGCGGTGACAGCCAGAAGGCGGCCGTCCTCCGCGCGGTGCCGCTGACCGGACACCGCTTGCGCGTAACTGGCGCTGATCGACCGCAGATACTCGGCGTAGGCGGTTCGTCTGGCGTCGGTGAGCGAGTCCTCCCGCTGCCACTTGCGGTTGCGCGATGCCTGCGACTGCTGGAGGGCGCCGCCGACCAGGACTCCGAGCAGCGTTCCGATGACGCCCACGACGACGGCACCCATGTCCAGCCCCCTATTACGCCGTTGACCGAAGACGGCTCTCACGGGTGACTTCCCCGGACGCCGGACGAGGAAGCCGACGGCACACCGCGGCTCCCTCGTCCGGCACCCTCAGGTCAGCTCCACTGCTCGGACGGCTTCGCGCCGGCAATCGGCCTGCCGATCACGGCGAGCGGGATGAAGAAGTTGACCTGGCCGAGCGCGAGGATCAGGGTGACGAGTGCCTTGTCGTCGTAGCACCTGGCAGCCCGGGCGTAGAGCTCGTCGGAGACGCGCTCGCCGTGCGCGGACGGCTGGAGCACCGCCTCCGCGAGGGCCAGCGCGACGGCCTCGGCCTCGGTGAAGCAGCGCGCGTCCTGCCAGGACGACACCGCGGTGATCCGTTCCTCGGACTCCCCCGCCTTGCGCAGGCTCTCGGTGTGCATCAGGGTCAGGTAGGTGTTGCCGACGATCTGACCGGCCCTCAGGTGCATGAAGCTGATCGTGCTCTGCGGCACCGTGCCGTTGCCGATGGTCTTGTACAGCAGTCCCGCCACTTCCCCCAACTCGGGGACGAGCTTGAGCGGGTCGGGCAGCCGCGAACCGGCCGTCTGCGCGGCGGTCGACTGATCTCCCATGACTGTGTTCCTCCGGGTGTCTGACATAGCTGACACAGCACTGACGGAACCGACGACAAGGATGTGACGCCTCCCGGAAAAAATCTTCGGGCAGGAGGCAGCCGTTCTACAGTGACGCTCGGGGGCCCTGCCGTGCGGGCCTGAAGGGAGACGGGGAAACTCATGGGTGAAAAGACCGCGACCGAGTGGTGGGAGCAGCTGCCGGCCGGGGTCCGGCAGCAGGTCGACGGGTACGTCCTCCAGGACGCCCGCATGCAAGCGATCCGCGTCGTCCTGGCGGCCGGCCGCGCCCGTGGCCTGGGGCTCGTCGACGCTCAGTGCGTGGTCGCCGAACGCTACGACCACCACGGCGACGCAATCGCCCGCACCCCCGACAGCCCCCTCGACCTGGAGTCCCTGGCGGCCCGCGCCGCCGGCCTCCCCGGCCGCGTCGTGGCGGTCGAGGCCGTGTGGGACGGCGACACCTTCCACGACTGGTTCGTGGTCCTGCTGGCCATCACCGCCGACCCCGACGCGGAACACCCGCTGGCCACCGTCTACTGGGGCACGGCCGTACGACACCTCGGCGAAACCGGGAACCGAGGCACCCGCCACCCCTCAGCCACAGCCGCCGACAAGGCCGGCCGAGCCCTGGCCGACCACCTCCGCGTCCCCTTCCACTTCGCCAGTCCCGACACCCCGGACGACGAGGCCCCGCGCTGGCGTCCCTGAGCCCGGCAAGCCACTTACAGCTCGGCCGGTGAGGGGTGTTCGCCTCACGTCCGTGTGAAGCGGCGGACGATGTCCGGCCTCGTTCTCAAGTGTTCCGGGTAGCCGGGGCCCATCCGTACCGACGTGTTCTCGGAGCGCATCGGCTCGCCGCACGCCGAGCAGACCACCTCGGCGTGCGCGTCGTGCTCGCAGGTGTCGTGGTGGAGGGTGACCGGCGCGCCCTCCTCCCCCGCCAGCCAGCGGTCGCCCCACCGGCTGAGGGCGGCGAGGACCGGGAAGAAGTCACGGCCCTTCTCCGTCAGCACGTACTCGTAGCGCGGCGGCTCGCTCTCGTAGCGGCGCTTCTCCATCAGCCCCTCGTCGACCAGGCGGCGCAGCCGGTCGGTCAGGGTGTTGCGGGCGATGCCGAGTTCGCGCTGGAACTCCTCGAAGCGGCTGCTGCCGTAGAACGCCTCCCGCAGCAGCAGGGAGCTCCAGGCGTCGCCGAGCACGTCCACGGTTCTCGCGATGGAGCACGGCCAGTTGGCGAAGGAGGGGCGCGCCGGGCTCATGACGCGTCGCCGACTTCCCGTACCAGTTCGATCGCCCGGCCCAGGGTGTCGAGCTTCGCCTCGATGGTCTCCCCGGCCGGGTAGAGACGTACGGTGTCCACCCCCGCGTCGCGCCAGACGCGCAGCCGCCGCCGGACCATGTCCTCCGTGCCGATGAGAGTGGTGGCCAGCACCATGTCGTCGGTGACCAGGCCCGCGGCGCCGTCCCGGTCCCCCGCCTGCCAGCGCTCGCGCACCTGCTCGGCGACCTCGCTCCAGCCCTGGCGGCTGTAGGCGCGGTTGTAGAAGTTGGTGGACGCGGAGCCCATCCCGCCGAGGCTGAAGGCGAGTTCCTTCTTGCGTCCGGCGACCATGGCGCCGAGGGCCTCCTCGTCCGGCGCGAACGCGACCTCGGCGCCCTGGCAGACGTCGATGTCGGCACGGCCGCGACCGCTGTCGGCCAGTCCTTCGTCGAGCGGGGCGAAGTACGCCTCGGCCGCGCCCTCCGGTACGAAGCTGGTGCCCAGCCAGCCGTCCGCGACCCGCCCGGTGAGCCGGAGCATGGCCGGGGACAGGGCGGCCAGATAGATCGGGACCGGATGCTCGGCCCGCATGGACAGGCGCATCGGCACCGCCTCCCCGCCCGGCAGCGGGATCCGGAACTCGGAGCCCGTGTACGAGAGTTTGCCGCCCGCGACCACCTCCCGCACGATCTCCGCGGTCTCGCGGACGCGCGCGAGGGGCCGGGCGAACGGCACCCCGTGCAGGCCTTCCATCACCTGCGGCCCGGAGGGGCCCAGGCCGAGCAGGAAGCGTCCGCCGGAGAGGTTGGAGAGCGTGATCGCCGTCTGCGCGAGAGCCACCGGCGTGCGGGTGCCGACCTGCATCACGCCCGAGCCGAGCAGCAGGCGCTCGGTGCGGGCCGCGTAGAAGCCGAGCGCGGACGGCGCGTCCGAGCCCCAGGCCTCGGCCACCCAGCAGATGTCGAGGCCCAGTTTCTCGGCCTCGACCACGAAGTCGGCCTGCCGGGACCAGGATTCGAAGCCCGCCGCCTCGACGGTCGTCGCGGTCCGCATCACGCCTCCGCCAGCTGCTTGATGTGCGCGAGCGTCGCCGTCATGTTGTGCTCGAACTCCCGCATCCGTACGAACACGATCTTCTGCTCCTTGTCCGGCATGGTGTCGATCGCCATGGACAGGCCGGAGCGTCCGGGGCCCATCCGCATCCACTGCGACAACTCCGTTCCGTCGTCCTTGGGTTCCAGCCGGAACCGCCAGAGCGCCGACGGCCGGTCCGGGTCCTCCACCGCCCAGGCGAACACCCGGGCCGGCTCGCACTCGACGACGGTCGAGGTGGTCGCCCACTCCCCGAAGGCCTGGTGCTTGCTGCGCCCGACGAACCGCGCGCCCAGGGCGGCCCCGGTGGCGCCGTCGAGCCATGCGATCGACTGCAGTTCGCCGCTCATCCCCGGCATCAGGGTCACGTCCGAGACCAGCTCCCACACCCGCTGCGGTGGGGCATCGATCCAGGTCGTCACCTCGACCGTCGGTGTGTCCGCGTACCGCGCGCCCGTCCACTCCATCGTGAGTCGGCCTCCTCGGGGGTCCAGGGGTCTGCCTGCCCTTTTAGAGTTGCGTAACAAGACTTAGCAAGTCAATAGCGGCGCGAGCCGGGAGCGCCGAGGGTTCCAGGACCGATGTCCCGGCCCCTTTGCGGCCAGTGACCAGGGTCACAGCCGCCGAGTGCATAGCGGAGTGGCCGCCACCGTCTTTCTCTCCGTGAAGGCAACTGGCGAGAGCGGGGACATTGCGGATGGCGCAGGCTCGGGCCGGTGAGTTCGACGAGTTCGTGGCGGTCCGCTGGTCGGGATTGCTCCATCTCGCCCGGCTGCTCACCGGCGGTGATCGACACAGAGCCGAGGACTTGGTGCAGGAGTCCTTGGTCAAGCTCTGGTTCGTGTGGTCGAAGGTCGCCGACGAGGCCCCCGACGCGTACGTACGGAAGGTGATGGTGCGCGCGGCGGCTCGGTCGGCCAAGCGGCGCTGGTGGGGTGAGCGTCCCGTCGCGCAGTTGCCGGACACGGCGGTCGCCGGCGATGTCTCCGCGGTCGTCGCCGAGCGGTCGCGCCTGGAGGCCGCGCTGGGCCAGTTGCCGGCGAAACAGCGGGTCGCGGTGGTGCTGCGCTACTACCAGGACCTGCCCGAGGGCCAGGTCGCGGAGGCGCTGGGGTGCCCCCTGGGCACGGCCAGGTCACACACCGCACGCGGTGTGGCACGACTGCGGCAGCTTCTGGCCGACGTCATCGAGCCGGTGGGGTGAGGGAGAGACCATGGACCACTTCGAACGGCAGCTGGCTCGCATGATGCACCACTCCGAGCAGCAGTCCCCCTTCGAGCCGCGGCACCGGGAACGTCTCCGGGCGGGCGTCCGGGCCCGTCGCCGTGCGCGCGCGGCGCAGGCGGCCGTCGGCTCCGTCCTGGCGGTGGCCGGGCTCGGCGCCGGGCTGTTCCTGCTGCCCCACTCCCACGCCAGAGACGAACCCAGCGCCCCGCACCCCCGGCCCGCGATCAGCCCGACGCCCTCGCCGACCACGACGCCGACGCCGACGCCGGACATGTCGCCGACGCCTCCTTCCTCGACCGCCACGAACTCCGCGCCCCCGAGCGGGAGCGCCACCTCACAGCTGCCGACGCCCGGCAGTTCGAGCACGGGCTCCGAGCCGACACCCGCGGACTCGGAGACGGACACGGCGTCGGCGCCCCCGGCGACATCGACGGCGAACTACACCTCGGAGCCACCGCCCGGCCGGTCGGCCCCGCCGGCCACGTCCTCGGCCCTGGTCGGCCCGACCGGCTGACCCGTCGACCGCGCGACCGCCCGACCGCCCGACCGCCCGACCGGCTGACCGCACCCCGCGTCACCTGAACCCGCCCTCGCCAGGCGTGCCTTCGGCATGCCCCGGCACCGAGCATCAATGCATAAAAAGTACACAGAAAGGACGAAACATGAGAGAGGCAGGTCTGGTCACCGTGCCAGGTCCGCACCGGCCACCGGTGCCGGCCCACCACCCGGAGCCGGTCCTGGAGTTGGTCGTCCCGGTGTTCAACGAGGAGGCCGCGCTGGAGCCGAGCGTGCGACGGCTGACCGCGCATCTGCGGGAGACCTTCCCCTACCCGTTCCGCATCACCGTCACCGACAACGCCAGCACCGACGCGACCCCGCGGATCGCCGCCCGGCTGGCCGCCGAACTGCCCGAGGTCGAGTGGCTGCGGCTGGCCGAGAAGGGGCGGGGGCGGGCGCTGCGGGCTGCCTGGTCGCGCTCGCGGGCGCCGGTCCTGGCGTACATGGACGTCGACCTGTCCACCGAACTGACGGCCCTGTTGCCGCTGGTGGCCCCGCTGATCTCCGGGCACTCCGACATCGCCATCGGCACGCGCCTGGCACCCGGTTCGCGCGTGGTGCGCGGTCCCAAGCGGGAGATCATCTCCCGCTGCTACAACGCCCTGCTGCGCTCGACCCTTTCGGTCGGTTTCTCGGACGCGCAGTGCGGTTTCAAGGCCGTACGACGTGATGTCGCCGAGCGGCTGCTGCCCCTGGTGCGGGACCCGGAATGGTTCTTCGACACCGAACTGCTCGTCGTCGCCGAGCGGGACGGGCTGCGGATCCACGAGGTGCCGGTCGACTGGGTGGACGATCCCGACAGCCGGGTCGATCTGCTGGCCACCGCGCTGGCCGACCTGCGCGGCATCGCCAGGATCACCCTGGCCCTGCTGCGCGGCACGCTTCCGCCCACCGGACTGCACCGGGGCGCCGACGGGCCGTCGGGGCGCCTGGTCACGCAGTTCGCCCGCTTCGCCGCCGTAGGAGCGGTGAGCACCTTGGCACATCTGCTGCTGTACGCGGCGCTGCGTCCGGCGGTGGGAGCCCAGGTGGCCAACGCGCTGGCGCTGCTGGTGTGCGCGGTGGCCAATACGGCCGCGAACCGGCGGCTCACCTTCGGGGTGCGCGGCCGCGCGGGCGCGCTGCGCCACCAGGCCCGGGGCATGGCGGCTTTCCTGGTGGGGCTCGCGCTCACCGGCGGCTCCCTCGCCCTCCTGCACCACGTGGCGCCCGATGCTTCGCACCGCGCCGAACTCGCCGTCCTGATCGCCGCCAACCTGACCGCGACGCTGCTGCGGTTCGTGCTGCTGCGCGCCTGGGTGTTCCGGCCGCGCCGTGACCGTACGGGAGCCGCCGCCTCATGAAGACCCTGACAACCCCCGCCGCCCGTCCGCCCGCCCTCGCGACCGCCCCGGGACCCGCCCGACAGCGGCTGCGGTGCGCGGTGCAGCGGTACGGCCCGGCGGCGGCGATGTACGGCGGCCTCAAGCTCGTCGGCTTCTCCGTCTTCCTCTTCCTGCTGGACTCCGCCGGGGACTACCGGAAGAAACCCCCGCGCTTCGGCGGCGGCGCCCACCCCTGGGAGGTGCTGGCCAGCTGGGACGGCTGGTGGTACCAGCAGATCGCCGCGCACGGGTACCACCCGGCGCTCGTCCAACTGCCGCACGCCGGCGGGCTCTTCACCGTGCAGGAGAACTCCGCGGCGTTCTTCCCGCTCTACCCGGCGCTGATACGGCTGGTCTCCGAGACCACCGGCCTCGGCCTGTACGGGGCCGGACTGCTGGTCTCGGTCGTCTCCTCGTTCGCCGCCGCGCTCGGCATCTACGTCCTCACCTCCCAACTCACCGGCACAGGAGCCGGGTTGGCCGCGGCCGGACTGTGGGCGGTGTGGCCGGGTTCCGGCGTGGAGTGGTCGGTCTACTCCGACTCCCTCTACGTGGCCCTGACCGTCTGGGCCTGCCACGCCCTCCTGAACCACCGCTGGCTCACCGCGGGCCTCCTCACCTGCGCCGCCGGGCTCTGCCGCCCCACCGCCGTCGCGCTGATCGCCGCGCTCTTCGTCGCCGCCCTGTCTGCCCTCCGTCGGCGCCGGATCGGCATCCGGCGCCCCGTGGCCGCGATGGCCCTCGCACCGCTCGGCCTGCTCGGATACCTGGCCTGGGTGGGCCACCGCATGGGCTCCTACGGCGGCTACTTCACGCTCCAGAGCGGCGCCTGGGCCCACGAGTTCGACTACGGGCGGCACACACTCGACGTGCTCACCTCCGCCCCGGTCGGCCACTTCACCTATCTCTTCGCGTTCCCCTTCGCGGACATCGTCGGCATCGGTGCCGTCCTGCTGACCTTCGCGCTGCTCCCGCTGCTGGTCCGACTGCGGCTCCCACCGCCGCTGCTCGTCTACACAGTGCTGACGATCGCTCTCGTCCTGGGCAGCCAGCAGATATTCGGCAACGTCTCCCGCTATCTGCTCCCCGCCTTCCCGCTCTTCATCCCGCTCGCCACCGCGCTCCGCCGCCTCCGCCTGCCCCTGCAGATCAGCCTGCTCGGCCTCGCGGCGCTCGCCTCCGGCTCGTACGCGGGCTACGTGCTCTTCGAACTCGGCGTCCCGTAACCCCCGGTCCCCGCGAAGTGCCCCCACCACCCAGCACACCACGGCAGGAACGAACCCGATGACCACGATCCAGCCCCTCACCGGGCCGCCGCCCACTGCTGCGGCCCACCCCACGCCCCCTCGGAACCGCCCGGATCCGGCGGCCGGTCAGGCCCCCGGCAGCCCCGCACGGCGCCTGCTCGGCCGCCTGACCTCCGCGGACCGCCGGGTCCTGCGGCTGTATCTGCTCACGCGCCTGGGTCTGTGGCTCGTCGCCTACTGCAGCACATGGCTGAACCCCGCCGGAGCCGACGGCAAGTCACCCGCGCCGTGGCTGTCGCGCTGGCAGCAGTGGGACTGGGAGCACTACCGGCACATAGCCGAGTACGGATACGTCGCCCCGTTCCCCGGCATCCACCCCTCCTCCGACAACCGCGTCGCCTTCTTCCCCGGCTTTCCCCTGACCTTGCGCGCCGTGCACGCGGTCATCGCCGACTGGACCGTGGCCGGCCTGCTCATCTCCTTCGTGAGCGGTGCGGTGGCCGTGGTCTCCCTGGCCCGGATCGCCGGACTGGGCCGCGCGGACGGCGACCCGGCGGGCCGACGGGCCGTCGCCTTCCTGCTGCTCTCGCCCGCGGCGGTCTTCCTGGCCGCCGGATACACCGAGTCGCTGTTCCTCGCGTTCGCGCTGCCCGCCTGGCTCTCGGCGAGGAACCGCGACTGGCCGCTCGCCGGCCTCCTCGCCGCCGCGGCCACGAGCGTCCGGGTCACCGGTCTCTTCCTGGCCGCCGCGATCACGGTCGAATTCGTGTCGGCGTATCGGGAGGAGCGGCGACAGGGCTTGGCGGTCGGCCGGTTCGGCGGGGAGGCGAGCCGGCGACTCGGTCGCGAGGTGGTCGCGCCACGTGCCCTGCTCTGGTGCGCCCTGCCCGCGCTGCCCGCCGCCGCGTACACCCTCTACCTGCACGCGGTGACCGGCGACTGGATGGCCTGGAAGCATGCCCAGGAGCGGGGCTGGTACCGGGATTTCCACACACCCGCCGAGGCGTTCCGGCACACCTGGGAGAACGCCTTCGGCCATCGCCAGAGCACCGGGTACGCCGTGGAGTTCCAGTGGGAACTGGCCGCCATGGCGGTCGGTGTCGTACTCCTGGCCGTGCTCCTGCTCCGCCGGCGCTGGGCCGAGGCCGTGTACATCGCGCTCAACCTGTGGGCCCTGGGCACCTCCTACTGGTACCTGTCCATCCCCCGCGCCACCCTCCTGTGGTGGCCGTTGTGGACCGGCTTGGCGCACTGGAGCCTGCGGCGTGGCTGGGTGAAGGAGGCGTACGTCGGGGTGGTGGCTCCGCTGGCGGTCGTCCTCGCCCTGACCTTCACGTCGGGCCGCTGGACCGGCTGAGGCCGCGGCACGCGGAGCCTCGGGCACCGGGCATCGGGCATCGGGCATCGGGCATCGGCGGGAACTGTCCCTGTTGCGGGCGAGCCCGACGGTGGCAGGGTCGATGGTGGCGACCGTACGCATGCCGCTCGGGGCCGTCGCCCAGCGGCCACCGCCAGAGGAGAGAAGCACCATGGAACTCCTGCAGCGGCCCCCGACCGTCAAGCTGCCGCCCGAATGGTGCACCGGCGACGCCTTCGCCGATGTCGTCCACCGGGGCGAGGACCCCTCCCGTCTGCGGGCGAACATGGTTCGATTCGCGCCCGGGGCCCGTACCGCCTGGCACTCCCACGGCCTGGGGCAGACCCTCTGCATCGTCGAGGGCGTCGCCCTGATCCAGTCCCGTGGCGGCGAGATCCTGGAGGCCCACCCGGGCGACGTCGTCCACACCCCGCCGGGCGAAGAGCACTGGCACGGCGCGGCTCCCGACCGGTTCATGGTCCACCTGGGCCTCTGGGAGACCGACGACGTCGAGTGGCTTGAGCACGTCACGGAGGCCGAGTATGCGGGCCCGCGCGTCAGCTCCCGTACCCGGCCCTGAGCCGCCCGAGACGCCTGAGCCGCCGCCGACCGGAAGTCCGTAGACCCGACCCGATCCTCCCGTCGTTCGTTATAGTGAACGTGAGGTTCACTGAATACTTCATGGGAGACACGGCATGCAGGTCAACGCGTACTACGAGGACACCTACGAGGAACAGGCGGTCACCCAGGTGATCGCCGTGGGAGAGCGGGACGGCGCGCCCTGGGTGGCCCTGGAACACTGTCTGTTCCATCCGCAGGGCGGGGGCCAGCCCGCCGACCGGGGCTGGGTGGACGACCACGAGATCGTTCCGGTACGGGATCAGGAGACCGGGCTGATCGTCGCGCGGGCGGCCGGGGACGACCCGCTGCCCGCCTTCGCACAGGGCCAGCAGGTCAAGGCGCGCATCGACCTGACAACGCGCGCGGCGCACGCCGCGCTGCACACGGCCGGGCACCTGGTCGAGGCGGCCGGGCGGGCCCAGGGCTGGGTACTGGCCGCGAACAACCACTTCCCCGGCCAGGCCCGGATCGAGTTCACCGCGCCGACGCCGGATGCCCGGCTGGACACGCCCGAAGGCCGGGAGGCGGCCACCGAGGCGCTCCGCGGGGCGATCGCCGAGGCCATCGAGCGGGACCTGCCGGTGATCGCGGAGTACGACGCCGAAGGCCTCCGCATCATCCGGCTGGGCGACCTGCACGCCGCACCCTGCGGCGGCACCCATGTTCGCGGCCTCGGCGATCTCTCCGAGGTCGTGCTGCCGACGCTGAAGGTCAAGCGGGGCCGGATCCGGGTCTCCTACGGCGCCGCCCACCGGGAGCGGTGATGGCGGGCAGTCCGGGCGAGCGCCGGCCGGCCAGCAGTACCGCGGTCGCGGTCGGGGCGCAGATCCGCCGCCGCCGGGAGCAACGCGGCATGAGCAGCGCCGAACTGGCCCGCCGGGCCGGGCTGAGCAAGGCGACGCTCTCGCACCTGGAGGCCGGCCGGGGCAATCCGACCATCGAGACCCTGGACGCGCTCGCGGTCGCGCTGCGCATCCCGCTGACCGACCTCCTGGCCCGTGACACCGACCCGGGACCGGTGTTCGTGGCCGGCACCGAGTTGCCCGACGGCGAGGTGGGCCGGGAACTGCTGCGCCGGATCAGCAGCGGCAACAGCCTGGAGATCTGGCGCCTGCGCATGCCCCCGCACACCCAGCTGGACGGCGTACCGCACGCGACCGGCACCATCGAGCACCTGCTCGTCGCCTCCGGCCGGCTCACCGCCGGGCCCACCGATGACCCGACGGACCTCAGCGGGGGCGACCTGCTCGCCTTCGCCGGGGACGCCCCGCACCTCTACCGCACCGGCGCCGACCAGGCCGACGTCACCGTGGTCATCGCCTCACCCATCATCAGCTGAGCCGCCCACAGCGCGCCGCTGCCTTACGCGGCGGCGCACCCCTTCCCGTGTCGTTCGCCGGTGGCCAGAGCCGTCCGGCCCGCGATCGAGAAGTTCAGGGCGAGACCGTTGTCCGCGGCGCGTGCCGACGTCAGTGCCACGCCGCGGGGCAGGCCGGAGACGGCGACGGTCCGCGGCTTCAGCTCGTCCTTCAGGCCGGAGGCGGCCGGCAGGGCGGTCAGGTCGTCGACGGCGACGCTGCGGCCGAGGACCGTCACGGTGGTCGGCGTGACGGTGACCCGGTCGGCGTGCGCGGACACCGTGGCACGGACCGTGACCGGCAGGCCCAGTTGCCCGACGGTTCCGCCGAGGACGAGGTCGCCGCCTCGGCCGCTGGGGGTCAGTCCGTCGCCGAGCGTGCCCAACCCGTGGTTGAGCTGGTCGTACCCGATGGTGGCGGTCGCGGTGCCGCCACCGCTGGCACCGTCGGTCGTGACGTCCTTCAGGGACACGTCGATGTCCATCAGGACGTCCTCGTGCCGCACCCGCCGGGCCTTGACCGTGACGTCGCCGACGTCACCGCCGAGGGTGCGCAGTCCGGCGAGCGGGGTGGTGAGGTCGGCCCGCACCGGCCCCTCCGGCTTCAGCCGGCACGACGCCACGTCGGCGACCCGCTGTTCGGCCTGGTGCTCGACCACCAGATCGGTCGCGCAGACGGCGGCGACGGCCAGGGCCGCGGCGCCCGCGACGAGGACGACGATCTTCCTACGACGGTTCAAGGTGACGTACTCCCAATCGATCGGGTCGGCGTGGTGCTCCGGTCGGACGGTCAGGCGTGCAGGCGCGGCAGGACTCGGTCGAGGCGGCGGGGCATCCACCAGTTCGCCCGCCCCATCAGGAACATGGCGGACGGCACCAGGATCAGACGGACCACCGTGGCATCGAGGATCACGCTGATCGCCAGCCCCAGGGCGAGCATCTTCACGACAACGGTGGGCGAGGCGGTGAAGGAAAGGAACACCGCGGTCATGATGAAGGCCGCGCCGGAGATCACGCGGGCCGTGGTCGACAGGCCCTCGCCGACCGCGAGCCGGTTGTCCGCCGTGCGCTGCCACGCCTCGGCGATCCGGGAGAGCAGGAAGATCTCGTAGTCCATGGAGAGCCCGAAGACGATCGCGAACATCATCATCGGGACGTACGACTCGATGGGCACCGGCTCGGACAGGCCCAGTACGGAGTCGCCCCAGCCCCACTGGAAGACCGCGACGAGGACGCCGTAGGACGCGGCGGTCGTGAAGAGGTTGAGGACGACGGCCTTGAGCGGGATCACCACGCTGCGGAAGACGGCCATGAGCAGGAGGAAGGCGAGGACCAGGACGATGCCGATGACGATCGGCAGCCGCTCGCCGAGAGTGCCGCGGAAGTCGGCCTGGCCCGCCACGCTGCCGGTGAGGTAGGCGCGGGCACCGGTGCCGCGGAGGGCGTCCGGCAGTGCCTGTCCGGACAGGGTGTCGAGCAGCGTGCCGGTGGCGGCGTCCTGCGGACCGGTGGTCGGGGTCACGGTGGTGACGAGGATCCTGCCGTCGCCGCTGGGCGCGACGTCGGTGAAGGACGCCACCCCGGGTGTCTTCTTCAGGGCCCGGGTGACGTCGTCGGCGACGCGGTCGGCCGAGGCGTCGGCGTCGCGGACGTCCACGACCGTGACGACCTGGCCGTTCGCGCCCGGTCCGAAGCCGCGGCCGGGCGCGTGCGCGATCCAGTCGTAGCCGGTACGGGTGCTGCTGCCGGGCCGGTCCGCGCCCGCGTCGACGTGTCCGAGCCGCATCGACAGCAGCGGCGCGGCGCACACGGCGAGGACGGCGAGGCCGACGGCCAGGAAGGGCCACGGCCGTCGGGCGACCAGCTCCGCGTACCGGTGCCAGCCGTCGCGCTCGCCCGCGCTCTCGGCGACCGGGCGGCGCAGCCGCAGCCGGTCGATGCGCCGGCCGACCAGGCCCAGGGCCGCCGGCACCAGGGTGAGGGCGGCGGCAGCGGTGACGACCACGGCAAGGGTCGCCGCGAGGCCGAGCTTGCCGATGAAGCTCAGCCCGCAGGCGTAGAGGCTGAGCATCGCGACGGCGACGGTCACAGCGGCGACGAGAACGGCACGTCCGCTGGTGCGCGCGGTGCGGGCGGCGGCCTCGACCGGGTCCCGTCCGTCGATCAGGTCCTGCCGGAAGCGGGTGGTCAGGAACAGGGCGTAGTCGATGCCCACGCCCAGTCCGATCATGGTGGCCAGGGTGGTGGCGGACGTCGCGAAGGAGACGGTCGCGGCGACGATGCCGACGATGCCCAGGCCGACTCCGACGCTGATCAGCGCGGTGACCAGGGGCAGCAGGGCGGCGAGGACGCTGCCGAAGGCGAGCAGCAGGATCACGAGGGCGGTGGCGACGCCGACGAGTTCGCTGAGCTTGTCGTTGGCGGGTGCGCGGACGACCTGTTCGAGGTCACCGCCGTACGCGACACCGATCCCGGCCGCGCGGGCCGGCTCCGTCGCCGTGTCGAGCCGCTCGGTGTAGGCGTGGCCGAGGTCTTTGAGCTGCTGGTCGAAGGCGACGGTGGTGTAGGCCGTGCGCCCGTCACCGCTGGTCACCGGCGCGGAGACCGAGGTGACGTGCGGGAGGTCGCGCAGGTCGGCCAGCGTCCGGTCGACTGCGGAGCGATGGTCGGCCACGGTGCCGGAGCCGGTGTGGAAGACGACCTTGCCGTTCGGCCGGCCGGCGTCGGGCATCGACGTGGCCAGGAGGTCGGCGCCGGTGTGGGAGGCGGTGCCGGGGAGGCTGACCTGGTCGCTGAAGGTGGGCGCGGCTATGTGGCGTCCGGCCAGGGCGGCGGCCAGGACGAGCAGCCACAGGGCGATCACCGTCACCGGACGCCGGGCGCAGAAGCCTCCCAGGCGGCCGAGCCGGGACCGGGCGGCGGGATCCGGGGCGGTCGGCGGGTGCCGGTCGGCGTGCGGTTCGGTCGCTTCGAGCGACTGCTGCTGGGGTCGGGGCACGGCGGTCTCCCAAGGAAAGTGTCACGAGTGACACGAACTCTAGAGACAAAGTGTCATGCATGACAATTGGCACCATGGACACGTTTGCATTGCGGCGGCGAGCTGGGACGACGGCGGAAGGATGCGCCTCCACGGATCTGGCACGGGTGCCGTTTGACAGCCCGGACAGCGTGCCGGAGGCTTCCTGACATGCCGAGTGAGATCGCCCCGGTGGGACTGCGCGAACGCAAGAAGGAGGAGACGCGGCGCCTGCTGCTCGAAGGAGGCGCGCGCCTGTTCAAGGAGCGTGGCTTCGAGGCCACCACCGTCGCGGACATCGCCGCGTACGCGAACGTCTCCGTGCGGACCTTCTTCCGCTACTTCGACAGCAAGGAAGCGCTGTTGCTGCCGGACGGCGTCGAGCTGTTCGCCTACGTCGAGCACGCCCTGGCCGAACGTCCCGCGGACGAGGAACCCCTGGACGCGGTGTGCAACGCCCTGCTGGCGGCGGCCAAGCCGTTCTCCGCGTCCACGCTGACGGCGCTCGGCCATCCGCTGGAGGACATCCAGAACGTGGTCACGGCCCGCCTCGTACAGGCCTTCTCGGACTTCGAGGAGCGGCTGACCACCCTGGTCCAGCGCCGTCTGCCGCCGGACACGCCCGACGCCGACCTCAAGGCGGCCGTGATCGCGTGCGCCGCCCTCTCGGCGGTACGGGCGGTGCTGCGCACCCGGCGGTCCCGCCGCGCGTCGGGCATCGACGACGCGGGCCCGGCGCCCCTGCTGCGCGCCTTCGACATCCTGCGCGAACTGGGCACCACCGAGCGGCCCTGACCCGGTATCAGGTCGCGTGCGTCCAGCAGTACGAGCGTCGGCGGCAGCGCTTCGTGGAGCATCCACACGCCGAGCAGGCCGCCCGCGGACATCGCGCCGACCGTGGTCGGGCTTCGGCTCGACGGTGAACTCCTTCCCGGGCGGGCCCTGTCAGGCTCGCTCCTGGGGCGGATGCAGCCGCACGTGGACGCCCACCGCCGCCACGAGGACGACGGCGCATGCCGTGAACACCAGACCGGCGTCGCGCACCCCTAGCGCCTCCGTCAGGGCGCCCACGCCGACGACCGGCAGCGAGATCCCCACGTACGCGACGACGAAGAACGCCGAGATGGTGGCGCCCCGGTGCTCCTGGGGTGCCGCGGAGCCCACCGCCGCCAGGCTCGCGCGGAACGCCATGCCCTGTCCCACGCCGCCGGTCACCGCGCCCACCAGCAGCACCGGAAAGGACGTCAGGAGCAGCGAGGCCGCGATGAGGAGGAGGCCCACGACGAGCACCAGGCAGCCGAGCGGCAGGGCTCTGCGCGCGCCGACGCGCCCCATGAGCACCTGACCGCAGGTCGAGGCACCGAACACGCAGAAGACGACGGCACCGATCACCGCCAGGTTGCGCTCGCCCAGCGTCTGGGCGAGGAAGGCGGGGGCCACCGCCGTGAACAGGCCGAGCAGGGAGAAGCCCGCGAAGGCGGCGAGGGAACAGGGAGCGAACACGCCGCGCACCTCGGGCGGCACCTTCATGCCCTGCGGCCGCAGCGGAGGCCGGGGACCAAAGTGGTGCACGGTCTCGGTCAGCAGCCAGGTGACGGTCGTGGCGATCGCCAGCAGCGTCAGGTGCACGATGAAGGGGAGCTCGAGCGGCCAGGGCGCGTACTGGGCGAGCAGGCCGGAGACGAGCGGGCCCAGTCCCAGCCCGCCCATGTTGGCCGCGGTCGCCGCCAGTCCGGCGCGCGCCCGCCGTCCGGGCGGTGCCAGGTCGAGGACGGTCGCGGTGCCCGTGCCGCTCAGCAGCCCGGCCGAGAAGCCCGAGAGCACCCGGCCCACGTACAACAGGGGCAGTCCGCCCGCGGTCAGGAAGCACACCGCGCTGAGCGCGGACAGGGCGAGGGCGCCCAGCAGTACCGGACGCCGGCCCAGCACATCGGAGAAGCCCCCGGCGATCAGCAGAGCGGTGATGACCCCCACCGCGTAGACGGCGAACACCACCGTCACGATCAGCTCGGAGAACCCGAACTCCTGCCGGTACAGGCCGTACAGCGGCGTGGGCAGCGTGGTCCCCATCATGCCGACCGCGAAGACCCCGGCCGCGGCCTTGTACCCCGGTCGGGAGCCCTGCCGATGACGCTCGGTTACACCACTGATCACACCCCACCATAGGCATCGGGCCCTCCGGCGCGAGGCGCCACGGCGGGCGGCGGGACGAGCCCACGGCCCCAGAGGCGCTGGCGGCCCGGCTCGGATCTTCTCCTGGGGCCCTGCTCCTTGAGGGTGGTTCCCCGCGCGGGAAGGCGATGGTGAAACGGACTCGACTAAACCGTCAGGCTGGGTACTCGGTGCGGGAAGGACCACCCCGCACACCGGGAGGACGTCATGATCATCCTCGGTATCATCCTGCTCGTCGTCGGCTTCGTCACCGGCCTGTCGATCCTGTGGACCATCGGCCTCATCCTGGCCGTGATCGGTGCCATTTTCTGGATCATGGGATCGATGGGACACGCGGTGGCCGGCCACCGCCGCTACTGGTGAACGTGCGCCGACAGACCGAGCTTCGTGAGCCTGTAGTGCACGCGTGGGAACCGGCGGCTCGTCGCGGCATGCGACCAGGCCGCCGGTACCCGGCAACCCACGCCCTCGGAGCGGACCGGACCGGATCCGCGTGTTCAGCGGCCGGACTGGTTGATGCCGTCGGTGAGCTGGCCCACCGCATGGAGTACCCCCTGCCCGAACGTCGTGGGGGCGACGAGCACGCCGAAGACCATGACGATGGCCACGGTCATCATCTCGTCGTTGCGGCTGCGGGCCTCGGTCCGGCGGCGCAGCCGGTAGACGATGACGACCGCCAGCAGCACCGCTACGTTGATGGTCAGCACGAACAGCGCCTCCTCCTGCGCGAACGGCTTCGTCATACATGTAGCCAGCATCCGATCCAGAACCGGCACAGCCGCGCTTGAGCGGCACCTCGCCTCACTCCGGTACGCGGGATGCGCCGAGTTCCCGGAGCCGCGAGCCGACGTGCTCGGCGTCGGGGTGACCGAGGTCGGTGAGGATGGTGAGCGCGCTCCGCCAGGCGGCCCGGGCGGACTCGTCGTCCCCCGTCGCCCGGTGCACGTCGCCGATCCGGACGAGGGATCCGGCCTCCTCGGCCAGCACGCCCATGTCCTGGTACAGGGCCAGCGCGTTGCGGTAGCCGTCGAGGGCCCGCGGGTGGTCGCCGAGGTGGTGATGGGCGTAGGCGATGCTGTCCCACGTCGCGGCCTGGGCCACCCGGTCGCCGAGATCCTGGAGTACGGCCAGGGCCTCCAGGCAGTGGCTGAGGGCCTGGCGGTAGTCCCCCAGCGTCGCGTAGGACCAGCCGACCGCGTTGAGGGCGGACGCCTGCGCGGCCTGCCCGCCGGCGGCGCGGAGCAGGTCCAGGGCCAACTGGTCGTGCCGGAGCGCACCGTGGAGGTCGCCCCGCTGCTCGGCTTCCCAGCCCAGGCTGCGGTGGACGCTGGCCCGGCCGACGTCGTCCCCCAGTTCGGTGAAGAGCTCCAGGGCGCGGTCGAGATGGGCACCGGAGGCGTCGTGCAGGCCCAGCCGGCCTTCCGCCCGGGCCAGTCCGCGCAGGGCGTGGGCCTCCATGACGGTGTCACGCAGCCGCCGGGCGGCGTCGAGGGCGGTGCGCTGGGCAGCCGCCCAGTCGTACCAGTGCCCCTGCCGGTCGAAGAACCGCTCCAGGGACGATACGAGCAGGCAGGCGAGGCGGTCCGCGCCCGTGCTCGCGGCCGCGTCGACCACGGAGAGCAGCACCGCGTACTGGGCCGTGAGCCAGGTCTGGGCCCGTTCGTCGTCGGCGAGCGGCTCGGGGCGGGTTCCCGCGGGGGCGGCAGCGGTATGCCGTCCGCGTAGGGGGCGATCAGCAGACCGGCGGCGTGTGCCGTGTACAGGTAGTGCTCGAACAGGCGGTGCACGGCGTCCCGGCGTTCGTCCTCGCCGTGCTGGGTGTGCGCGAGTTCGGCGGCGTAGGCGCGGACCAGGTCGTGGAAGGCGTACCGGCCGGGGAGGTGTTCGTTGATGAGGTGGACGCGGGCGAGCTCGGTCAGCAGCAGCTGTGCCTCCCGGACCGTGAGGCCGGCGAGGGCGGCCGCGGCGGGTGCGGTGATGTCCGGGCCGGGATGCAGTCCGAGCAGTCGGAAGAGCCGGGCGGCGGCGGGGGTGAGGGCTCCGGAGGACCAGGAGAAGACCGCGCCGACGTCGACGGGGGTCTCGGCCCGGGTGAAGGCGTCGAGGCTGCCGTGCGCCTCGCGCAGTTCTGCGGCGATGGCCGACAGCGGGAAGTGCGGGTGGGTGGCCGCGCGGGCGGCGACACACGCGAGGGCCAGCGGCAGCCCGGCGCACAGCGCGGTGATCTCCGTCAGCGCCTCCGGCTCGGCGGCGGCTCGCGCGTGTCCGAGACGGCGGATGAGGAGTTCCCGTGCCTCGTCGGTGTCGAGCGGACGCAGGTTGAGGGAGTGGGCTCCGTGGGTCGCCACCAGTCCGGAGAGCTGGTTGCGGCTGGTGACGATGGTGAGGCAACCGGGCGAGCCCGGCAGCAGCGGTCGTACGTGTTCGGTGTCGCGCGCGTTGTCCAGCAGGACGAGTACACGGCGGCCGGCCAGCACGCTGCGGTAGAGCGCGGCCTGGGCGTCCAGGCCGTGCGGGACGCGTTCCGGTGGCACGCCCAGTGTGTCGAGAAAGCCGCGGACCGCCTCGTCGGGGCTCATGACCGCGCCCGACGGGTCGAAGCCGCGCAGGTTCACGTACAGCTGCCCGTCGGGGTACCGGTCCACGACCCGGCGGGCCCAGTGCACGGCGAGCGTGGTCTTGCCGACCCCGGCCATGCCGCCGATGGCGCTGATCACCACGGTTTCGGCGGACCGCGCGTGGCTCGACACCAGCGCGAGCACCTCGTCCAGTTCGGCCCGTCGGCCGCTGAACGTGGCCAGGTCGTGCGGCAGTTGGGCCGGCGCGGGCAGGGGGGTCGCTCCCGGACCGACGTGGCCCGTGGCCGCCGTACCTCCGCCGGAGCGCGCTTCGGCCGCGCCGGGGGCCACCGCCGCGGGTACCGCCGCGTCGCGCAGCACCGCCCCGTGGGCGTCACGCAGCTCCGGTCCCGGGTCGATGCCCAGCTCGTCGGCGAGCCGCCCCGAGACCGCGTGGTACGTGGTGAGGGCCTCGGCCCGCTGACCGGTGGCGGCCAGTGCGAGCATCAGCCGGGCCAGCAGGGGTTCGTCCAACGGGCTGCCGGCCGCGGCCTCCCGGAGCCGGGGCAGGACCGCGTCGGGCAGGCCGGCGCGCAGCGCGGCATCGGCCGTCTCCTTCACGGCCGCGAGGTACTCGTCGTCCAGCGCGCCGAACGCCGCGTGTGCGCGCGCTTGCGCGGGGATCCCGGTGGCGGCCGGCCCCTGCCACAGCGCGAGCGCCTCGGTGTGGAGTTCCACGCACCGTGCGGGCGCCCCGTCCGAGGCGGCCCGGCGGGCGTCGGCCCGCAGCGCGCGGAACCGCAGCAGGTCGAGAGAGTCACTGTCGGTGACTAGCCGATACCCGCCCGCGTCGCGCACCAGCCACTGGCCCGTGGCCCGGTTCGGCAGGCCGGGCTCCAACAGGCGGCGCAGTGACCCGATATGGCGGTGGACCACGTTGACCGCGGTGTCCGGCGGGTCCCAGCCCCACAGCACGTCGACGATCTCGCTCACGGTGACCGGTTGACCTGCCCGAATCAACAGCAGGGCCAGCAGCGCGCGTTCCTGCGGACGTCCGAGGTCCAGTTCCGTCCCCGCCCGCCGGACCCGGACCGGCCCGAGCACCGCGAACCGCAACGGCTCAGGCGCCACCTCGTTCCCCCTCAGTTCTTCCGCCCCCACCCCGAACCCTATGCCATGCCGAAGGTAACTCTGGGTTACTGGCGGTCAGGTGCCCTGGGGAGCGGAAGAGGGGTGGGTTCGGGTCAGGCGGCGGCGCGGGCCACGCGTTCCACGACGGGCCGCCAGTCCTCCATCGTGCCGGTCCGCAGGCCGACCACCTTGCCGGCGTCGTCGGCCTCGCGCAGCGCCACGGCCGCCGAGAACAGGGGGTCGCGGCGGAACTCCTCGACCTCGGCCGGCGTCATGGCGCCGCCCTGGGCTTCCAGGGTGAGCGCGCTCTGCGGAGAGAGCGCGCGGTCGGGGGCCGTGGCGACGAGGTAGCGCTTGGCGGGTACGTGCAGGGCGACCAGACGGGCGACGCGCTCCCCGAGCAGCGGCCGGAGGGCTTGTGCCGCGTGGTCCGCGTGGCCGGCGTCGTCCCCCGGGTACAGCAGGTGGCCGAGGTCGTGCACGAGCCCCGCGACCTGGAGTTCGTGGTCCTCGGGCTGCGCGCGCTCCAGGAGTCGTGCCGTCTGCAGTCCGTGGTCGTGCAGGTCCACCGGGTCGCCCGTGCGGTCGGGGGTGTCCCAGGCGTCACGGCAGGCGTGCAGAGCCGCCATGAGCGCATCGACGTCGTGCAGTTCCACGGGATTCATCACGGGTTGAGCCTTCCACTGGGCGAGCGGCTGAAGCGGAACACGGCCCGGTGAACGCCGCATGACGGGAGACCGACGTCGCCGCGCCCGCCCGGCCGGTCCCGGCCTCACCGCACCGGTCCCGCTCCCGTGCCCGTCGTCACGGGGAAGCCGGAGACGACGGGGACTGAGCGGGTGTGTCGCCGTCGAGGGCCGCGGCGCGGAGAGCGGCCGCCACGCGGGTGAC
Source organism: Streptomyces sp. NPDC054794 (assembly GCF_053611585.1). Taxonomy (NCBI): domain Bacteria; kingdom Bacillati; phylum Actinomycetota; class Actinomycetes; order Kitasatosporales; family Streptomycetaceae; genus Streptomyces; species Streptomyces sp. NPDC054794. Next base: position 41,577 of record NZ_JBSHAQ010000024.1, on the reverse strand, counting down.
CGGCTCGGTCGGCGGGTGGGGAAGGCGGGCCAGCAGCAGGCGCCGCTGCTCCTGGGGGCCGCCGCGCACCGGCAGGATGCGTACGCCCGTTGGCGCGGCGGGCGCGAGCGAGGCGGGTACGGTGGTCAGCCCGCACCCCGCGGCGACGAGTTGCAGCTTGGCCAGCCAGTCGCGGGCGGTGTGGCCGATCTCGGGCCGCTCGTCCAGGCCGGGCCACACGCCCATCAGGCCGTCCTCGCCTGAGGTGGATCCGGCGATCCAGCGCTGCCCGCGCAGGTCGGCCACGTCGATGAAGTCGCCGCGGGCGAGCGGGTGGTGGGCGGGTACGGCGAGACAGAGGGCGCGTTCGGTGAGCGTCCGAAGGGCCAGCGGGGGCGATTCGGCGTCCGGGGGTGGGGACAACCCCCCTCTGAGAACGCCGGGCTCCCTCAATGCACAGACACCTGTGCACAGACGACTGTGTACGCATGTCAAAGGGACCTCCCGCACACCAACCCGCAGCACGGACAGGGGACTTCCCGGCTCCCGTCGAGCTCGGCGACCTGGCCGCGCTGAAGGCGCTGTCCCACCCGCGTCGGCAGCGCGTGCTCCAGCACCTCGCCCTGCACGGACCGGCCACCTCGGCGACGCTCGCCCGCGCGCTCGGGCTGAACACCGGGGCGACCAGCTACCACCTGCGGGAACTGGCCCGGTACGGCTTCGTCGAGGAGACGGACGGGGTGCCGCCCGGCCGACGGGAGCGCTGGTGGCGGGTGGTGCCGGGCGACCGGCGCTTCCCGCCGCGCAGCCGGCAGAGTCCCGAGATGCGGCACGTCATGGACGAGTTGAACCACCACGCGTACGCCGCCGATCTCGAACTCTTCGAGCGGCTGCAGCGGGCGGCGGTCCACGGCCCGTGGGCGGACGCCTTCCCCTGCTCGCGCGGCAGCATCCGGCTCACCCTCCCCGAACTCCGGGATTTCTTCGAGGAGTTCATCGCTCTGCTCAACCGCTACAAGCGGGCCGAGTCCGAGACCCCGCCGGACGCGCGCACGTTGCTGACCCGGTTCCTCGCCTTCCCCGCCCCGGAGGTCACGACCGTCGGCCACGCGGCGGCCGGGCACGAGAACGACCCCGCCCACAACGGAAATGAGGCCGATCCCTCGTGATGCTGCGCTACGCCCTGAAGACCGTCCGTGCCCGCAAGGCGGGCTTCCTCGGAGCCTTTCTGGCTCTGATGTGCGCGGCCGCCCTGATCACCGCCTGCGGCACGCTCCTGGAGACGGGACTGCGCGGCACCATCCGCACCGAGCGCTATGCCGCGGCTCCGGTCGTGGTCTCCGCCGACCAGAACGTCCACCGGACCACGGTCAAGCACAAGAAGGGCAAGACCAAGATCAAGCACAAGGCCAAACCCATCGCCGAGCGCGCCTGGCTGCCGGCCGGCCTCGGGCGCGCCCTCGCTCGTACGCCCGGCGTCGCGCGGGTCGTCCCCGAACTCACCTTCCTGGCCGAGCCCTTGATTCCCGCGGGCACCGGTGACAGAGCCGCCCACGGGCACTCCTGGGAGTCCGCCGCGCTGACGCCGTACCGGCTCACCGCCGGCACCGCCCCCAAGGCCGCCACCGATGTCGTCATCGACGACTACCTCGCCGAGCGCGCCCACCTGAAACCCGGCGACCGCCTGACCGTCCAGTCGACGCGGTCACCGCGCGGCTACCGCGTCTGCGGTGTCACCGCCCCCGCCACGACGGTTCGCCACCAGACGTCGCTCTTCTTCGCCGCCCCCGAGGCCCGCCGCCTGGCCGCCCACCCCGGGCAGGTCACCGCCTTCGGTGTGATCCCCGACGCGGGCACCGACACCGGCCGACTGAAGCGAGACGTGTCCACGGCGCTGCACGGCACCAAGGCCCAGGTCAGTGCCGGAGACGCGCGCGGGCCGGTGGAGTTCCTGGACGCCGCCACCGCGCGCACCAAGCTGATCAGCATGGGCGGCGCGATGGGCGGCACCTCGCTGCTCGTGGCGGTCCTCGTGGTCGTCGGGACCTTCGCGCTCTCCGTGCAGCAGCGCCACCGCGAACTCGCCCTGCTCCGCGCCGTCGCCGCGACCTCGGGGCAGATACGCAAGCTGCTCGGGCGCGAGGCCCTGATCGTCGGTGCCGCCGCGGGCCTCGCCGGGGCTCCGGTCGGGCTCGCGCTGGGCGGCCGGCTGCACGACAGGTTCGTCGCCCTGGGCGCCGTGCCCGCCACGCTCCAGCAGACGGTGAGTGTCTTTCCGCCGCTCGCCGCCGTCGCCGCGACCCTGGTCGGCGCCTGGGCCGCCGCGCGGGTCGCCTCCCGCAGGGTCGCCCGGATCCGCCCGGCCGAGGCGCTCGCCGAGGCCCGCGCCGAGCGCGCCCGCCCCGCCTGGGGCCGCCTCCTCGCCGGTCTGCTGCTGCTCGCCGGCGGCGCCGCCCTCGTCGCCCTGCTCAGCACCCTGCGCACCGAGCCCGCCTCGACGCCCGTGACGTTCCTCGCCGTCGTCGTCCTGTCCACGTCCGTCGCCCTGCTCGGACCGCTGCTGGTCAAGGCGGCCGCGCTGCTCCTCTCCGGCCCGCTGGGCCTGGCCGGGCACGGCGGCAGGCTCGCCACCGCCAACCTGCGCGGCAACGCGGTCCGTATGGCCTCCGTCGTCACTCCCCTCACCCTGCTCATCGGCATGACCTGTACGGTGCTGTTCGCGCAGCCCACCCTCGAAAACGCGGCCCGCACCCAGGCCCGCGAGGGCGTCCGCGCCGACTGGGTCGTCGCCGCCCGGGGACCGGGCGTCCCGGCCGAGGCGGCACACCGGTTGCGTTCGGGCCATGACGTCGTCACCGAAGTGGTGCGTACGACCGTCCGGGTCGGCCTGGACAAGTACGCGGCCCAGGGCGTCACCCCGGCCGGCCTCGCCCGCACCTGGGACCCGGACGTCACCGCCGGCTCCCTCGGCCGACTGAGCGAGCACACCGTCGCCGTCAGCGAACTGGCCGCCGACCAGCACGACCTGCGCCCCGGAAGCACCCTGAGGCTCACGCTCGGAGACGGCACGCCCGTCACGCTCACGGTCGCCGCCGTCTATGCCAAGGGCCTCGGTTTCGGCGACCTCACCTTCGCGCACGACCTGGTCGCACGCCACGTGGACAACCCGCTCGCCTCGTCCGTCCTGGTCGGCACGGACCGTACGCGGGCAGCTCTCGCGTCCGCGCTGCGCGAGTTCCCGGGGCTCACGGTCCTGTCGCCGGCCGCCGCCGATTCGCTCCAGGCGCAGAGCCGGCAGAACAACGCCGAGGTCAACCTGCTCGCCATGGGGCTCGTGCTGGCCTTCACGGCCATCGCCGTCGTCAACACGCTCGCCATGTCGGTCTCCGAGCGCGTCCGGGAGTTCGCGCTGCTGCGGCTCGCGGGGGCCACCCGCCGCCAGGTGCTGCGGATGCTGCGCATCGAGGCCCTGTCGGTCCTGCTGCTCGCCGCCGCCCTCGGCAGCGGCATCGCCGGGGCCGTGCTGACCACGTTCAGCATCGGCATGACGGGCCGGCCCGCACCGGCGGTCGCACCGCTGGTGTACGCCACGGTGGTCGCCGTCGCCGGGCTCCTCACGCTCGTCGCGACCGCCCTGCCCGGCCGCGTGGCCCTCAGGGTCCGCGCGGTGACCGTGGCGACCGCCAAGGAGTGAGGGACTCCCGCGGCGGGGAGGGCGGCCGCCTCTGACATGCACGCCCTCGGCCACGGTCCGACAATGGCTACAGGCGTGGCGCGAAGACAGCGACGCAAGGCGGCGGGCCGGCCCCGAGGGCGCGGGCTCCGCCGCCCACGCGGCACGCCGGTGTGTCGCGGCCGGAGGGCGTGCATGATCCGCGAAGTGACTCGGATGGCTGTGCTGCGTCGGGCGGTCCAGACCACCGTAGCCGCGAGCACGGGGTTCTACCTGTGTCTCTACGGTCTCGACCAGCCGGTGGCGGCGCTGTACTCGCTGTTCGCCGCGATCGCGCTGGGACCGCTGTCGCCCTTCGCCGGAACCGGCCGGCAGCGGGCGGCGGTGGTGCTCCGCGCGCTGCCCTTCGGTCTGGTGCTGGTCGCCATCGGCACGGCGCTGGCCGCGAGCACCTGGGCGGCCGTCGCCGGCATGCTGGTCCTCGGCTTCCTGCTGGGCTTCGCCCCCGTCGGCGGCCCGCGCAGCGCGGGAGTCGCGCCGGGCCTTCAACTCTTCTACATCCTTGCCTGCTTCCCGCCGTACGCCCCGCAGACACTGCCCGCCCGGCTCGCCGGGGCGGCTCTGGGCGCCCTGTTGCTGGCCGCCGCCGACGCGTTCCTCTTCCCCGAGGCGCCCGCCCCCAGTTATCGCGCGCGGTTGGCGGACGCCCTCGAAACGGCCGCGGAGGCCGTGACCAGCCATGTGCCCAGGGAACGTCTACGCGAACAGGGAGCGCGGCTGCGGCTGTCGAAGGTGCCGCAGAGCGACCGCCCCACGGGCCCGGGACGCGAGGACCGGGCGCTGGGCCAGGCCGGCTCGGCCACCCGCCGCCTCCTGGAGGGACTCACCTACCTGCCCCCGCCGGCGGACCGGGCGGCGCCGGACAGCTCCGCCTGCGCGGCCCTGCTCGCCCGTATCGCCGAGCTGTGCGCGTCCGCCGCCACGGCCCTGCGGTCCGGCGGGAAGGCCCCGTCGGCCGCGCCCCTGGAGGCGGCGGCGGAGCACATCCAGGCGGAGCGCATCCGCCTGACCGCGCCGCCCCGGCGACCGGACATCGCCGTACTGCGACAGCAGTCCGCCGCCCTGGATCTCGCCACCGCGGCCTGGGTCACCGTCATCGCACTCGGCATCGCCGAACGCCGGGCGCCCAGACCGCCGGCCGCGGGGGACGTCTTCTGGTACGCGACCCTCTCCGCGCCCGAGCTGTGGGCGCGCCGCATCGAGGCCAACCTCACCCGGCGGTCCGTGTGGTTCCAGAACGCCGTACGCGTGGCACTCGGTCTGGCGGTGGCCCGCCTCGTGGCCGGCACGCTCGACCTCGCCCACGGGTTCTGGGTCCTGCTGGCCGTGCTGACCCTGGGACGGACCACCGTGGGGGCGACCTGGGGTGCGGTCCGGCAGGCGGTGATCGGGAATCTGGCGGGCGCCGTGGCGGCCGGGGCCCTGCTGCTGACCCTGGGGCAGCGTTCGGAGGTCTACGCGGCGCTGCTCGTCCCGGCCATGCTGCTGGCGTTCCTGCTGGGGCCGCTGCTGGGCATCGCCTACGCGCAGGGCCTGTTCACCTGCCTGGTGGCCCTCGTGTTCGCCCAGGTCTCGCCGGTGAACTGGCAGTTGTCCGCGGTACGTCTCCTCGACGTCGTCACCGGCAGCGTCATCGGTCTGCTGTGCGGGCTGCTGGCCTGGCCGGCCGGCGGCCATCGGGAGATCCGCCGCACGATGGCGGACCTGCTGCGGGAGTGCGGTGCCCTGCTCCCGCCCACCGCCGACCTGCTGACGGACCCCGCCCCGCCGCGCTCGTCCCTGCCGACGCTGCCGTTGCTGCACCGGCTGCGGCTGGCCGAGGCCGCGTACGCGCAGTACCGCAACGAGCCCCGCGCGGACCAGGAACACGCGCCGGCCGACTGGCACGCGGTGCTCATCGTCGCCCACCAGGTGCTCATGGGCACCCATCGGTTGCAGCGCTTCGACCTGCGCATGTGCGAATGCGGGCTCGCGGAGCCCGTCCTGGTCGACCTCGACGACTGGCTGACCGGCATCGACCGGCAGCTCGAACGGATCGCCGCGTCGGTCACGGCGCGTCCCGGCTGACCCCCTGCGGCCGCCGCCGCGGCGCCGGGGCGGCCGGGCGTGCGCGCACCCAGCCGAGGAGGATCACCGAGCACACCGCCGCGAAGGCACACCAGGTCGAGACGAACTCCAGGCGCCACAGGGCCCAGCAGACCAGAGCCCCGACGGCGACCACGATCCCCAGCGCCACCAGCCGTCGGTCACCGGCGAGCAGCAACGAGCCGACCGTGGCCAGCAGATAGCCCGCGACTGGCAGTGCGGGATGGGAGAGGTCGAGCACGTAGCCGACGGTGTGACCGCGGATCTCGGCCGTCACCGGGCCGACGGCCACGGCGTACGCCAGGATCACCGCCGTCACGACTCCGATCGCCAGGGGGACGGTCAGCCGCCGCCGGGCCTCGGGCGGGGCGGCACACAGCACGCCCACCGACACCCACAACGGCAACAGGGGCAGCGCGATGACGGCCCACACGACGGTGGCCGGTCCGCCGCCCCCGTCCGCGTCCCAGACCGCCGACTCGACCAGCTGGTGGGCGCCGAGCAGCAACGGCAGGCGGCGAGCGGGAGATCCCGTGCGCTGCGCACCCGCGCCACACAGGCCACCCCGACGGCCACGACACCGGCACCCGCCACGAGATCGGCTGTCGCACTCCAGCACATCACGCCACCATCGGGTCCGTCGTCGTGTGCATCCGCCCGTGCCGCGGGCCACGGTACGTCCTCGGTCCGCCGACGGACAGAGTGCCACGTCGGCCGCCCCGCCGCGGCACGAAGGGGCGGTGCCGCGTACGGCCCCGCCCCTTCACACAACAGGACCCCCGGCGTTCGGCGGTGGCCGAGGATGATTGGCTGGCCCCGGCCATCACGCCACAGCCCGACGGGGCCGACCCGCAGGAGGAGTCCGCAGCCATGAGCAACCCCTACACGTACGAGTACAAGGTCGTCACCTTCCGTGAGTCGCTGATCGGCGACGCGCTGGACAGCGACAAGCTGGAGAAGGTCCTGAACAAGCACGCCGAGGACGGCTGGGCGCTCAAGGCCATCACCTCCGCCGACGTCAAGGGCCGGATAGGCCCCGGCGCCGTCGAGGGACTGCTGCTGACCTTCGAGCGCCCGCGCCACTGACGTCCGACGGCTTCCGGCCCGCACGCCCCCGCCCGCGCCGCCCACCACTGGTCGTGGGCGGCCGGCGCGGGGGTGCGTCAGTCGAGCCGGGAGACCTGGTAGTGGCTGATGAGCCAGCCCTCCTCCGTACGCCGCACCAGCACGCCCAGGTTGACGCTGAGGGTGGGCCGGTCGGTGAACGAGAAGTCGACGGCGAGGTAGCCGAGCACCAGGTCGTCGGCGGGGGTTCTGGTCTCCAGGATGCGGTACTCGGCGGTCAGCCCGAGCGGCTGGGAGTCGTAGTAGGCGGCGACGCCCGGTCGTCCGACGCTGTAGGGGTGCAGCCCCTGGAAGATCGCGTCCTCGGTGAACTGGGCCGCGACCTCCTGTGGTTCGTGACGGCCGACGGCGTCCTGCCACCGGTCGAGGACGCCCCGGAGGATCGCCTCCGTGTCCGTGCCGCTGTTCGTGGTCATCGCGGTTCTCCTGCTTCGCGTCGCGGGGAAGGGTGTGCCACGGGTCAGTGGCCGGCGCTCATGCCGCCGTCGACGTGGAGGATCTCGCCGGTGACGAACGGGGCGTTCTCCAGGTAGACGACCGCGTCCACGATGTCGCTCGTCTCGCCCAGCCGGCCGACCGGCTGCAGGGTCGCCAGCACCTCGTGGCTCTCCTCGGGGTGCATGGGGGTCCGGATGGTGCCCGGCGCGACGGCGTTGACGCGGATGCCCCGCGTGGCGTACTCGATGGCCAGGGACTTGGTGGCGGACTGCAGGCCGCCCTTGGACAACGAGGCCAGCACGGACGGGACTCGGGCGTCGGCGTTGTCGACCAGGCTCGTGGTGATGCTCACGATGTGGCCGCCGCCCTGGGCGAGCATCCGCTCCACGGCCAGCTGGGTGATGCGGAAGAAGCCGGTGAGGTTCACCCCGGTCACGGTCGCGTAGTCGTCCTGGGTGTAGTCGGTGAACGGCTTGGCGACGAAGATGCCCGCGTTGTTGACCAGGGTGTCGATCCGGCCGAACCGGTCCAGGGCCGCGGCGACGACCCGCTCGGCGGTGGCCGGGTCGGCGATGTCCCCCTGGACGGTGAGGACGTCCGCGTCGTGCGAGGGGGCGATGGTGCGCGAGGTGGCGACGACGGCGTGACCGAGCTTGCGGTAGGCCTCGACGATGCCGGCACCGAGGCCCTGCGAGGCTCCGGTGACGAGGGCGACCTTCTGGCTCTGCGTGTTCATGAATTCCTTCTCCGGGGTGGGTGGGGAGGGGAGGGGAGGGGAGGGGAGGGGAGGGACCGACCGAGCGAGGACTAGCCGACCGGTCGACTATTTGAAGGTAGGAGTCCGCCCAGGCCGAGTCAAAGGCCGACATGGCTTGAGCCGGGACCGGCTTCCTCGCAGCTGATAGGCACGGACTCGCAGCGCAGGTCAGCGACTCGCGGCACGACCGGCAGCACGACTCGGCGCCCGACGCGACCCGATCAGCCCCGGTGCGGATCGCTCTCGGGCACCCAGGCGTCCGCGCCGTGGATGCCGAAGTCCCGGTCGTCGCCGGCCAGAGCGTCGACGACGGACAGGACGGCGGTACGGACCTCACCGCGGCGCCACACCAGGGACCAGGTCCAGTAGATCTCCGGCGCGACGACCGGGCGCTGGACCAGATCCGGTGGCAGGGGGGTGGTCTGACCCTTGGGCGAGTTGATGACCGGGCGGGGGCTGCGGCGGACGTGGTCGAAGAACCCGGGTCCGGTGATGCCTCCGTCGGAGATGCGCACCGCGCGAGCTCCGGTCTCCCGGGCGAGTTCCTCGGCGTAGACGTTCCAGGACGACCAGGAGGTGGTGTCGTCGTCGAGGAGGACGTCGGTGTCCCCGGCGCGCACGTCCTCGGTGCTGGCGCCGGTGGTGACGGCGTAGAGCCGGTCGGCGCCGATGAGGCGGGCCTGCAGGCCGAGCCGCTCCAGGTCGTCGGTGCGCACCCAGCACACCGCGAGGTCCAGGCTGCCGTCGGCGACCCGGCCGGCCTGGGCGTGCGAGGGCGCGACCCAGGCGTCGACATTGATCTGGGCCACCGCGGCGGTACGGGCGGCCAGGTCCGGCGGGAGCCAGTTGACGTAGCCGAGCCGCACCGGTTCCGATCCGGACAGCCGGCGGGCGCGGTGCCGGAGGTCGTCGGCGCGCTCCAGCAGGGCGCGGGTGTGCGGGAGCAGCGCGGACCCCGCCGGCGTGAGGGACACCGAGCGCCGGTCCCGGTCGAAGAGGCGCACCCCGAGGTCGCGTTCGAGAGCCTTGATCTGCTGGGACAGGGAGGGGCCCGCGATCAGCAGGCGCTGGGCGGCCCGGCCGAAGTTCAGCTCCTCGGCGACCGCGACGAAGTACCGCAGCTGGCGCAGTTCCACGCTCGTCATGCTACGTCGGTGGGAGGCTGCGCCTACCAGCATGGAGGACGCCGGTCGTGGCGTCCGTCCGGCCGCCGGGCGGACGATGAGGAGGTAGCAGCCGTGGCGCTCCGGAACTCGTCGAGCGCCCCGTCGAGCGGAGCGGGATCATGCGAGAGTTCCTGGTCGAGATCGTCACCACCATTCCCGAGGACACCCCTCAGGACGAGGTCGACCGGCGGCGTGCCGCGGAGGCCGTCCGGGCCCGGGAGCTGGCCGCCACCGGACACCTCGCGCGGCTGTGGCGCCCGGTGGGCGAGCTGCGCAGTATCGGCATCTGGCGGGCCGCCGACGAGGAGGAGCTCCGGGAGAAGGTGCTCGGCTCGCTGCCGCTGCGCCCGTGGATGAGCCCCACCGTCACACCGCTCGAATCCCACCCCAACGACCCGGGACGCGCCGACAGTTCGGGCTGACGACGTAGGTCCCCTGTCCGTGCACCGCCGCCGGACGGCGGCCACGGCGGTGAGCCGTGCCCACTCCCGCTTCCCTGTCTCTTCCCCTTCCTCTTCCGCTTCCTCTTCCGGGAACCCGCCGGATCTTCCAAGGACTTGCCCATGACCATGCGACTCGCGCGCCCCTCCTCGGCCGGGGAAGACAGTGCGTTCCCTCGCCCTTGGGCCATGTCCTGCGGGTCGCCGCCGCCCTCGCCGCGGGCATGGGTGTCGGCCGGTTCGTGTACACGCCGATCCTGCCCCTGATGCACACCGGGGCCGGGCTCTCCGCGACCGACGGCGCGAACCTGGCCCGGCCAACTACGCCGGATACCTCCTCGGCGCGCCGGCCGGCATCCTGGCCCCCGCGCTGGTCCGCTCACCCGCGCTGCCGCGCGCCGGCCTGGTCCTGCTGACCCGCACCCTGGCCGGCATGCCCGCCACGCACAGCACGACCGTGTGGATCGCGCTGCGGCTGCTCGCCGGGCTGGCCGGCGTCCTCGCCGGATACTCCGCCGGGCAGATCCTCGGCCCCCTGGCCGTCACGCCGCTGCTCCACCACGGCTACCACCAGGCACTGCTCCTGGCCGCCGCCGTGGTGCTCGCGGCGGCCGCGGCAGCCGCCGTGCTGCGCGTCGGTTTCGCGCGGACGATCCCGGGCACGCGGGCCGCTTCGCGGGCGCACACGAGCCACACCGGCGTGTCCCAGGAGGCGTCGGCGCCTACCGCTTCCTGACCCCGGCCGTCGGCTCCCCCGCCGCCGGGGCTCCCAGCAGCGCCAGGCAGTTCTCCCACAGCGGGCCCAGCCGACGTGTGTCGTTGTACAGCTTGGCGAACAGCACCTGTCCCTCCAGCTGGGCCACCACCGACCGCGCGGCCTCGCGGGTCCCGCTCACGGCGACCTCCCCGCGCGCGACGGCCTCGACGACGACCGCTTCGACCAGGTCGACCTGGGCGTCGAAGATCTCCTGGAGCCGCGCCCGGATCGCCTCGGTCTGGTTGCTCAGCTCCAGCGTGAGGTTTCCGAACAGGCAGCCCGAGACCGTGCCGCAGCTCTGTTGCCCGGCACGCTGGCCCGCCTCCGTCTCCTCGAAGAGCAGGCGCAGCCGGTCCAGCGGATCCTGTTCGCCGGTGAGAACACGTGTCCAGGCCTGCTCCTGCTCGGCCCAGTGCTCGTCGAGGACGGCCAGGGCGAGTGCTTCCTTGGACGGGAAGAAGTAGTAGAAGCTGCCCTTGGGCACGCCGGCCGTCGTACAGATCTCCGCCACGCCCAGCGCCGAGTAGCCACGCAGCTCGATGAGCGACTGCGCGGCGCTGAGGATCTTCTCCCTGGCATCACTGGTGCGGCCCATACAGCGAGTGTACGACCGGTCGACTACCCATTACTAGACCGGTCGGCTAGCAATCTTGGTTTCGCTGTGGCAAATGCGCCATGAGGTCATCCTAGACCCCAACTCTCTTCCCTCAATGCTTACTTCACCTCTTGACGGAAGTGGTCCATACCTTTAGGTTCACGGGTCAACCACACACCGTGCACCGCACTCCCCGTTCAAGAGGTGAACGCTGCGCGGCACCCGCCCCCCACGGAAGGCCACCCCTCCCCCATGGCCAGACCCCTCCCCGCGGCCGTCTCCCTCGCCGTGCTGTCGCTCTCGGCCGGCCTGCTCACCGCCTCCCCCGCCCAGGCCGCCACCGGCACGATCACCGGTCTCGCGGGCAAGTGCCTGGACGTCGCCGGCGCGAACTCCGCCGACGGCACGCCCGTCCAGCTCTACGACTGCAACGGCACCGGCGCCCAGCAGTGGACGGTCGGCACCGACGGCACCATCCGCGCACTCGGCAAGTGCCTCGACGTCACGGGCAATTCGACCGCCGACGGCGCCAAGGCGCAGCTGTGGACCTGTACCGGCGGCGCGAACCAGAAGTGGACCGTCACCGCCGCGCACGACATCGTCAACCCGCAGGCCGACAAGTGCCTGGACGTCACCGACAACAGCTCCGCCAACGGCGCCCGGGCACAGATCTGGAGCTGCACCGGGGCCGCCAACCAGAAGTGGACCGCGCCCGCGGCGGGCGGCGGCACCCCGGCCTCGCCGATGGCTGTCGCGCCGTACCTCTACAACGGCTGGGGCAGCCCGCCCAGCCCCACCACGATCACCAACGCCACGGGCGTCAAGTGGTTCACGCTCGCCTTCGTGCTCAGCGACGGCTACTGCAACCCGCAGTGGGACGGCAGCCGCCCGCTGACCGGCGGCGTCGACCAGCAGACGGTGAACACCGTGCGGGGCAACGGCGGTGACATCATCCCGTCGTTCGGCGGGTACAGCGGCAACAAGCTGGAGAGCTCCTGCTCCAGCGCGGGCGAACTCGCCGCCGCCTACCAGAAGGTGATCAACGCCTACGGGCTGAAGGCGATCGACATCGACATCGAGGCCGACGCGTACGCGAGCGCGACCGTGCAGCAGCGCACGGTGGACGCGCTGAAGACCGTGAAGGCGAACAACCCCGGTCTGAAGGTGTACGTCACCATCGGCACCGGGCAGGGCGGACCGGACACCGGCCTCATCAACCGGGCCGCGAACTCCGGACTGACGGTCGACAGTTGGACCATCATGCCGTTCGACTTCGGCGGCGCCGGACAGAACATGGGCAACCTGACCGCGCGGGCGGCCGAGGGCCTGAAGAACGCGGTGAAGAACGCGTACGGCTACAGCGACGACCAGGCCTACCGGGACATGGGCATCTCGTCGATGAACGGGATCACCGACCAGAACGAGACGGTCACGGTCAACGACTTCCGCACGATCCTCGCCTACGCACAGCAGCACCACCTGGCCCGGCTCACCTTCTGGTCCGCCAACCGCGACCGGCCGTGCACCGGCGGCCCGGCCGACAGTTGCTCCGGGGTCGGCCAGTCCGCCTGGGACTACACCCGGGTCTTCGCCGCCTACACCGGCTGACCAGGCCGTTCCCCACCCCCCGTCGTCGGCCGATCCGTTCGGCAAGGAGGACCCGTACCCGTGCTCCGATTCCCCCGCACAGCCCCCGCCGGCCGCCCCAGATCCGTCGCGGCCGCGCTGGTCACCGTCACCGCCGCGGCACTGCTGTCCGCCGCACCCGCGCACGCCGCTACCTCCGCCCTGCCGGGCGACTGGTCCACCGTGATCAACGCGGCGAGCGGCAAGTGCCTGGACGCCAAGGCGGCCGGCACCGCCAACGGCACCGTCGTCCAGCAGTACACCTGCAACGGCACGACGGCTCAGCAGTGGAGCTTCACCGCCACCGGCGACGGCTACGTGCGCATCAACAACCGCAACAACAGCAGTCAGGTGGTGGACGTCACCGATGTCTCGACCGCCGACAACGCGCCGCTCCAGCTGTGGAGTTACGGCGGTGGCGGCAACCAACAGTGGCTTCCGGTCGACGACGGCGGCGGCGCCTTCCACTTCGTCAACCGGAGCAGCGGCAAGTGCCTGGACGACCCCGGTGCCTCGACCGCGGACAGCGTCCGGTTCGTGCAGTACACCTGCAACGGCACCGCCGCCCAGCGCTTCCAGGTGGTCCCGGTGACACAGTCGACGAGCAACCCCGACCTCGGCCCGAACGTCGTCGTCTTCGACCCGTCGATGTCGTCCTCGACGATCCAGGGCAGACTGGATTCGATCTTCCAGCAGCAGGAGACCAACCAGTTCGGCTCCCAGCGCTACGCCGTCCTGTTCAAGCCCGGCGCCTACAACGCGAACGTCAACGTCGGCTTCTACACCCAGGTCGTGGGCCTCGGCCTGACCCCCGACGCGGTCTCCGTCAACGGAGCCGTGCACGCGGAGGCCGACTGGTTCCAGGGCAACGCCACCCAGAACTTCTGGCGCGGAGCCGAGAACCTGTCGGTCAACCCCACGAACGGGAGCGACCGTTGGGCCGTCTCGCAGGCCGCTCCCTACCGGCGGATGCACCTGCGCGGCAACCTCGCCCTGGACGACGGCGGCTGGTCCAGCGGCGGCTATCTCGCCGACAGCAAGATCGACGGCCAGGTCGACTCCGGCACCCAGCAGCAGTGGCTGACCCGCAACTCCCAGCTGGGCAGCTGGACCGGCGCCAACTGGAACATGGTGTTCGTCGGCAGCCAGGGCGTCCCGGGCACCACGTTCCCGAACCCGCCGCACACCACGGTGGCGCGGAGCCCGGTGAGCCGGGAGAAGCCGTTCCTGTACGTCGACGGATCCGGCGCCTACCAGGTGTTCGTACCGTCCCTGCGGTCCAACTCCACCGCGACCAGCTGGGCGGGCGGCCCGGCCGGCTCCTCGCTGCCGCTGAGCCAGTTCTACGTGGTGAAGCCCGGCGCCACCGCCGCACAGATCAACGCCGCCCTGGCCGCGGGCCAGAACCTCCTGGTCACCCCCGGTGTCTACCACCTGGACCAGACCCTGAAGGTGACCCGTCCCGACACGGTCGTCCTGGGCCTCGGACTGGCCACGTTCGTCCCGGACAACGGCATCACGGCCATGACGGTGGCGGACGTGGACGGCGTGAAGATCGCCGGTCTGCTCTTCGACGCCGGTACCACCAGCTCGAAGACCCTGGTCGAGGTCGGGCCGGCCGGCTCCACCGCCTCCCACGCGGCCGACCCGACCTCCCTGCACGACGTCTACTTCCGCGTCGGCGGCGCGGGCGTCGGCAAGGCGGCCACCGGCCTGGTCGTCAACAGCTCCCAGGTCATCGGCGACCACATGTGGATCTGGCGCGCCGACCACGGCAGCGGCGTCGGCTGGACCAGCAACACCGCGGACACCGGACTCGTGGTCAACGGCGACGACGTCACCATGTACGGCCTGTTCGTCGAGCACTTCCAGAAGTACCAGACCGTCTGGAACGGCAACGGCGGCCGCACCTACTTCTTCCAGAACGAGATGCCGTACGACCCGCCCAACCAGGGCGCCTGGATGAACGGCTCCACCCAGGGCTACGCCGCCTACAAGGTCGCCGACTCGGTCACCAGCCACCAGGCCTACGGGCTGGGCAGCTACTGCTACTTCAACGTCAACCCCGGCGTGACCGCCGCCCGCGCCATCGAGGCACCCAACAACCCGAACGTCCGCTTCACCAGCATGGTGACCGTCTCCCTAGGTGGCACCGGCACCATCAGCCACGTCATCAACAACACCGGCGGGCCTTCCAACTCCGGCAGCAATGTGGCCGACTTGACCAACTACCCGTGATCAACGGGCACTTCGGTGCCCGTCCGGCGATACGGGACGACGACCGCCCCCACCCAGGAGTCGGCGTGCGCAACCCGCTGTCCCCCACCTCAGGGCCCGGCGCCTCGGCGTCCGGCCGCAACCGCTCACGTCGGCCGCGCCGGCCACCGCCCTCGGCGCGGTGGCCCTCGTGGTGGCACTGCCGGCCCAGGCCGACGCGAGCGTCCTGCGCCCAGCCGGACGACGGCCCGGGCCGGGTGAACATCGTCGCCCGCCTGCCGGCTTCAGCGGGGCGTCCGCACTCGGTGGGCGCGGGCGTAGCGGGAGGCCAGCGTGTGGAACGCCTGCTTGGGCTCCCAGTGCCAGTCGGACGCGGGGGCGTCGGGGCGGTCCTTGATGGTCTTGGTGAGGGAGTAGCTCGCCATGTCGAGGTCGTGGCGCGGGTCGTCGGGGCGGTGGGGGGCGTCCGGGGTGACGAACTCGAAGGCCATCGCCGCATGGAGCTCCAGCGAGGAGAAGACGTCCACGAGCTCCCCCACGTAGGCGGCCTGCGTGCGTTCGCTGCGGACCAGGTGGCCCTTGATCTCCTCGGGGTGCTTGTGGTGGTCGACGACGTCCCAGCCCATGCCGCCCGCCTCGGGGGCACCGCCGTAGGTGCACGTGCCGAACTCGGTGATCGCCAGCGGCTTCCCCCGGCGCAGAAAGCCGCGCAGCTCCCGCACGTAGTCCGCGCGGTGACGGAAGTACGAGTAGTAGTTGATGCCCATGACGTCGAAGAGCGTCCAGTCGACCTTGTCGTCCTGGGCCGCGGCATAGCTGAGGGCGCCGTGGAAGACCGAGCGGCCGACACGTGCCGCCTTCGCCGTGAAGCGGTCCAGGAGTCGCTGCATCCTCTCGTAGTCGACCTGGCCGCTGAGCAGATTCCGTACGCGTTCGAGGGCCGTGTCCCCCGGGACGATCCCGGGCACGAACAGCACGAACTCGCAGCCCACACTGAAGTCGACGCTCGCGCCCTGCCGGCGCAGCCGCTCGGCGAACCGGCCGGTCTCGGCCAGGTGCTCCAGGATGTCCCGTTCCGGAACATCACCGAGGGTCGGCTGGAGCCAGACGTGCAGTCCTCGTTCGGCGGCCTCGGCGGCGGTGGCGGCGAGCCGCTCGACGCCGTCGCCGGTCACGCTGACGGCACCGGCGTGCAGCTCGTCGCGTATCACCCGGATGTCCCCGCGCATCCGGGCGAGGCTGAAGGCCGTACCCGGTGTCTCGCCCTCGCCCAGCGTGTAGACGACGCCCTGGTGGCACGGCCCGCGCCGCCGCCCCTGCGTCGCCCGCGCCACACCCGCCGGCGCCGGCGCCCCGGCGAACCCGACGGCCGCCATCCCGGTCAGGAACTGTGCCCGGTTGATCCCCTTCGTTTTCTCCATACGGCCACTGTGGCGAGGGCGCACCCGTCCCGGCGTCCGCCGACGGTCTACGGGACCGCGACGAAAGGATGAGGAACGGGCGACGAAAGCGAGGGCGAACGAAGCCGACCGGACGCCGCCTCTGGCAGCCCGGGCCGAGTCGGCGGACCCTGGTAGTGGAGCGGACCGGGCGAGACCCCGGTGGTCCCGACGGTGTCCGGCTCGGCGAGGAGGTCATCATGCACGGCAGCCTGCACAGCGTGGACGACGTCATGACGCGCACCGTCGTCACCGTCCGCCGTGACACGCCGTTCAAGGACATCGCCGCACTGATCGAAGAGCGGAACATCAGTGCCCTTCCGGTGGTGGACGGTGAGGGGCGGGTGGTCGGTGTCGTCTCCGAGGCCGACCTGCTGCTCAAGGAGGAGTTCCGCGACAGCGACCCGGACCGGTTCACCCAGCTGAGCCGGATGTCCGACCTGGCCAAGGCCGGCGCCCTGACCGCTCAGGACCTGATGACCGCCCCGGCCGTGACCGTGCACGACGGTGCCACGCTGTCGCAGGCGGCCCGCATCATGGCGCGGCGCAAGGTCAAGCGGCTGCCCGTCATCGACAGCACGGGCTCACTCGTGGGCGTGGTCAGCCGAGCGGACCTGCTCAAGGTGTTCCTGCGGGACGACGAGAGCCTCACCGAGGACGTGCGGCACGAGGTCGTGGACCGGCTGTTCCCGCTGTGCGCCGACCACATCCAGGTCGAGGTCTCCGACGGCGTCGTGACCCTCACGGGCTGGATCGACGGCGGGGCCCTGGTACCGGTGGCCGACCGGCTGTCCCGCGCCATCGAGGGCGTGGTCGACGTCCGCTGCCACCTCACCGACGGGACGGTACGGAGCGCCTCGATCTGAGGCCCTCCTCAGGGCCCGCGGGGCTGCCGCGGGGGCCGGGCGACGGCGCACCATGGAGGTGCCGCCGCGGCCGTCCTGCGCCGTGCGGAAAGTTGTTCGTGGACCGGGAGCCGGAAGGTGAGGCGAGTGGTTCATGAAGGCGACGCTGTCTCTCGGACGGATCGCCGGTGTCCGGATCGGCCTGCACTGGAGCGTGCTGGTCATCGTCGTCGTGGTGGTGCTCGCCCTGGCGCGCGGCCGGTTCCCGCAGGCGTACCCCGGCCACTCCGTCGTGCTCTACTGGGTGCTCGCCCTGCTGACCTCGGTCGTCTTCCTCGCCTCGCTGCTGGCGCACGAGCTGGCGCACGCCGTGGTGGCACGCCGCAACGGTGTCGAGGTCGACGGCATCACCCTGTGGATGCTCGGCGGCGCCGCCCGGCTCCACAGCGAGGCGCCGTCACCGGCCGCGGAGCTGCGCATCGCGGGCGTGGGCCCGCTCACCAGCGCGCTGCTCGGCGGTCTGCTGGCTGGTCTCGCGGTGTGGCTGGACGCGCTGCACGCGTCGGGGCTCGCCGTCGAGGCGGTCGCCTGGCTGGCCGCGATCAATCTCGTACTGGCCGTCTTCAACGCGCTGCCCGCCGCCCCGCTGGACGGTGGACGACTGCTGCGGGCGTACCTGTGGCACCGCACCGGCGACCGCCTGCGGGCCACCCGGGGCGCGTCGGCGGCGGGACGGGGGCTGGGCTGGCTGATGGTGGCCGCCGGTTTCGCCGTCGTCCTGTTCCGCGGCGACTTCTCCGGGCTCTGGCCGGCCCTGCTCGGCTGGTTCCTGATCGCGGCGGCGACCGCCGAGGCCCGGCAGGCGCAACTGAGCAGTGCGCTGAGGGGGGTACCGGTGAGCCGGGTCATGACCGCCGATCCGGTGTCCGTGCCCGACGGGGCGACCCTCTCCGACCTCCTCGCCGAGGGCCCGTTCGGTCACTACCGCCACTCCGCCTTCCCCGTCCTCGCGCCGGACGGCACGGTGGCCGGGCTGATCACGATGGACCTGATCAACCGGACCCCGGTCGAGGCGCGTTCGACCACGCGTGTCCGTGACGTGATGCTCCCCCTGCCCGGCCTCGTCACCGCCGCCCCCGACGAACCGATGGTGGACCTGCTGCCCCGTCTGCAGACCGGCACCGTGCGCAGGGCCCTGGTCCTCGACGGCGGCCACCTCGTCGGCATCCTCACCCTCGCCGACCTCAACCGCGCCCTGAACTGGCCGGCCCCCTCCGCCGGCGCTCACCACCGGGGGCCGTGGCCCGGCGAGGGATAGCCGCCGGGGAACCGAGCCGTACCGCCCGGTGCGGACGCGGTGCCGGGCGGCTGGTCTGTCAGTGCCCGGATGCTGCGCTGTCCGTGTCCTCGACGCCGCTGCCGGGGGATCACGGCACGCCGTGGGACGCAAGATGTGGTTACCGTTGCGCGCGGTCGCTGATGATCTCCGTCAGCGCAGTCTGCCGAGCCGGGAGGCCACCCTGATGTCCGACGAACCCATCCTGGTGCTTGCGGCCACCGGCGGTCAGGGCGGTGCCGTCACCGAAGCCCTGCTGGGCCGAGGGGCCACGGTGCGGGCATTGGTGCGGGATCCGGACAAGGAGAACGCGCGGGCTTTGGCGGCTCGGGGCGTCGAGGTCGTGAAGGGGTCGCTGAGCGACGGCGACTCGCTCGCCGCGGCCATGCGCGGGGTGGCGGGAGTGTTCGCGTTCACCACTCCCTTCGAGGCGGGCATCGAGGCCGAGGTGGCCCAGGGGCGGGCCATTCTGGAGGCGGCGCGGGCGAATCGGGTCCCGCATCTCGTGTTCAGTTCGGTGGCCGGGGCCGATCAGCGCAGCGGGGTCCCCCATTTCGAGAGCAAGGCGCGCATCGAGGCCGCTCTCGCCGCCGACGACGTGCCCTACACGATCCTCGGGCCGACGTATTTCTACGACAACGCGCTCGGCGGAGCCGAACGCATCGTGCTGAACGGAGCGCTCGACCTGCCCCTGCCGTCCGATCTGCCGTTGCAGCAGCTGGACCGGTCGGACCTCGGCGCCTTCGCGGCGGTGGTGCTGCTGCACCCGGCCCGCTATGCCGGGCGGCGGATCGAGCTGGCGAGTGACGCGCCCACACCCGCTCAGATGGCGACCGCTCTCACCTCGGCCGTGGGACGCGAGGTCCGTCATGAGCGCGTCCCGCTCGCGGCGGTGAGCAACCCGGACATGCACGCGATGTGGCGGTTCCTGAACGGCCCCGGATACCGCGTCGACATCCCCGCACTGCACGACGCCCATCCGAACGTCCCCTGGACCGGCTTCGCCGACTGGGCGCGGCGAACGTTCGAGACCGTTCGCTGAACGGTCCGACGGCTGCCGGTGTCGATCCCGGCTGAGCTCGGTTGTGTCGGCCGGATCCCAGGGCCCGGCATGCGTTACACAGGAGTTGACCAGGACGTCGGCTCCGGTGCGCGGGCGCTCACCGGGACGGCGGGCGTGCGAACGGCTGCCCCGATCGGGCAGGGAAACGGGCGGGACCAGTGGGCGAGCTGACGACCAATGACGGCGTGCGTCTGGTGTACCGCGACAGCGGGGGCGACGGCGTCCCGCTGATCCTGCTGCACGGCTGGGGCCAGACGCAGGAGATGTTCAGGCACCAGCTGGGCGGCTTGGCCCCCGCCCATCGCGTGATCACTCTCGATCTGCGCGGCCACGGCGTCTCCGACAAACCTCACCACGGCTACCGCGTCTCCCGCCTGGCCGCCGACGTCCTCGGCCTCGTCGACCAGCTGGGGCTCGACCGCTTCGACGCTCTCGGATGGTCGATGGGCGTGTCGGTGTGGTGGAGCTTCATGGATCAGTACGGCACCGGCCGCATCCGGCGCTTCGTCGCCGTGGACCAGCCCGCGGCCGTCGCCGCCGTGCCCTGGATGTCGTCCGAGGAGCAGCGCGAGTCCGGCGCGATCTTCGACGTGGCCGGGCTCCTCGCGCTCGGCGCCGCGCTCGCGGGCCCCGACGGCGACCGCGTCCACCACGACTTCGTGCGCGGCATGTTCTCCGGTGACCCGGACCCGGAGATCCTCGCCTTCGTCGCCGGGCAGATCAGCTCGACGCCCGCTCACGCAGGTGTCCCCCTGCTCTTCGACCACTGCGCTCAGGACTGGCGTGACCTGCTGCCGCGTGTGGACGTGCCGACGCTGGTGATCGGCTGTGAGGGAAGTCATGTCGAGCCCGGTTCCCAGCGGTTCATCGCGCACGAGATCCCGGACGCCCGGCTGCACGTCTTCCCGGCGAGCGAGGCGAACTCGCACTTCCCCTTCCTGGAGAACCCCTCGGCGTTCAACGCGGTGGTCGACAAGTTCCTGTCCGAGGAGATCACCCCGGACCGCTTCGCCACCGACTGACTCCTCTCGGCCGATCTTCTCGAAATCGGCCCGTGATCGAGGAACACCGGGCTGCTGTGCGCGGTTGCCTCCAACGAGTACCACCGCTGTCCCGGCCATCCGACCGGTACGCGCGCACTTGCCCGAAAGGTGAATGTCAGTGTTCCAGCACATCCTGGTCGCCATCGATCCGAGCCCCGCACGTCGCTCCGCGATACGTCTGGCAGGCGACTTGGCCCTGCTGACCCACGCCAAGGTCAGTGTCCTGCACATCGCCGCGTCGGCCGCCTCGATCGCCGCCGTCCTCCCGCTGGAGGACGACGCCGAGGCCAAGGCCGTCCTCGACGAAGCCGTGGCCGAACTGCGGGAGCGGGGGGTTGCGGCGGACGGCACGCTCGCCCACGGCCTGACCACGCAGATCCCCACCACCATCTCCACCGTCGCCGAGGAGGCCGGGGCCGACCTCATCGTCATCAGCCCCCACCACCGGGGCAGCGTCGAGGCCTTCTTCAACCCGCGCGTCAGCGACGCCGTCGCCCACGCCAGCCGCGTGGCGGTGCTGCTCGCTCCCGAGGGCCCGGACGAGCAGGAGAACTGACCTCCGGCCGTCTACGCCACAGACACAGACCGCCGAGGACCCCGCCCCGCTTGGTCGGCATGCCGGGCGGGGTCCTCGATGCCGCGGCCCCCTGACCCGCCCGCCGTCGACCGGCTCAGGTCTGCTCGAAGTGGCTGGCCCGGCCCTCGTGTCGTACCAGGCGTCCCAGGCGGGCCGCCTGGGCGCGGGGCATGAGGGCCCAGGTGCCGTCCGTGCGGCGCAGGGCCGCCGAGTGCCAAGGGGTGGTCCAGGCGTCGGGGGCGTCCAGGAGGCGGATGCCGAACTTGGGGGCGCCGATCGGCTGGGGGTGGATGGACAGGCGTATGGCCTCGGGGTGGTGCTCGGCGATCAGCGCGCCCCAGGCGCGGCTGCGCTGGATGACCCCGTACGCACGCCGACGGCACTCGCGCTGCAGGGCGGAGCGGGTGCCGATGTGGTCGGCGGTGTCCTCGACGAGGAAGCGGGTGATGCCCCGGTAGAGGGCGAGGGAGTGGGCGTCGGCGCGGGTCTCGGCGCGCAGGGCGTCCAGGGCGGGGGCGTAGCGGTCGTGGACGTGGGCGCGTTTCGTGTCGTGCGGGAGGTCGCCGAGGACGTCGCGCAGGTCGAAGACGGAGAGTCTGGTCAGGCCCAACCGGGATATGAGGACGCGTAGTTCGTCGGCGTAGGCGTCGATGTGCTCGTCGGGGACGCGGACGAGGTCGCCGAAGACGTGGCCGTCGGAGCAGATGATCACGTGGGCGCCGGGCGGGTGGATCCGCTCGATGTGCGTGCAGAGGGCGTGGAGGAAGGTCAGGGAGAGGCGCTCTCCCTGGTCGGGGAGGTGGCCCAGGACCTTGGCCGGGTTGGGGGACTTGCAGGGGAAGCCGGGCAGGGTGAACACGACGGGGGCGTCACGGCGTACGAAGTCGGTGATCAGCCGGAGTTGGTGGGGGAAGGCCTCCGCGGCGACGGGGGCGTGGTCGACCGTGCGGTGGTGGGGCAGGAGCAGATTCAGGATGGCGGCGCCGACGCTCGTGGGGCGGGTGTCGGGCGCGGTGGTCAGCGGCATGGCAGGTCTCCGGGGGGCTTGGATCGGGGCGCGATGGCATGACGGCATGGCGCCGTGGCGGGGGCCGGGCGCGCTGTCGGGAAGGTGGGGTCGCTCCGACGGGCCGGGGCCGGCCGGACTTGGGTCTTTCGTTTGGATCAGGCCGGATCAGGGAGCGGGGTCTGGTGCCGTGCATCGCAAGGCGGAGGAGGGCGTCATGGCGGAGCCATGGCAACCGACGACAACGCGGCGAGGCACGGCACCAGGGCCCGCGAGCCCGGCATGACCCAGACGAGAGGCCCTAGGCCCCGGTCAGGCGTGGGCCGGGGTCAGAGGCGTCGGTCGTAGCCGACGGGCAGGTGGTGGGCGCCTCGGCCGAGGACGGCCGGGATCCACTCGATGTCCTCGTCCGGGACGGCCAGACGCAGGCCGGGCAGCCGGGCGAGGAGCGTGCCCAGGGCGATCCGGAGTTCGACGCGGGCCAGCGCCGCGCCGGGGCAGAAGTGGATGCCGTGGCCGAAGGCGAGGTGGGGGTTGGGGCTGCGGTCGAGGTCGAGGGTGTCGGGGTCGGGGAAGCGGCGCGGGTCGCGGTTGGCGGCGCACAGGGAGACGATCACGGAGTCGCCGGCCGGAACCCTCGTGCCGTGCAGGTCGCTGTCCTGGTCGAAGAAGCGCCAGGTGGTCAGCTCGAAGGCGCTGTCGTGGCGCAGGAGTTCCTCGACCGCCCGGGGCAGCAGGTCCGGGTGCTCGCGCAGCCGGGCGAGCTGGTCGGGGTGGCGGAAGAGGGCGATGAGGGCGGTGGTGATCTGGTTGGTGACCGGTTCCTGTCCCGCCACCAGGAGCTGGAAGATCATCGAGTCCAGCTCCTCCGGGGACAGTTCGCCGCGGTCGCGGGCCACGACGAGGCGGCTGAGCAGGCCGTCGTCCCCGTGCTCGCGCTTGTGGGCGACGACGTCCGCGATGTAGACCTGCAGACCCTTCAGGCGTGCCTCGTAGCGCGGACGTCCGGGGTCGGTGGGGCCGACGGGCTGGACGACCTTGCCCCAGTCCCGGTCGAAGCGGTCCGCCAACTCCGGTGGCAGGCCGATGACTTCGGCGAGGACCCGGAAGGGGAAGTGGGCGGCGAAACCGGTGACGAGGTCGGCGGGACCGCTCTCGGGCAGGGCGTCGACGAGCCTGTCGGCCAGTTCCTGGAAACGGGGCCGGAGTTCCTCGACCCGGCGCGGGGTGAACGCGTCGGTGACCAGGCGCCGCATGCCCGTGTGCCGCGGCGGGTCCTGGTGCAGCAGGTGGACCTGGAGCTGGGAGTGCTGCGGCTCGGGCATGATCGAGGCGCGGGCGCGCCAGCGGTCGTTGCCGCGGTCGTGGTTCTTGCCCAGGCGGTCGTCGCCGAGCGCGGCATGGGCGGCTTCGTACCCGGTGACGAGCCAGGCCCGCACACCGCTGGGGAACAGGACCCGGTGGACGGGGCCGGCCTCGCGCATCCGCTCGTACAGGGGGTAGGGATCGGCCTTGTAGGGGCAGCCCATCAGCGGCACGGGGTCGGGGAGCGTCTCCCGGTCCATGGCCGTGCGGGGTTCCTGGGTGGTCATGCGGAGGCTCCTCAGAGGGCGAGTTCGGGCTGGTGGTGGTCCAGCCACAGGGCGAGGTCGACGACCCGTTCGAGGCGCAGGCGGTGCCCCCACTCCAGTCGGTCGGGCGGGGTGTCGAGGCAGGGTTTGACGCGGGTCTCGTCGGCCAGGGCGCGGACCTGCTCGGTGGCCAGGGCGTCGCGGGCCAGGTCCTGCAGACCGCGGTTGTAGTCGGGGTGGTGGGTGGCCGGGTAGTGGTTCTTGGGCCGGTGCAGCACGGAGTCCGGGGCCAGGCCGGCGCCCGACGCGCGCAGCAGGCTCTTCTCTCGGCCGTCGAAGCTCTTCAGCGCCCAGGGGGTGCTGAAGGCGTACTCGACGAGACGGTGGTCGCAGTACGGGACCCGCACCTCCAGGCCCTGGGCCATGCTCAACCTGTCCTTGCGGTGCAGGAGTTGGCGCAGCCAGCGGGTCAGGGACAGGTGCTGCATCTCGCGCTGCCGGTGCTCGGCCGGGCTCTCGCCGTCCAGGTGGGGCACGGCGGCGAGGGCCCCGCGGTAGGTGTCGTCGCGGAACTCGCCGATGCGGAGGTCGAGTTCCGGGTTCAGGGGCATGGCCGCCTCGTCGCCGGTGACCAGCAGCCAGGGGAACGTCTCGGCGGCGAGCGCCTTGGGGTTGTGGAACCAGGGGTAGCCGCCGAAGACCTCGTCGGCGGCCTCGCCGGACAGGGCGACGGTGGAGTGCCGTCGTATCTCCCCGAACAGCAGGTACAGCGAGGTGTCCATGTCGCCGACGCCGATGGGCGAATCCCGCGCGGCGACGACGGCCATGCGGTGCTCGGGGTCGAGCAGGGCGCGCGGGTCGAGGACGACGGTGCTGTGGTCGGTGCCGATGAAGGCGCCGGCCTCGGCGGCGTACGGGGTGTCGTGGCCGGTGCGCAGGACGTCGCCGGTGAACCGCTCGGCCTGGTCGCTGTAGTCGACGGCGTACGAGCGGATGCGAGCGCCGGGGCCTTCGCGCAGCCGGAGTTCGTCGGCGAGCAGGGCGGTCAGGACCGTGGAGTCGATACCGCCGGACAGCAGGCTGCACAGCGGGACGTCGGCCTCCAACTGGCCGCGCGCCGCCGAGCCGACCAGCTCCCCGATCCGCTCCACGGTGGTGTCCCGGTCGTCGGTGTGCGGACGGGCCTCCAGCTGCCAGTAGCGGCGTTCGCGGACGCCGTCCCGGTCCAGGACGAGGATGCCGCCGGGTTCGACCTCGCGCACCCCGGACCACACGGTCGGGCCGGTGTTGAACAGCAGACTGTACGCCTCCCGCAGTCCGTCGGCGTCCACCCGGGGCCGTATCTCCGGGTGGGCGAACAGGGCCTTGGGCTCGGAGGCGAAGGCCAGGCCGCCGTCGACGGCCGCCCAGAACAGGGGCTTGACGCCGAGGCGGTCGCGGACGAGCAGCAGCCGCTGGGCCCGTTCGTCCCAGACGGCGAGGGCGAACATGCCCTCCAGGTGATCGGCGAGGTTCTCGCCCCACTCGGCGTACGCCCGCAGCACCACCTCGGTGTCGCTGCGGGTACGGAAGTCGTGGCCGCGCCCACGCAGTTCGGACCGCAGCCGGTGGTGGTTGTAGATCTCGCCGCTGTAGCTGAGCACGAGGGCCGGCCGGTCGGGCCGATCGGTCATCGGCTGTACCCCGCCGGCCAGGTCGATGACGGCCAGGCGGCGGTGGCCGATCGCGGCGTGCTCGCCGAGCCAGACGCCCCGGGCGTCGGGGCCGCGCGGGGTGAGGGTCGCGGTCATGGCCTCGATGACCGGGGCCTGGGTGCGGGCGTCGTGGTGGAAGGACGCCCAGCCGGTGATTCCGCACATGGGGATGTCTCCTGGGTCAGGTGTGGGCGGCGTCGGGGGTGTTCTCCGGCACGCGGGCCGGTGGCCGCCCGGGCAGCGCGAGCAGGGGGACGGCGAGACAGGCGGCGGTGGCGGCCAGGGCGAGCCCGGCCCGGGCGCCGCCGCCGGGTCCGGTGAAGGCCCCGACCGCGGTGGCCAGGGCCGGGCCGAGGGTGAAGCCGAGGCTGCGGGCGAGCTGCACCGTGGAGCCGACGGTGGCCGCGCGGTCCGCCGGCGCGGCGCCCATGACCAGCGCCTGGGTCGGTCCGCCGTTCAGGCCCATGCCGATCCCGGCCAGCGCGAGCCGCCAGGCCACGTCCGCCGGAGACCAGTCGTCGCCGAGCGCCACCAGCAGGAGCAGGCCGGCCGCGGTGAGGACGGCGCCGGCCACGGCCACCGGGCGGGCGCCGGCGACGGTCACCGGGCGGGCGTCGCTGGGGGTCCCCCCGCGCGAGCGAGGCCGAGCGACGGGGAGGTCCGCGAGGCGTCCGGCCAGCGGTCCGGCCAGGCCCATGCCGAGCGGGAAGGCGAGGACGGTCAGCCCGGTCGTGGTGGCGCTGACCCCGTCGTCGCGCTGGAGGTGCAGCGCGACGACGTAGTGCATGGCGGCGAACGCGGCGGCCAGGGCCAGTACCGCCCCATGGGCCCGGAACAGTCCCGCGCCGCGCAGCGCCCCGGCCGCCGTGCGCCCGCTCGGACCGCGCAGCCACCACCACAACGGCGGCCCCGCGGCCACCGCGAGGGCGAGCCACACCGGGCCGCGCGACGCCAGGGTCAGCGCGAGCAGCAGGACGGCGACGCCGCCGGCCACCAGCAGGGCGTCCGCCGTGGCGCGCCGGTCGGGCGTGCGCAGCCCTCCGTCCGGCGGCATCGCCCGCCGGGCCACGAACAGCGCGAACAGGCAGAAGGGCACCTTGACCAGGAAGACGGCGTGCCAGCCCAGGTGGTCCAGGAGCAGGCCGCCGATCGCCGGTCCGGTCACCGCGCCCAGCGGGCCCAGGGTGGCGGGCACGCTCATCGCCCGGCCGCGCAGCTCCGGCCGTACGGATCGCATGGCCAGGAGCGGCATCAGGACGAACAGCACCGCTCCGCACACGCCCTGCGCGAGGCGGGCGGCGATGAGCCAGGCGGCCCAGGGCGCGGCGGCGGCCAGGACGCTGCACAGGCCGAAGCCGGCGGTGGCGGCCAGGACGGCGGACCGCATCCCCATCCCGTCGAGCCACCTGCCGACCGGCAACAGGAGGGCGACGACGGGCAGTTGGTAGCCGAGGACGGCCCACTGGGCGGTGGCGGCGGAGGTGTGGAGACCGTCGGCGATGTCCGCGAGGGCCATGTTGACGATGTTCATGTCGAGCATCGCCACGAACGACAGCACGCCCGCGACGGCCACCAGCAGCCAGCGGTCCTCGTCGACGGGGCCGTGGCCGGGCCGCTGCGAACCGGGCCTGCTCTCGGGCCGCTCCGAACCTGGCCTGTTCTGTGGCACCTTGGCGTCTCTCCCCCGGTCGGCGGGCAGCCGGCCGGCCGCCTCGTCCCACAAGTCGGGCGCGGGGTCGGGTGAGTTCCCGCGTCGCGTCATCCGGCGGCCGTCCGTATGGCCGCCGGTTCCTCGATGCCGGCCGGGGCCCGGTGGTCGAAGGCGATCAGCGGGTCGCCGGTGAGGGGGTGGTCGACCACGGTCGCCCGGACGCCGAACACCTCCGCCATCAACTCCGGTGTCAGCACCTCGCGCGGCCGTCCGGAGGCGACCACGGACCCGGCGTGCAGCACGTGCAGCCGGTCGCAGACGGAGGCGGCCGCGTTGAGGTCGTGCAGCGACACCAACGTCGTACGGCGTTGGCCGCGCAACAGGGCGAGCAGCTCCAC
Source organism: Streptomyces sp. NPDC054794 (assembly GCF_053611585.1). Taxonomy (NCBI): domain Bacteria; kingdom Bacillati; phylum Actinomycetota; class Actinomycetes; order Kitasatosporales; family Streptomycetaceae; genus Streptomyces; species Streptomyces sp. NPDC054794. The sequence goes on along the minus strand of NZ_JBSHAQ010000024.1, from coordinate 14,036 downwards.
CTGGTGGCGGATGTCGAGGTGGTTGGTCGGCTCGTCCAGCACGAGGACGTCGGGGTCCTGGGCGAACGCCCGGGCCAGCAGCACGCGTTGGCGTTCGCCGCCGGACAGGGCCGTGAACCGGCGGTCCGCCTGCCCGGCCATGCCGACGTCCGCCAAGGCGCGGGCGACCTTGTCCCGGTCGGTGGCGTCCTCGCCCGCGAAGGCCCGCTTGTAGGGCATACGCCCCATGGCCACGACCTCGCGCACGCTCAGCTCGAAGTCGCTTCCGCGTTCCTGCGGCAGCGCGGCCACGTGCCGCGCCGACCGCGCCGGGCTCAGCTCGCGCAGGTCGGTGCCCGACAGCAACACCCGTCCGGCGGCGGGTTTCAGATGCCGGTAGACGGTGCGCAGGAGCGTGGACTTGCCACTGCCGTTGGGCCCGACGAGCCCGGTGATCTCGCCCTCGGCGGCCACCAGACGGGCGTCGGCCACGACCGTGCGGCCCGCGTAGGCGACCCGCAGGTCCTCGATGTCGATCCTCAACTGCCGCTCCCCAGGCGTCGGTCCAGCAGATACAGCAGGGCGGGAGCCCCGAGCAGCGAGGTGACCACGCCGACCGGCAGCTCCTGCGCGTCCATCGCCGTACGACAGACGATGTCGACCACCACCAGCAGCAGGGCGCCGAACAGCGCGGAGAGGGGCAGCAGTCGCCGGTGGTCGCCGCCGACGACCAGGCGGCAGACGTGCGGCACCATCAGGGCGACGAAGGCGATCGCGCCGGAGACCGCGACCAGGACTCCGGTGAGCACGCTGGTCACGGTGAACAGCTCACGGCGCAGACGGGTGACGTCGATGCCGAGTCCGGCCGCCGTCTCGTCGCCCATGAGCAGGGCGTTCAGGCCACGGGCGCGGGCCTGGAGCCACAGCCCCGAGAGGGGTACGGCGACGGCGGGCACCGCCAGCAGCTGCCAGTTCGCCCCGCCGAGACTGCCCATGAGCCAGAACAGCACGCTGTGCGTCTGCTGTTCGTCCCCGGCCTGCAGGACGAGGTAGCTGGTGAAGCCGGACAGGAACTGGCCGATGGCCACGCCCGCCAACACCAGCCGCAGCGGGGCGAATCCGCCACCGCGCCGGGCCACGGCCCACACCAGGACGAAGGTGGCCAGGGCCCCCGCGAATGCGGCGCCGGACAGGCCGATGCCGAGGGCTCCGCCCGTGCCGAGTCCCAGCACGATGGCGGCGACCGTGCCGAGGGACGCGCCGTTGGAGATGCCGAGCAGATACGGGTCGGCGAGCGGGTTGCGGACCAGGGCCTGTACGGCCGTACCGACGAGCCCCAGTCCGGCGCCGACCAGTGCCGCCAACAGAGCGCGTGGGAGGCGTAGTTGCCACACGATCAGATCGTCGGTGCCCGCGCGCGGTGCCTCGCCCGACAGCCGCCGCCACACCACGCCCCACACCTCGGCCGGCGGGATGGAGGTCGAACCCCAGGCCACGGCGGCCGTGAGCGCGGCGAGCAGGGCCACGCCCAGGGCCAGCGCCAGCGGCCCCGCGGGCAGTCCGCGCGTTGCGGGGGCGGCGCCGTCCGCCTTGCGGCGCGCCAGGGTGAGGGCCACGGCTAGCCGACCTCGCCCGGGTAGAGGGTCTTGGCGATCGCCTCGACGGTGTCGGCGTTCGCGACTGAGGCGATGGTGGTCCGCTCCGAGCCGATGCGCAGGAAGTGGCCTTTCCGTACCGCCTTCAGGCCCTTGGTGGCGGGGTTGGACCTCAGCCACCGCTCGGCCTCGTCGAAGGCCTTGTCGTTCGCCTCCTCGCCGCCACGGTCGCGCACGCCGAGCTGGATCCAGTCGGGGTTCTTGGCGATCACGTCCTCCCAGCCGACCTGCCGGTAGTCGCCGTCGCAGTCGGCGAACACGTTGCGGGCGCCGGCCAGGGTGATCACGGCGTTGGCGATCTGCCGGTTGCAGGTGACGGTGGGCTGCTTGGTGCCGGCGTCGTAGTCGAAGAAGAAGTACGTCGGCCGCTTGCCCTCGGGCGTGCCGCCGATCGCCTTGTGGACGGCGTCCACCTTCTTCTTCATCCCGGCGACGAGTTCCGTGGCCTTCGCGCGCGTGCCGGTGACGGCACCGAGGGAGGTGATGTCGGCCTCGACGGCGGACAGATCGGTCACGGGGGCGTCGCCGTGCGCCGCGCACGCGGTGGACTTGAGGTAGATGTGCTTGATCCCGGCCGCCTCGAACTCCTCGGCCGTCGGCGCGTCCCCCATGCCGGAGCCGCCCATGCCGCCCATCGAGGCGAAGGTGTCGATGTACAGGTCGGCACCGGAGCCGAGCAGCTTCTCCTTCGGGATCACGCTCCGGCCGAGCACCTTCACCTGCTGGGCCTGCGCGTCCAGGGCGGCGGGCAGCGTGCCCTTGCCGGGCGGGAAGCCGGTGCCGACGACCCGGTCGCCGGCGCCGAGCCGGAGCAGCAGTTCCAGGCCGGAGGCGTTGCTGGTGACGATCTTCCGTGGTGCGCCGGAGAAGGTGGTCCCGGCGCCCGCGCAGTCGGTGACGGAGACCGGGTAGCCGCCGGTGACGGCCCTGCCGGCGTTCTCGTCCGACGTCTTGTCCGTCCCGCCTCCGCAGCCCGTCGCCAGCAGGCCGCCGAGCACGACGGCCGCCGTACTGCCCCACACACGAGAACGCATCGAACAACTCCCGGATCCACTCGGTACGCGGGTGACCCTCCGTCACCCGGTCCAGTAGTCGGGCCGAACGCGGCCCGAGTTCCCGAAGGTCGGCGAACTGGCTCGGACGGACCGCTCCCGCCCCCGAGTCGAGGTGGGTGGTGCCCGTCGGCTTCCGGCGGACACCACCCCTCGCAACGGTCTTGTCTCAGCCCACCAGCACGGCCGGTTCGGGCCGGTCCGCCTCGTCCAGCAGGTGTGTCAGGGTCGCCCGGGCGCGGGCGACGCGGGAACGGACCGTACCGACCGGGCAGTCGCTGACCTCGGCCGCCTCCGCGTAGGGCAGGCCGAGCAGTTGGGTGAGGACGAACGCCTCGCGGCGCTCCTGGGGCAGCGCGGCCAGCAGGTCGAGCAGCGCGATGCCGTCGTCGAAGCCGGGCAGGCCCTGCGGCTGGGCCAGCTCGACGGCCGTCCGCCAGTCCGGTACGTCGGCCAGGCGGGGCCGGGCGGCGGCGTACCGGTAGCTGTCGATCACCGCGCGGCGGGCGATGGACAGCAGCCAGGCGCGGGCCGACGAGCGGCCCTCGAAACGGTGCAGGCTGCCGAGCGCGCGCAGGAAGGTGTCCTGGGCGAGGTCGTCGACGGCCTGCGGATCCGCACACAGGTGGGCCACATAGCGCTGGACGTCGCGGTGCAGGGCGCGGACGAAGTGGTCGACCGCGTCCGCGTCACCGCCCCGGGCAGCGAGCGCCCACGCGGTCGTCGACTCGTCGAGCGCCGTCGTCGTGGCGCCCTGGTGGCGCGAGGTGGGCAGGGCAGGAGTCATCACCTGGTGTCCTTCTCGGTCATCCGTGATCCGGACCGGCGGCGGGCGAGCGCGCGCGGACGGTCCGGTGAGTGGGGAGACGGCCCTACGACGCGACGGCGCGCGGCGGCATCACCGCTACGGCGCCTGAACGGGCGTACGGCCACAGCCCGAGGCGCGATCGCGCGGCCTCGGGAAACCGGCTGTCGTCAGACGACAGCGCTCCCCACCGGCGGACCCCGAGAGGTGATCGAGTCGGTCAGCGGCGGACGCCGCGGCGCCCGCTCCGAGCCGCGGCGGCGCACGCCCGGACACGGACGGTCCGGGGTGACGGGCAGGGCGAGCAGCAGCCGCAGCGGTGCCGCCAGCCACCCGGCCACGGCACGCAGGATCCGGAAGGCGGCCCGTTCGCCGTGGGCCAGCCACAGGCCGCACAGCAGCGCGGCCAGCAGGTGGGCGGCGAGCATGCCGAACGACGACGAGCCGCCGTCCATGGAGTGGCCCATGTGTCCCAGGTGATCCATGTGGGACATGTGATCCATGCGGCTCATGTCCATGGAGTCCATGCGCATCGAGCCGCCCATGTCCATGGAACCCACGTTCACGGAGCCCACGCCGCCCATGTCCATGGAGACCGGGCCCCCGGACACCGACTGCGCGTAGGCGAACGCCTCGTGGAGCACCGTCTGGGCGGCGACCACGACCGTGACCACCAACGGCAGCCCGCGCTCACGCCCCGCCAGACACCAGCCCGCGGCACCGGTCAGGGCCACGCCGGCGGCCAGCGCCCACGCGGGCACGTCGCTCCCCGACATCAGGACGTGGCCCAGGGCGGCGAGCAGCACGCACACGGCCGCGAACACCGCGGCCCGTATCGTGCGAGAACACCACCCTGCTGTCATGGCGCCCCATCCTCGCATCCGGGCCTTGCTCGTCATGCGAGGGTACGCGGATCCACCGGGGCTCGGACTCACGCCGCGCGGTGTGATCTGGCTCATGACAACACGTGGGAACCCGGGGGCAGTTGAGCCCGACAACTGAGGTGGGCCGCTCCTGCGGCCACCCTCGGGTACCGGCGCTCACCAGCCGCTGCCGCTCGGCCGCATCACCACCGCCTCCGTCTCGACAGGCCCACTGTGCTCGAAGTACAGCGTGAACGGAACCAGGTCGCCCGCCCGCCAGCCCGCCCCGGCCCGCAGGGTCACGTCCAGGCCGTGCGGGGACATGTTCAGCTCACCGCCCGCCGGAACTGTGGCCGCCTTCAAGTCGGCCTTGTAGGCGGCTCCGTCGCCGGCGGAGCTGTGCCGGCCGAGGGTCATCTCCTGGGGCGCCGCGGACGACGTCACGCCGATCAACCGGTCGTCCGCGCCACCGACGTTGGTGATGTCGAAGAACGCCGCGGTCTGTGTGGTGTCGCCGTACGGCAGGAAGACCCGCCCGGCCGTGACGGAGATCCGGGCCGGGCTGCCCGCCTTCCCGGCCCCGACCCAGGTCGTCAGGACGGCGAGGGCCACGCTGCACGCGGCGATGGGCGTGAGCGCGGTGAACAGGGCCTCGGTCAGCCGGCGGCCGGTGGGCCGCCAGGGGTTCGGCTCGGTCATCGGGTACGCCTCCGGGCGGGTGAGGGCTGCCAGGCGCGCAGCCGCAGGCTGTTGCCGACCACGAGCAGCGAGCTGGCCGACATGGCGGCCGCGGCGAACATCGGGCTGAGCAGGCCGACCAGGGCGAGCGGCACGGTCACCGCGTTGTAGCCGAAGGCCCACACGAGGTTGGCGCGGATGGTGCCGAGCGTCCGCCGGGCCAGCAGGACGGCGTCCGCGAGTACCTCGATGTCACCGCGTACCAGCGTCACGTCGGCGGCTCCGATGGCGACGTCGGTGCCGCTGCCCAGGGCGATGCCCAGGTCGGCGCCGGCCAGCGCGGCGGCGTCGTTCACGCCGTCGCCGACGACCGCGACCCGAAGGCCCTGCTCCCGCAGGTCCGCCACGAGGCCGGCCTTGTCCTCGGGTGTGCAGCGGGCGTGCACCTCCTCGATGCCGAGGTCCGCCGCGACGGCGCGTGCGGGTGCCTCCCGGTCGCCGGTGGCGAGCACCGGACGCACGCCGAGACGCCTGAGCCGGTCCACGGCCCGGTAGCTGCCGGACCGTACGACGTCACCGATCTCGATCAGGGCCTCGACCGCCCCGTCCACGCGTACCAGGACGGGTGTGTGGGCGGCCGCGTCGGTGACGGACATCGCGTCCGCAAGGGCGCCGGGCACCTCGTCGTCGGGGGCGAGGACTTCGACCAGCCGACCCTCGACGCGGCCGCGCACTCCCTGCCCGGGCACGGCGGTGAACCCGCTCACCTCGGGCAGCGGCCGCTCGGGCAGTGCCTGCCGGGCGTACGCGGTGACGGCCCGGCCCAGCGGGTGTTCCGAGCCCTGCTCGACCGCGCCCGCCAGCCGCAGCACGGCCTCCGCTCCCAGGCCGCCGGGCACGGCCGTGACCCGGGCGACGCTCATGTGGCCGGAGGTGAGGGTGCCGGTCTTGTCGAGCACGACGGCGTCGATGTGCCGCAACCCCTCCAAGGCCTGCGGTCCGCCGACGAGGACGCCGAGTCGGGCGCCCCGGCCGGTGGCGGCCATGAGCGCGGTCGGCGTCGCCAGGCCCAGCGCGCAGGGGCAGGCGACGACGAGGACGGCCACGGACGCGGTGACGGCGGCCTGTGGATCGGCACCGGCGCCGAGCCAGAAGCCGAGCGCGGTCACGGCCAGCGCCAGGACGCAGGGTACGAAGACCTCGGCCACCGAGTCGGCCAGCCGCTGCGCCCGCGCCTTGCCCGCCTGCGCCTCGCTCACCAGCCGGATGATGCGGGCGAGTTGGGTGTCGGCGCCGACGGCGGTCGCCCGTACGAGCAGCAGCCCGCCGGCGTTGACGGCTCCGCCGACCAGGGTGGAGCCGGGGCCGACCTCGACGGGTTCGCTCTCCCCGGTGACCAGGGACAGGTCCACCGCGGAGTTGCCCTCCACCACCTCGCCGTCGGTGGCGACCCGCTCTCCCGGCCGTACGACGAAGACCTGCCCGACCCCCAACTCCTCGATCGGCACCCGCCGTTCGGACGTGCCCTCGCGCACCGACACGTCCTTGGCGGCGAGCCGGGCGAGCAAGCGCAGCGCCGCCCCGGTTCCGCGCCGGGCACGCGCCTCCAGGAAGCGCCCCGCCAGGACGAACAGCGGTACGCCGACGGCCGCTTCGAGGTAGACGTGGGCCACGCCGTCCGGGGCGGAGGGCACCAGGCTGAACGGCATCCGCATCCCGGGCTGCCCGGCGCCCCCGAGGAAGAGCGCGTACGCGGACCAGGAGAAGGAGGCCGCCACGCCCAGCGACACCAACGTGTCCATGGTCGCCGCCGAGTGCCGCAGCCCGCGCAGCGCCCGCGCGTGGAACGGCCGACTGCTCCACACGGCGACGGGGGCGGCAAGCGCGAAGCACAGCCATTGCCAGTTCCGGAACTGCAGGCCGGGCACCATGGACAGGGCGAGCACCGGCACGGCGAGCAGGGCGGTGACCACGAGCCGCTCACGCTCGACCCGCGCGCTCTCAACATCACTGTCGTCCGGTTTACGCGATTTATTCCCATTGCCCGCATGCCGCTGTTCCCTGGGCGGTTCGGGAAGCGCGGCCGTGTACCCGGCCTGCTCGACGGCCGCGACCAGTTCTTCGGCGGCGATCTCCGCCGGATGACTCACCCGGGCCCGCCCGGTGGCCAGGTTGACGGTCGCCGTGACGCCCTCCAGCCTGCCGAGCTTCTTCTCGACCCGTCTGACGCAGGCCGCGCAGGTCATACCACCGACGGTCAGATCGGTCGTGACCCGGGTGCCCACGGCTTCCGCGCCCATCAGTGACTCCCCCCGTGCGGATCCCCGGTGTCGCCCATGTCCCCCATGCGGTCCATGCCCCCTCCCCCGCCGCCCCCGCGGTCGGTCCCGCCGCCGTGCATGCCGGGCGCGACGGGTCCCGCCGCGGCGCCGATGGCGTACGACAGCGTGAACATCAGGGCCAGGAGCAGGAGGAACCCGCAGAGGGCGGGCGGGGGTACCCACCCGCGTGCCACCGCGTCCGCGCCAAAGGAGGAATGCCGGGACTCGTCCATCAACCGTGTCTCCAGATCACGTGTGTACGGCGTCACTCGGATCGAGCCGCACCACTTCAGGAGTCGGACCGAGGGCCCGCCGAGTTCCGAGGGGTGCCCCCGACGCCACGGGGTCCGGCCAACCTCCGCTATGTTCGGTCCGATCATCAGACATACGGAGCCGGGGTGCAGAAGACAGACGAACTGGCCGAAGGCCAGGCAACCGCGGCCGTTCCCCCGGGACAGGCCGCCGAAGCGCCGGGGGGCGAGCCGCCCCGGTACTGGCCGCTGCTGCTCGTGGCCGCCGCGATCCTGCCCGGTGCGGCGCTGGTCCTCGTCGGCCAGTCGGTCAGCGGACCGGCTCTTCAGGCCTGGCGGACCGTCTGCCTGTCGGTCACGGTGCAGGCGCTGCCCTTCCTGCTGCTGGGGACGGCCCTGTCCGGCGCCATCAACGCGTTCGTGCCGGCCGAGGTGTTCAACCGCATCCTGCCCCGGCGTCCCGTGCTCGCCGTGCCCGTCGCCGGAGCCGCCGGCGTCGTACTGCCCGGTTGCGAATGCGCGTCGGTCCCGGTCGCGAACAGTCTGATCGGCCGGGGCGTCACCCCGGCCGCCGCCTTCGCGTTCCTGCTGTCGGCGCCGGCCATCAACCCCGTCGTGCTGACCGCCACCGCCATCGCCTTCCCCGGCCGGCCCACCATGGTGCTGGCCCGGCTGCTCGCCTCCCTGGCCACCGCCACGGCGATGGGCTGGCTGTGGCTCTGGCGCGGCCGCACCGAATGGCTCAGGCCCGCCGCACGACACACCGGCCACCGCCCGGGCCACAGCCGCTGGAGGGAGTTCCGGACCGGATTCCAGCACGACTTCCTGCACGCGGGCGGCTTCCTCGTCGTCGGGGCCATGGCGGCGGCCACCTTCAACGTGGCCGTCCCGCGCTCCGTACTCGACGCGTTCTCCGGTTCGCCCTGGCTGTCCGTGCTGTTCCTGGCCGCGCTCGCCATCGTGCTCGCCGTGTGCTCCGAGGCCGACGCGTTCGTCGCGTCCTCGCTCACCGGCTTCTCGCCGCTGGCGCGGCTGACCTTCATGGTGGTGGGTCCGATGGTCGACCTGAAGCTGATCGCCCTGCAGGCGGGCACCTTCGGCCGTGCCTTCGCGATCCGCTTCTCCACCGCGACGACCGCCGTCGCCATCCTGTGCAGCGTGGTGATCGGAGGCGTGCTGCTGTGAAACGACCTCTCCAGACCATCCTGCTCGCTCTCAGCGGCCTCGGTCTCCTGCACGCTTCGCTCTTCACCGACCTGTGCCTCAGGTACGTCAAGGCGGGCATGCGTCCGGCGCTGATCGCGTCGGGGGCGGTACTGCTCGCCCTGGCGGTGGCCGAGGCATGGCCACGCCGCCGCCCGGGCCGGGGTACCGAACCGGCGGCGCACGAGGAGACCGACGACGGTCACCACCACACGGATGACGATCACGCCGGACACGGCCACGACCACTCCGGCGTACCCCGGGTCGCCTGGCTGCTGCTCCTGCCCGCGCTGAGCCTGCTGTTCTACGCCCCACCGGCCCTGGGCGCCTACACCGCCTCCCGGCAGGCCCCCGAGGCCGTCCCCGAGCGGGAGCACTTCGACCCGCTGCCCTCGACCTCGCCCGTCCCGATGACCCTCACCGACTTCACCAGCCGGGTGCAGCAGGACCGCAAACAGGCCATCAAGGGGCGCGGCATCCAGATGACCGGCTTCGTCACGCCCGGCGGCCGGGGCGACGGCTGGTACCTGACCCGGATCATCCTCACCTGCTGCGCGGCGGACGCCCAGTCGATCAAGATACGGATCTACGGGACCCCGGCCCTGCCCGCCAACACCTGGGTGAGCGTCACGGGAACCTGGCACCCCGGCGGGGCACTGGGCACGAAATCCGCCCAGGTCGCCCTCGACGCCCACACCGTCAAGAAGATCACCCGCCCGTCCAACGGCTACACGGACGCCCTTCCGTTCCCCGCCCCCTGAGGCCGGTCACTCGCGCGGCGGGAGCCGGTAGACGGAGACGTGGGAGCGTGACTCGGCGGTGAACTCGGTGCCGGTCCAGTCCGCGTGTCTCGACTCCAGGTCGAAACCGGCCAGTTGGGCCATGAGGTCGAGCTCGGCGGGCCAGATGTAGCGGTGCGGGGTGCGGAACAGCTGGGCCTGCTCGGTCGCGTCGATGCGGAAGTGGTGCGAGACGACGTGCTGGCGCAGGACGTCGTAGGTGTCCAGGCCGATGTAGTCGGGGTCGGTGCGCCAGACGGTGGCCGTCTGGCCCGGGGGGAGCTTGCGCAGCTCCGGCACCCACAGCTCGATGACGAATCGGCCGCCGGGTGCGAGGTGGCGGGCGGCGTTGCGGAAGCACTCGACCTGCTCGGCCTGGGTGAGCAGGTTGGCGATGGTGTTGTACACGAGATAGACGAGGGCGTACTTCCCGGGAGCGGCGGTGGTCGCCATGTCGCCGATGATCACGGGGATGGTCGCTTCGTCCGCCTTGGTGCGCAGCCGCTCCACCATCGCGGGCGACAGCTCGATACCGGTGACCGGGACTCCGCGCTCGACGAGCGGCACGGCCACCCGTCCCGTCCCGACGGCGAATTCCAGCGCCGCGCCCCCGCCCGCGAGCCCGGCGAGCCGGTCCACCGCCGGCGTCAGTACCTCCGGCGCGAACATGCCGGTGCCGGGGGTGTCGTACCGCCGCGCGGTCTCGGCGTCCCAGATGTCGTCCTGCAGCATGACGTTCACACTCGCCGCAGGTCCGCGCGATGTCGAGCGAATTACCGCGGGTACGCGGGAGGGCTTGTCGCGCGCCCCCGAGTCTGATTGGGTACCGCGCACCCCGTGTGCGACGGGTGCGGAACACGGACAGGGAGCGGGCGGGGTGCATCCGACGGTACGACAGGACATCGAGGGGCCGTTGCCCGAAGGCCTCGGGCAGGCGATCCGGGACACCGCCGGTGACATCGCCGCACTGTTGCGGAACGTGTCCGACAGCGGCGCCGCCGTACCGAACTCGCAGTGGACGATCGGTGAGGCGGCCGCGCATCTGGCGCTGGCCAACGAACTGATGGCCGATCTCGTGCTGGGGCGTGAACGCCCTTACGGGGACGGCACACCGCAGAGTCTGGCGACGGCCAACGAGGAGTCCCTCGCCGCGTTCGAGGAGCGCCGGGCGCAGCCCCTCGCGGCGATGATCATCGAGCAGGCCGAGGTGTTCCTGGAGGCCGTGGAACGGACCGGGGCGCAGGCCGACGGCGGCGCCGACAGCCGGCCCCTGCTGACCCCTCTCGGTCCCCTGGACCAGGCCACTCTCGCGTCCTATCTGCTGACGCACATGCTGGGCCACGGTTACGACCTCGCCCGCGCGGTGGGCCGCCCGCACATGATCGACCGCGACCGTGTGGGGCTGTGTATGCCCTTCATGCTCCAGGTCATGCCCCGCGTCGCCGATACCGCGGCCATCAGCGGCCTCACGGCCCGGTACGCGATACGTCTGCGCGGCGGCGCGACCATCGGCGTCGCCCTCAGCGACGGCACCGTGCGGGTGACCCCGGGGCGGCCGGACAGTCCGGACTGCACCATCCTCATCGAGCCCGTCACTTTCCTGCTCATCGCGCTGGGTCGGCGCAATCCATATGGGGCGATGGCCCGGGGGCAGGTTCTGGCCTGGGGACGCAAACCCTGGCTCGCGCCGCGCTTCCCGAACCTGTTCACCGCGCCCTGACACACAACACCCGTGTCCCGCCGGGAGCGTGGTCGCGATATCGAACGCAACGGGGCGCAAACAAACAGGGCCACCCACCCGTATCATCACTGCACTGAACGACCCGGCAACAATTCGCCAGGCCACCGAACCAAGGAGCGCCGGCACATGACTGAGCACACGGCTCCCGCCACCGAGTTGGCATCGCAGTACATCAACCAGGTCACCAGCGACCTTGAGCGCAACGTCAAGGAACAGGAACGCATCGGCGCGGAAATCGCCGCGTTGCAGGAGCAGTTGGGTGTGCTCCAGCGTGACCACTCCGTCCTCGTGAATGTGCAGGAGGCGCTCGGAATCGCGGCGATGCCGCACAGCGCGGAAAAGAGTTCGACGCCGCCGACGGCGGAAAAGGCGGCGCCCCGGACCGCGGAAAAGAGCACGGAAAAGGGTTCCGTCCCCGCGCAGAAACGGCGCAAGCCCGCGAAGGCGCCCGCGAAGACGACCTCGAAGACGCCCGCCAAGAAGCGGACCAGAACTCCTGTCGCCGCACCCAAGGCACCCACGTCCGACCAGCCCACGCTGGTGGAACTCGTCCGCGCCTACCTCGTCGACCAGCGCGAACCGCGTTCCTCGGCGGAGGTCGCCACCGCCCTCGGCCAGATCCACCCCGATCGTGGCGTCAAGACGACAGTCGTGCGCACCACCCTCGAAAATTTGGTCGCCAGGAACCAGGCTCACCGCACCAAGCAGGGCACGTCGGTCTTCTACACCGCCCCCGACACGGCCAAGGAGGCACCGGCGCCGGAGGCCGACGGTCAGCCGAGCGAGACCGAGTAGGACCGAGCCGGCCTGAGCAGGACCGAGGCCTGAATAGGCCTCGGTCAGCGGTCGTCGCGGTCGGTTGTGCCGAGGAGTTCCGCCACCAGCCGGCGGGCATACGTGCCGTCGAGCCCGGCGGGGCGGAAGAGGATGCGGTACATCAGGGGCGCGACGACGCGGTCGACGACCGTTTCGACACCCGGAGTGTCCTCCCCGCGTTCGGTCGCGCGGCCGAGGATGACGTCGATCTGCTCGGCCGCATAGGCGGAGCACTGGCCGGCGTTGCGGCCGTCCGGGTCGCCGAGCAGGGCGTCGCGGATGTAGGCCCGGCCGCTCGCGGACGCCATCTCGTCCAGGAACTGCTCGGCCCAGGCGGTCAGATCGGCCGACAGGTCACCCTGGTCCCGGGGCACGGTGTCGGGCCGCAGCCGCTCGACCGCCACGTCCGACAGCAGTTCCTTCAGGTCGCCCCAGCGACGGTAGATCGTGGACGGGGTGACGCCCGCCCGCTGGGCCACCAGCGGGACCGTCAGGGCGTCGCGGCCCACCTCCGACATGAGTGCGCGCACGGCGTCGTGCACCGATGCCTGGACCCGCGCGCTGCGACCGCCGGGGCGCACCATCTGCCTGCTCATGCGACCACCTTAAAGCGAATTCCTTGCGTCTAGGCCCTTCAGCTGCGGCCCCGGCGGGCCCAGCAGCTGCATGCCGATGGAGGCCAGGGTGCCTGGCGACACCCGGGACCAAAAGCTAAATGTTTGCGTTAGTCGCCCGTAGGACCTACGGTGACTTAACGCAAACTCCTTGCCTTAAGGGCTCGCCGTACGGCACGCCGGCACCGCCCGTGACCACCTCCGCCAGCGACCGAGGAAACGACGGACCATGCACGCACCGCAGACCTTCACCGGCCCCTCCTGGACCGTGGGCGACGTCACCGTCCACCGCATCGACGAGGCACCCCTGCCACCACAGACGGGACCCTGGCTGCTCCCCGGCGCCACCACGGACGTGGTCACGGAACAGGGCTGGCTGCGCCCCGACTTCGCCGGCCGGGACGGCGTCCTGCGCCTGGACAGCCACAGCTTCGCCTTCGAGGCGGGTGGGCTGAGGGTCCTGGTCGACACCGGCATCGGCAACGGCAAGACGCGGGCCAACCCGGCCTGGCACGACCTGCGGACCGACTACCTGACGCGGCTGACCGACGCCGGTTTCTCCCCGGAATCCGTCGACCTGGTGGTCCTCACCCACCTCCACACCGACCACGTCGGCTGGAACACGCGCGAGGCGAACGGCACTTGGGTGCCGACCTTCCCGAACGCGCGTTACCTCGTCTCCCGTACCGAGCGGGAGTTCTGGGCGGGCTACGCCATGGACGAACCTCGTCGGCAGATGTTCCGTGACTCCGTGACGCCGGTCGAGGAGGCGGGACTGCTCGACCTGGTCGACATCCCGGCCGAGGGCACCGAGATCGCCCCCGGCCTGCGCCTGATCCCGACGCCGGGGCACACTCCGGGACACCTCGCCGTCGAACTCGGCAGCCGGGACGGCCGGGCACTGATCACCGGCGACTGCATCCACCACCCGGTCCAGCTCGCCCACCCCGCCATCGGCGCGTGCGTCGACATCGACCCCGAGCGGTCCGAGGCCACCCGCCGCGAACTCCTCGCCTCCCTGGCCGACACGAACACCCTGCTGCTGGGCACCCACTTCCCGCCGCCCACCGCCGGCCGCGTGATCACCCACGAGGACGCCTACCGGCTCACGCCCGTGCCCGCGGCCTCGCACTGACCGGGTGACCGGCTTCCGGTGCTCTCGGCCGGTACAGGCACGCGGGCGGGGGCCCAGGCGAGGTTGCCGGGGGCCAGGGCGCGGGCCGCGGGCCGCGCTTGCGCCGGCGGGGGGCGCATGAGCCCACCGTGAGGGGGATAGGGC